>JAFTJQ010000003.1 GCA_017456285.1 Lentisphaeria bacterium
AAAATTTTACGCTCAAGGACTTACTAATTTAGAAGAGATGAGAGAAGCTTACAAAGGAAAGACTATAGTTTTTGATTGCCGTAATCATGAGGAAGTATTGGCATTTAAATTAATTTCGGCAAATATTAACTTTTTCGGAGTGAAAAAACTTATTGCACTCTATCACAATCATGCTTTTGATACTATTGGATTATTGCCTCAATTTGCAGAAACTCTGAAGCGAAAGGTTTATTACAAAATTGAGGCGCTCCCGGCTGATGAATACGACTATAATGAGGAACATTATCCGTTGGGGGGTGAAGCTATTGATGACCTATTTTTTAAGAAATAAACAGCCGTTATGTAAGCATGAATGCATGAACGCATGGAGTTGCAGTCGGCAGGTCGCGAGTGCGTTGGTCGCTGCTGTAATTCTGGATTCTTCGCTTCGCTCTGAATGACGAGTTTGGAATTGCTCTACCATCGCAGCAAAAATTACCTACCGTCATGCAGAGGAGCGAAAGCGACGAAGCATCCAGTCTACGAGCCGTCAGGCTCGCACTTCGTCGCTCCAAAAGAGCGACACCTACAATAATTTATAATTCCCCTGTCCTCCATAACTTTGGGTGACGGAGGATGCATTCTTAATTTTTTAACTGGGGAGTTTGAGGGTGCAGAACCCTCAAAAAAAAGGCAAAAAAAATGGAGGCCTGGATCGGAGTCGAACCGATTTTCGCGATTTTGCAGACCGCTGCCTAACCGTTTGGCTACCAAGCCTCGTAGATAACACAAAAATTACGTTACGTTCTACAAGATTACTTTAATATATACCGTTTTTTAAAAATTTCCAGTCGGGAATTGATTTTTTCTGCAAAAAAGTTGCTTTTTTACCAAAAAGTTAACTATTTTCAGAATTTACAGCAAGAGTCGTGCAAAAAAATCACACGACTCCGCATAGATAATACCACTCACAAAATTAGTTAATTACCTAAAACCAATTTCATTAACTCGTCTTTTTTAAGCAATCCGCAAGCACCGCTTGCCGCATTTTTCTCGTTATAAGCCGGAGTTGAATCAACTTCAATTCCACACCCGCAAATGGCAAATGGAACCGGGGTGGTTGTATGTTGACGCAATTTAATCGGAACCGGATGATCAGGGAGAATCATAACTCTCGCATTACTCAAATCAACAGCACTTAAAACCTTGCCTACCAAGCGTTTATCAAAATCCTCAATCGCCTTTATTTTCAATTCCAAACTGCCCAAGTGAGAGACTTCATCTATCCCCTCAACATGGATATAGACGAAATCATGGCTTTTCAATGCCTCGATAGCGGCGGCAGCTTTGTTTTCATAATTTGTATCAATGTAACCTGTCGCCCCCTCGACTTCGATAACTGTCATATTTGAAGCAATTCCAATACCTTTGATCACATCCACCGCACTGATAATCGCTCCCTTTTTGCCATTATATTTTTCAACAAAAGGCGGCAAAGCAGGTTTATACCCCGGACTCCAGGGCCAAATGCGATTAGCAGGAAATTCTCGATTTTGATTCAATGGGTGATTAGTAAGAAATTCCGCCGCTTCTGCACAAAGTTTATTCAAAAAATCAACTGTATATTGCGCCTTTTCATTCAATGCAGTCAAAGGCAACTCTTTCTCATTAATTCCATGCGAAGAGTCCGGCTTGTAATAGTCAACATCTTTACTGAATTCTTCACCATGCAGAACCAATAAATTTCTGTAACTCACTCCGGGATAGAAAGTTACCTTATCTCCTCCGAACTTCGCCTGCAAATCGGCAATCAACTGCCGTGAGATTTCATTGTCAATATGACCTGCTGAATAATCAAGCATAACCCCGTCGGCATCAACAGTTACAATATTGCAACGCCAAGCAACATCATTTGCTTGCAAATCAATTTTTTGACTGATTGCTTCAATCGGACCGCGTCCGGGGTAGTTGTATTCCGGCATAAACCCGAGAACCGACATATTCGCAACATCACTTGAAGTAGGCAACCCGTCAGGGAGTGTCAAAAAACTTCCCATTGAACCATTTTGGGCAATACTGTCCATGTTAGGGGTGTTGGCATATTCAAGCGGAGTCATGCCGCCGAGTTCCGCCAATGGCTCATCCGCCATACCGTCGGCTAAAAAAATGATACTTTTCATAATTATTCAATTCCTTCTATTAAATCTGTTTTCCATGAGAGAAGTCCTTGTTCGGCAAAAACTTTTCTCATAAAAAAAGAAAAAACCCAAACTTGTGATAAGTTCAGGTTTTTCAAATTTTTCGTAATAGGGTTTCGGAAAATTTTTCAGTGAGTCGATTTTATCTTGTTTTCACTTCACGCCCCACTGAAATTTTTCCTGTCCCGGGCAACTTATTCTGCGTCTTTTTCAACTAATTGGAAAATACACATTTCAGCTGCATCGCCCTGACGGCGACCGGTTTTGATGATTCTAGTGTAACCGCCCTGACGTTTAGCGTAAGCAGGTGCGATTTCATCAAAAAGCTTCTTAACCATATCTTTATTGCGAAGTCTGGCAACTGCCAAACGACGATGGTGCAAAGTACCTGATTTACCCAAGGTAATAAGTCTTTCAGCAAAAATTCTTGCTTCTTTAGCTTTTACCAAAGTGGTAGTAATTTCACCATGCTCAAACAAGCTGCTGACCATATTAGCCAACAAAGCACGGCGATGAGAACCGGTACGACCGATTTTAAATGTATGTACACGATGACGCATTATTTATTCTCCTCGTTATTGAGTCTGAGTCTTTCAGATTCTTTATCAAGAGCAATCATGATATTTTCACTGAAAGTCATGCCGAGACCCAAACCGATTTTTTCGATTTTCTCTTTAATTTCATCCAATGATTTTTTACCGAAGTTGCGATACTTGAGCATGCGGCTTTCTGATTTGCTGCAAAGCTCACCGACAATGCGGATATCAGCACTATTCAAGCAGTTCATAGCACGGACAGACAAGTCAAGGACTTCGACATCCTGAGCGAGAACTTTGTAAAGTCTGAGTTCGTCTTCTTTCATCATTGAGATGACGTCTTTTTCTGCTACCTGACCGCCGACAAAAATCTGCAAGTGGTCACGCAAGATTGCTGCAGATGCTTCCAAAGCATCTTTGGGAGCGATACGACCGTCAGTCCAAATTTCCATTTCCAAGCTATCCATTTCAGTTTCTTCGCCTACGCGAGCAGAACCGACCTGATAGTTGACACGGGTTACCGGACTGAAGAGGCAGTCAACCGGAATAGTACCGATTGAGCGAGCAATTTTGCTTTTTTCAGCAGGAATATAACCTTTGCCGCGCATGATTTCGATTTCAGCACGGAAGGGGAAATTCTTGTCCAAAGTACAGATGACCTGGTCGGGATTCAAAACCTCTACTGATCCGTCGCTAACAATATCAGCGGCAGTAACAGTACCTGCTTTGTCCTTTTTAATTTCAAGAATTTTTACGGTATCGCCGGTATAGTTCAAAGAAACTTTTTTCAAGTTCAGAACAATTTCGGTGATATCCTCTACCACATGCTCTAATGAATCAAATTCATGTTTTACACCGTCAATTCTTAACGCACAGACTGCGGCACCTTCCATAGATGAGAGCAAAACTCTGCGTAATGAGTTACCGAGAGTATGCCCGAATCCACTCTGAAGCGGGGCAGCTGTAAATTTGCAGTAAGTATTACTTGCAGTTTCTTCGTCAATTACAATTGACTTCGGCATTGGGAATCCGATAGTTGATGTCATTTCATCCCTCCAACGTTATTAAAAACTTCAATTTAAAAATTGTAAAAATATACAATAAGGAGAATCAGACACGACGTCTTTTCGGCGGACGGCAACCATTGTGCGGAACAGGAGTAGTATCTTTGATAGAAGTTACTTCAATTCCGGCAGCTGCGATACCGCGAACAGCAGATTCACGACCTGCACCCGGGCCCTTGATTCTAACTTCAACTTCCTTCAAACCGAGGAGTTGAGCTTTTTTAGCAGCGTCGGTAGCGATAACCTGTGCTGCATAAGCGGTACTCTTGCGAGAACCTTTGAAACCGTTTTTACCACCGGTTGACCAGCTGATAACATTGCCGTGCAAGTCGGTGATAGTTACTTTAGTATTATTGAAGGTTGCTAACACGAAAGCGATACCGGACGGCACATGACGACCTGATTTGGTACGCTGAGCTTTTACGACTTCGGCTTCAGGTGTTTCAGCAACTTCGTTCATTTTTTCGAGTTCTTCAGCCATAATATAAATTTCCTAATAATGTTTATGCTTTAAAACTTAATTCTTAAAAATTGTTTGTATTAAACTGCAATTTTTTTGAATTCACATCTAAAATTAGCCTTTTGCAGCCAAACGACGTTGAGTTTTATCGCGGATAGCACCGACTGTCGTTTTCTTACCTTTTCTGGTACGTGCATTTGTTTTGGTTCTCTGACCGTGCACCGGCAGTCCTCTTTTGTGACGAATACCGCGATAGCAATTAACCTGTTGCAAGCGGCGGATATCTGCAGAAATGGTACGACGTAAATCACCTTCGACCAAAATGTCGTTCTGGAGAATTACGGTAATTGCAGAAATGTATTCCGGAGTTAAATCCTTGGCTTTCAAGTCACGCGGAATCTGAACGCGTTCGATGATTTCCAAAGCTTTTGCCGGACCGATTCCGTAAATGTAACGCAAAGCATATTCAATGCGTTTGTTTCCCGGAATATCAACACCAATGATACGTGGCATAATCTCTCTATCCTTCCAGTTTTAACCTTGTCTCTGTTTGTGACGGGCATCGCGAGAGCAGATAACCCTGACCACACCATTACGCTTAACGATTTGACAATATTCGCATCTGCGTTTTACTGATGCTCTAACTTTCATAGGAATCCCCTTTCGGATCGCTATAGCTTGAATAATAAAAAGATACTGAAGGCTTTTGGCATTTCATCAATTATTTTCACACCGAGCCCGCTCGTTTCTTTTTTGTAATTCAAGTCGCCTGACCGCTGTTGCTATAAATTATTGATAGCATTAATTAACAGCTTCAGACTATTTGTTTCCTGTCTAATAAACCCCACCCGCAAAACGATGTAATGCACTCAAGCAGTCGCCATTTTTTACCCTGACGCCCCACTTTCGGCAGTTCCGGCGGAAAACTTTCGGTTCCTTCCCCACTTTTTTCTGCCATCTTTTTTTGCACACACATTCGGGGTGATTAACGTTATATAGTTGATTGACGCACGAGCGGTGGAAATAGCGATATGCAGTCAATAAAATAACTATATTTCTAATAAATATATACCATTTTTTCAAAAATGCAAGTGCAAAAAAAAATATTTTTCAAAAAAATTTTTCAAAAAAATTTGTTTAACATGTTGACTATATGGGATATGTGGGGTAAATTATATAAATGCAAATTTTTTGATTTGCGAAGTTTATCAAAAAAACGAAAAAGAAAAATTAAGACTATGTCAGTTATAATTTAAGGAAGGATTGAAAAATGACAAAAAGAGATTTAGTTGTAAAAATCGCAGACGAAACAGGTTTTATTCAGAGCGATGTTGCAGAAGTTGTTCAGTGTACTTTGGATTTTATCGCAGCAGACTTGATGGCCGGCAATACTATCGAACTTCGTAATTTCGGAGTTTTTGAGGTAAAAGTTCGCAAGAGCCGCAAAGGCCGCAACCCGAACAAACCTGCTAATGAAGTTGTTATCCCCGAGCGTGCAGTTGTTAAATTCCGCGCAGGCAAGGAACTTAAAGAAGCTGTTGAAAAGTTAAATCCGTCAAAAATCAAGTAATTTGAGACTTTAATTGACTTTCTGGTCATTGCAAAACGGCACTATCGGCTGTTGGGTAATGACTTTTTTCATAAAAGAGTTTGGAAAGAAGTAAAAAATGGCAAAATTTTCACCGGTTCCCGGTACTGCGGATATTTTTCCCGAAGAGAGTGCCGGCTATAAAAGAATCGAAAATTGCGGAGCGGAAATTTTTTCCCGTTACGGATACGGGGAGTTGCGAACTCCGATATTTGAGTACACCGAAGTTTTTCAAAGAGGTCTCGGCGATCAAACTGAAGTTGTGCAAAAAGAGATGTACACTTTTGAAGATAGAGGCGGTCGGAGTTTAACTCTGCGTCCTGAAGGAACTGCCGGAGTTATGCGTGCATTGCTCAATACCGATGTGATGAATGGGGTTGAGCAGAGAGTTTTCTACCACGGTCCGATGTTCAGAGGGGAGCGTCCCTCCGCCGGCAGAAGAAGACAATTCCACCAAATCGGAGTTGAAAATGTCGGCAAAATCGCTCCGGAACTTGATGCAGAGTGTATCGCCATGCTATCCCACTTCCTTGAGGAGATCGGCTTAACTGACGTTACAATCAAAATCAACACTCGCGGAATCATGAGCGACCGCGTCGAATCAGGTAATGCTTTGCGTAAATATTTCTCTGAACATATTGACGATATGTGCGACGATTGCAAAAATCGTTTGGAGAAAAACATCTGGCGTATTCTGGATTGCAAGCAGGATAATTGTCGCAAAATCATTGCCGATGCTCCCGATTATCTGCAATTTTTCAGCGACGAATCAAAAAAATATTTTGAGACTGTCTGCAAAACTTTGGATATGCTGAAAATTAAGTATGAAATTGATCCGCTTCTCGTCAGAGGTTTGGACTACTATGTGCATACGGTTTTTGAACTCTCTCACCACAGTTTGGGTGAGCAGATCGCCATTGCCGGCGGCGGCAGATATGAACTCTATCTCCCCGGTCAGAATCGACCGCTGCAGGGGGTAGGATTTGCGGCAGGAATTGAGCGATTGATGATGGTTCAGGAGATACTTGGCGTGCCAAAAGTTCAAGCCGATGCGGAAGATAAAATTTTCCTCGTCGGTCTCGGTGATGAGGCTCGAATTGCCAATATCGAACTTGCCGGAATTTTGCGTAAAAAAGGTCTTAAAGTCGCTTTGGAAGTCGAACCTAAATCCATGAAAGCACAAATGAGAAGTGCCAATAACTTCGGGGCGGCAAAGGTGATTATCAGAGGCCTCGATGAACTTAATGCAGGTACTGCCGCTGTCAAAAATATGGAGAACGGCGAACAGCAAGTTGTTTCTTATAATGATTTAATCAATAATTTATAAAATTAAAAGGTGCAAAAATGAAAAAGAAAAACTTAATTTTCGTAGGAGCTCCCGGTTCAGGTAAAGGAACTATTTCCGGAATGCTTCTCAAAGAGGTAACTCTCGCCCACATCTCAACCGGTGACATCCTCCGTGATGAAATCAAACGCGGTACTCCCTTGGGCGTGCAGGCAAGCGAAATTATGAAAAGCGGCGGCTTGGTATCTGATGATATTGTCGTCGGCATGGTTCGTG
Source organism: Lentisphaeria bacterium (assembly GCA_017456285.1). GTDB lineage: Bacteria > Verrucomicrobiota > Lentisphaeria > Victivallales > Victivallaceae > RGIG5270. The sequence continues at coordinate 7,387 of JAFTJQ010000003.1, forward strand.
AACGCCTTGCTAAAGATGATTGCAAAAACGGTTTTATTTTGGACGGGTTCCCCCGTACAGTTAATCAGGCTGAATTGCTCGGCAAAGTTTTGGCAGATTTGGGAATGGAACTTGATGCGGTAATTTTCTTCAACGTTCCCGATCAGGTGCTTTTGGAGCGTTTGACCTCTCGCTTGACCTGCAAAGCATGCGGTGCGGTCTTCAATAAACTCAGCATGAAACCTCAAGTTGAGGGAGTTTGCGACAAATGTCAGGGTGAACTTATCCAACGTGCAGACGATTCACTCGAAACTGCAACCAACCGCTTAAAGGTATTCTATGCTCAAACCCAGGCAGTAATCGATTACTACCGTGCTTCAGGCAAAATGATTGAGCTTAATAATTTAACCAGCGAACAGTCTATGGACGTTCTGAAAAAAGAGTTGTTTTAGTTATGGCAAAACCGTTTGTTATTCATACCCCGAAAGAGATTGAAAAAATCCGCTTGGCGGCACAGGCGACAGCTTATGTCAGAGATGAGCTTGTCCGCAGAGTTTGTGCGGGGATGAGTACGCTCGAAGTTGATCAGCTGGCAGCGGCTTTAATTGCGGAAACCGGCGGTCGCAGTGCATTTTTAGGCTACGGCGGATTCCCGGGACACATCTGCATTTCCGTAAATGAAGAGGTTGTCCACGGAATCGGCAGAGCTGATAGAATTTTAAGTTGCGATGACATTGTAAGTATTGATGTCGGTGTGGCACTTGACGGCGGAATCGGCGACAGTGCATTTACTTTCGGCTTGAAAGAAGAACTGCCGATTGCGGTCGAAGAGCTTTTAAAATACACCCAAGAGTCGCTTATGGCAGGAATCGCCGCCGCAGTTTGCGGTAACTATATTGCCGACATCAGCAGAGCCATTCAAACTGTCGCTCAAAATCATAATTTCGGTATCGTGCGTGACCTCGTAGGACACGGTTGCGGAACTAAACTCCATGAACCGCCGGAAGTACCGAATTATGTCAGAGGCAGCAGAGGAATAAAATTGCAACCGGGAATGGTTTTAGCAATTGAACCCATGCTGAATTTGGGAACTGATAAGGTCGTAATTGACCGTTTTGATAAATGGACAGTCAGAACTCGCGACAAGAGTCTCTCTGCTCACTTCGAACATACGGTATTAATAACAGATAATCAACCGGAGATTTTAACATGGCAAAAGACGATGTAATCAAAGTGGACGGCGTTGTTAAGGAGTTGCTTCCGAATACAATGTTCAAGGTGGAATTGCCTACCGGACACACGGTAAATGCTCACATCAGCGGAAAAATGCGTTTGAATTTCATTCGCATTCTCCCCGGAGATGAGGTTACTTTGGAGATGTCCCCCTATGATTTGACCAAAGCCCGCATTATTTTCAGAAAAAAATAGTTGCTGCGGAGAGCGGAAATACGGCAAGGCCGGCAAAAGTGCAAGATCGTGATGAATTTTCTTTGCAATTTGTCGCCCTTGCTTGATTGGTTTATATATTCTGCAACTCCGCCAAGTCTTTAAGCTGTTGATATTAAAGACTTTGCAGAATTGAAGAATAAAAAAACACCCGTCATCATGAACTGACGGCAAAAAATAAAGAGGAAAAAAATGAAAGTATCAAAAAATTTTTTAAGTGACTATATCGAATTAAATTGTGACGTCGATGAGTTGTGCGCTAAACTCACTTGCGCCGGAATCGAAGTCGAAGAAGTTGAAAAAACCGAGATTGTCCCCAAAGGGGTAATCGTCGGCAAAATTATCTCTCGCGAGAAACATCCTAATGCCGACACCCTCTCCGTCTGCAAAGTTTTTAACGGCACAGAAGAACTCCAAATTGTCTGCGGGGCACCGAATTGCGATGCAGGTAAAACCATTCCTTTGGCAACTATCGGCACAGTTTTTAAGGACGGCGACAAGGATTTCGTCATCAAAAAAAGCAAACTTCGCGGTATTGAATCCTGTGGAATGATGTGCAGCAGTGCAGAATTGGGAATTAATGATGACCATTCAGGCTTGTGGGAACTCGATGACAGCTTGAAAGCAGGAACTCCGCTCAATGAAGTTTTAGGTGCAGACACCTGCATTACCGTCGAAGTTACTCCGAACAGACCCGACTGGTTATCTCATTACGGAATCGCCCGTGATGTGGCATGTATTATTAACAGCGAGGCAAAACTTCCCGAAGTAACATTGCCTGAAGCTCAAGTTACCGATGATTTTTCAAATTTGGTTACCGTTATGGATCAGGAACTTTGCCCCCGTTACAGTGCCAGAGTCATCAAAAATGTTAAAGTTGCCGAATCTCCGCAGTGGTTAAAAGATCGCTTAACTGCTGTCGGGTTGCGTCCGATTAATAACATTGTGGACATCAGCAATTTCGTTCTCTTGGAACTCGGTCAACCGCTGCATGTCTTTGATATGGATAAACTTGCAGAGAAAAGAGTTGTCGTCAGACGTGCAGTTGACGGCGAGAAACTTGAACTCCTTAACGGCGAAACAGTTGAACTCAAAAATCGTCATTTAGTTATCGCCGATGCGGAAAAACCTGTTGTTTTGGCAGGTATTATGGGCGGTGAAGATTCAGGTGTAACCGAAAAAACCACCAACGTTTTAATCGAATGTGCGGTTTTCTTCTCCTCAAATATCCGCAGCAGCAGCCGTGAATTAGGTATTACCAGCGATTCAAGTTACCGCTATGAGCGTGGAGTTGACTTCGATATGGTCAAACTCGCAAGCGACAGAACTGCTCAATTGATTTTGGAACTTGCAGGCGGCACCTTGGCAAGTGATTTCATTGATGTCAGTGTTGAACGCCCGGCGGAGAAGGTCATTCCCTGCCGTTTTGAGAAAATTAAAAAGTTGCTCGGTATCGAAATCAGCAATGAGCGAATTGTGGAAATTTTCCGCAAACTTCAGCTCAAAGTTGCCGATGTCAATGCAAATTCCTGCGTAGTTACCGCACCCTTGTTCCGTTTGGATTTGGCAAATGAAGCCGATTTGGCAGAGGAAGTTGCCCGAATCAACGGACTTGACAATGTTCCCGTAATCCCGGTTACCGGCAAAATGTGTGCATCAATTCGCAAAGACAGTTACGCCGCCATCCAGAAACTCCGTGAGGATTTGATCAGCCTCGGACTTTTTGAGTGCTACCATTACAGCACCGTCAGCGATAAATCAGCTTTGCTTGACAGCCGCTTTACTGCCGATGATCTTTTGAAGGTAAAAAATCCGCTTTCACCTGAAATTGCGGCACTTCGTCCGTCGCTTTTCGGAGAGATGCTCAATACCGTTGAACGTAATATTTCACGTCGCAACTTGGATTTACAGCTTTTTGAAACGGGCAAAGTTTTCTGTGCCAATCCGAAACTTTACCCCGAAGAACGCATGGAAATCTGCATTATGCTGACAGGTGCGAAATATCCTGAACGCTTCTCGGCAGAACTGAAAGAAATCCATGACTTTTACGATCTTAAAGGGTGCGTAACTTCATTGATGAAACTTCGCAAAATTGCTAATTACAAGTTTGTCAAAGCCGAAGATCGCCGTTTCGCAGCAGGGGCTTGTGCCGAATTGATTATCAATGGCAAAAGTGCCGGATTCATCGGTGAACTCAATAAAGATTTGGTCAAAGGCTTCAAAACTTCTCGCAGCATTTACAGTGCCGTACTTGACGTACAGGCGATTTTGAATGGTACTCGTCCGAAACTTGAGTACAAACACTTCAGCATGTTCCCTGCGACCAGCCGTGACGTAGCATTCAGCTGTGACGTAACTCTCGAAAATGCAGCGGTTCTCGACTTCATCCGCAAGTGTAAACTTGATAATTTGGACAAGGTCGAACTTTTTGACATCTTCGTTGATGACAAATTGGGTGCAGGCAAAAAGAGTATGGCTTACAAACTCACTTTCCGTAATGCCGACCGTACCTTGACTGATGATGAAGTAAATAAGACATTTGACAAACTCAGAGCTAAATTGGCTGCTGATTTGAAAGTTGAATTGCGTTAATCAATAAAAAATCGGAGGATTCTTTTTATGACACAAGAAGAATTAATCAAGCGGATTAATGAACTCAAAAGAGCAAAAAATGCAATCATTCTCGCTCATAATTACGAACTGGGCGAAATTCAGGATATTGCAGATTTTTGCGGCGACTCTCTGGAGTTGTCAATCAAAGCCGCCAATACGGATAATGATTTAATTGTCTTCTGCGGAGTCCGATTTATGGCGGAAACCGCCAAAATGCTCTCGCCTGACAAAAAGGTCATTCTTCCCGTAGCTCACGCAACATGCGAAATGGCAGAAATGATTGACGGAGAACAACTTAGAGCTATCAAAAAAGAATATCCCAATTCAATTACAGTTGCTTATGTCAATAGTACGGCAGAGACTAAAGCAGAGTGTGATTTGTGCGTGACAAGTTCAAATGCGTTGAAAATTATTGCGTCATTGCCCAAAGACAAGCATGTGATTTTTGTTCCAGACCGCAATTTGGGTTCTTATTGCAAAGAGCAGACAAATCACAGCAATATGTACCTCTATGACGGCTTCTGTCCGGTGCATGACCGACTTACGGTGGAAGTTCTTAAGAAACGCAAAGCCGAATTTCCGAATGCGGAAGTGCTTATCCACCCAGAGTCACGCAAGGAATTAGTTGAACTTGCCGACCATGCTTTGAGTACGGGAAAAATTCTTACTTACGTCAGAGAATCCGACAAAAAAGAGTTTATCATCGTCACTGAAATCGGCATTCTTCATCGCTTGGAGAAAGAAAACCCGGATAAAAAGTTTATCCCGATTTCCTGCGAAGCAGTTTGCCCGCACATGAAACTCATCCGCCTCGAAAATGTTCTCGAAGCACTTGAAAAAGAGGAAAATGAGATTATTTTAGATAAGGAAATAATGGAAAAAGCCGCAAAGCCGATTCGGGCAATGCTGGATTTAAGTAAATAAACCATGCTGTGAATTAGACAGCACAATTAACGATAGGAGACTACAAAATGGAAAAAAGTAATGTTGTTGTTTTAGAGGGAAATTTCAAGGCTGACGGCTTGAAAATCGGTGCAGTTTGTGCCAGATTCAATGATTTCTTTGTAAATCGTTTGCTGGAGGGTGCTAAAGATACTTTTGTCCGTCACGGCGGTAAGTTGGAAGATATTACAGTTGCCTATGTCCCCGGTTCTTACGAGATCCCCTTTGCGGTCAAAAAACTCCTCCAAACCGGCAAATTCGATGCCGTCATCGCTCTCGGCGTAGTAATTCAAGGAGCTACTCCGCATGCAGGATACATCAATAGCGAAGTAGCTAAATCACTCTGCCAGCTCGGTTTGGAATCAGGTACCCCCGTAACTTACGGCATGATCACCGCCGAAGACATCGAACAGGCTATCGAACGCAGTGGTACCAAAGCAGGCAACAAGGGTGTGGATGCAATGAATGCCGCAATTGAAATGGCTAACTTAAGTAAGGTTATCAAGTAAAATGTTTGAAGAATCAGATTTGGAAGTAAAAAATACTAAACTGCACAGCAAAAGATTAGCTCGTGAATTAGCGATGCAATATCTTTTCAGCTGCGATATTGCTTCAGAGCTGCCCGATGTCGGTAAGTTTGAAGAGTTTTACGAGGAATCGCTCAAAAATGAACACAATTTAAGCGATAACCGTTACTCAAGAAAAAGCAAGGAAGCCGCAGAGGAACTCATTGTAAATGTCGCCCTCAATGCCGACGTAATTGATGATAAAATTCGTGAATTTGCCGCTAATTGGCAGTGGGATAGAATTTCAGTAGTTGAGAGAAATATCCTCCGAATTGCAGTTTATGAGATGCTTTTTGCCCTCGATGTACCGCCGATTGTCAGTATCAATGAGGCTGTATCGATCGCCAGAGATTACTCTAATGAGCGTTCATGCAACTTCATTAACGGCATTTTGAATAGTATCAAAGACACTCTTGACCGTGACGGTCGTACCGGTGCAAAAAAATAATAGGACCTTGAATAATTATGGCTTCTATTTTTTCAATTTTTAAGCGTGGACTGGAGAAAAGTTCTACCAAAATCGGCAGAACTGTCGGAATGCTTTTCGGGCGTGGCGAGGAGTATTGGAATAGTGATACATTTCAGGAGCTTGAGGATACTCTCATATCCTACGACTTCGGAGTTGCCGCCAGTACCAAAATAATTGCCGATATTCGTGACCGTTATGAGCGTGGCAAAATAAAAAGTTCAGAGGATGTTTATCAAGTTGCCCGTGACACCGTATCAGGAATTTTGAGCAAAAATCAACGCCCCGTAAATGTCGCCGAAGCAGGCAAGCCGACGGTAATTCTCTTTGTCGGCGTCAATGGTTCAGGCAAAACAACTACCATCGGCAAATTAGCAAATCTGCTTCAAAAAAGCGGAAAAAAGGTTATTTTAGGCTCTTGCGACACCTTCCGTGCGGCGGCTTGCGAGCAGCTTTTGTTGTGGAGTGAGCGGAGCAAGGTCGATATCGTTTCATCTCAAGCAGGTGCAGACCCTGCAAGTGTGGCATTTGATGCAACTCAAGCCGCATTAAGCCGCAACGCAGATTATCTATTGATCGACACCGCCGGACGCCAGCATAATCAGAAAAATCTGATGGACGAACTGGCTAAAATTAAACGTACAATTCAGAAGGTCTATCCCGATGCTCCGCATGAAGTCTGGTTAACTGTCGATGCAAGTATCGGCTCAAATGTCTTGAATCAGGCAAAAAATTTCTCTGCCTGCTGCGAATTAACCGGTATCGTTTTGACCAAACTTGATGGATCAGGACGAGGCGGTATGGCTGTTGCTTTGAAGCAGGAGTTTGACCTCCCCTGTTTCTATGCAGGTTTAGGCGAACAGCCGGAAGATTTGCAGGAATTTAACGCTGATTTTTATGCACAAGCACTTTTTGACAGCAAGGGATAAGCACGAGTAGTTTCATGGACGAAGATTTACAATTTATGCAGCTGGCATTGGACAATGCCGTCAATGGAATGGGCTTCACCGCCCCGAATCCGATGGTCGGTGCCGTCGTGGTAAAAAATGAACAGGTGATCGGAGTTGGTTATCACCAGAAATACGGCGAAGCCCACGCCGAAGTAAATGCGATTAATGATGCAGGTATTGAGAATTGCAAGGGTGCAACCATCTATGTGACACTCGAACCATGCTCAACTTACGGAAAAACTCCGCCCTGTACCGACTTGATCCTCAAAAGCGGTATCATCCGTGTTGTAATCGGCTGTTTAGACCCCAATCCCGTGCATGCAGGACGAGCAGTTAAAATCCTTGAGGACAATGATATTATTGTCAAAGTCGGAGTGCTTGAAAAACAGTGTATCGAACTTAACGAAGGATTTTTCAAATATATCACCGACCGATTACCGTTGGTTACGCTCAAAATGGCAATGACTTTGGATGGCAAAATTGCTTGCCATAACGGCGAATCAAAGTGGATTACCTCCGAAAATGCCAGAGCGAGAGTACAATATCTTCGCCGAAGCAGTCAAGCAATTTTGGTCGGGGCAAATACCATTCGCCAAGATAGACCGAGCCTCTTTGCGAGAAATGACGACGGAACTCCGTTTTCGGGAGTGCCGCTCAAGCGTTACGTCGCATCTAACTCATTAGGTGAAAAGGAGTTAGCAGAAATTTACCCATTTGACACCCCGAAAATCGTCCGATTAAATAGTGCAGACGACTGGGAAGATTTCTTGTATCAGCTTGCGGATGAACGGGTTATGTCACTTTTAATCGAGGGCGGCGGAGAACTTGCTGCTTCTGCATTAAAAAATCAGGCAGTAGATATTGTCGAATTCCATATTGCACCTAAAATTCTCGGCGGGCGTGACAGCCGTCCGGTGATCGGAGGTGCAAATCCGATTTCACTTGATGAATCAATTTCGTTGGACGAGGTAGAAAACTTTTCGCTCGGCGATGACTTCGCCATCCGCGGCAAAGTCAAGTATAAACACGATTAACCCTCAAAAAGCCCGGCAAGTGCGAGAGTGTGTGATAAAATACCTCACGCATCTTTTTTTGAGTTCAACTCACTTTACGTCTATCAAAGCAAAGATATTAAAATTTTCAAAATAAACCAAGTAATTCATAATTTTTATGGATTTATTTATGGCTTTTTTTGACGGAAAATCCGAAAGAACCGATTTTTTCACCGAGATTATAGTAAGACCCGTGACAATAAGCAAGCAAATTTTCTTTGTCCAAATCGAGTTTGTTATTTTCAGATATAAAATCCTCAGAAACTTGAATTGCGGTTATTTCCGCTAAAAACAGATCATGTGACCCCAGCGGAATTACATCAAAAACTTGGCACTCAAGCGACAACGGACACTCCTCTACAATCGGAGATTTAATGCTATTACCGGCAAGAGCAGTAAGTCCGGTTTCCTTGAATTTATCGACCTTGCGACCTGAAACAACTCCGCAATAATCCACTTTCGCCGCCATAGCGGCAGTCGGCAGATTGCACGAAAACTCTTTGGTCTCCTTGATGATATTATAAGAATACCTCTCTCGCCTGATTGAAATTGACATCATCGGCTTATCGGAATTAATAATTCCTGCCCAAGCGACAGTGATTAAATTATTTTTGTATCCGCATGAACCGCCGCAACCGATTAAAACTGCGGGGACGGGTGCTAATTGGGTACTTCCCTGCCAAACAACTTTTTTAACTTCCTTATCCATAAACTACTCCTTTCAGTGCTTTTTTAATTACTCAATTAATATACACGAAAAACTGTTTTTTGCAAATGGGGTGTGGGGAATAAATTCAACCGAAAAACAAGCCCAAGAGCAGAATTATAAGTGCAGCAGCACTTCCTGAAATCAATGTACCCAGACTTTGCAGCTTTAACCCCTGACGCACACTCATACCGGAAAACTTCGTTACTACCCAGAAATAACTGTCATTGGTATGCGAAAATATCATTCCGCCGCAACATACCGCACAGCAGGTTAATGACCGCATTACCGCCGAACTTAAATGCAAACTATCCAATAACGGCAGACTAATACTTGCCGCTGTCAAAATCGCCAAAGTCGAAGACCCTTGGGCAATCTTCAAAACTGCGGCAAAAATCAAGGGTATCAAAAGGGCGAAAACACCTAAATTCCCAATTTTATGAGGTAAAAAAGTGGTGAAATCAACATTTTTCAGAACTTCGCCGAATGCTCCTCCGCTTGCGGTTATAACCAGAATATTAGCCGCTTCGACAACTGATTTTCCCATCAAACCATCGACAGTTAACTCTCGGTGATTACTTTTACCGATAACGAAAATTGCTAAAACCGCTCCGATTGCGAGAGCGATTATCGGAGTTCCGAAAATACTGCTTAATTTGACCAATTCAGCAGGGAGCTTGTCCTTGCCGAAACTGACAATCGAATTAGCACCGATTAGAAAAAGCGGAATTATTATCGGCAAAAATGCAATGCTCCAATGGCGATTAAAAAACTGCTCATTTTGAGTGTCATTACCGGAAATTTCCGTATCGTCAAGTTTTTCGTTCCGCCCGGCAACGCAAGCAAAAAAGTATCCTGCACATGTCGCCCCGATTGCAGCAATCATTCCGAAAAAAAGCACAAGTCCGAATTCTGCCTCCAATATCGACATCGCCGCCAGCGGGCCCGGTGTCGGCGGAATGAAGCAGTGCGAAGCAAATAAGCCCATGCTTAAAGCGGTTGCTCCGATTGCTAAAGGAATTTTTGCCAGTGTGCCGATTTTTTTCCATAACCCGATTAAAATAATGAAAGCCGAATCGCAAAAAATGCAAATCGAAACGACATAACCGATTAGTGCCATAGCGGCAGGAGTATTTTTTTGCCCGATGAGACCGATAATTTTTTCGGCAATTACCTTTAAGGCGCCACGCTGTTCCATAAAAACGCCGATAATTGTACCGAGGATGATGACAATGCCGATGCTTTTCATGGTATTTCCGAAACCGCTTGCAATCATATTCAGAGTTTCGGCGACACCATTATTGTTGCCGACTCCGAAAACGAATGCACCGCACAATAAAATCGGCAACGGATGAATTTTCCAAACGGCAGTGATAAAAATTATAGCGACAATAACCGCTATCAGCAAAATTATTGACATAGAAACCTCCTTTTCTATCACTTCTAATATAAATTCCCTACAGCCAAATGCAACTTCAAAACCGCAAAATCCCCCTAAATAATAATGCTTATGGTTTTTTCTCAATAAAAAAATTATAAAAAATATATTTTCTCTGCTTGCAAATACAATAATAACAATTATATTTAATTCCAGATTCTTTTTTTATAATTAACCAAATAGATAAAAGGTGTTCTATGAAAAAAATTATGGCATTTTTTGGCGTGGGAGTTTTAACGTTTCTGTACGGTTGCGTAGCTCCTGAAGTAACAACAAGCAATCAAATTTCTCCTGATGCAGATCCATTGCAAGGCGGTATATCCAGTGCAGATATTCGAAGCGTTGCATCGCAAATGGCCCCGTCAATTTTGGCTTTACCTGAAATTGCAGAGGCTTCAGATTTAACCAGAATTAAGATTGCAGATTTCAAAAACAACAGCAGGTTTTTTATTGATAGTAATCTTTTTATGAAACGATTGGTATTGGAATTAAATCGTCATGGCAAAGGGCAAGTAAGATTTTTAAATAATAATGAAAAAATTCAAAAAACTCGCATCGCAGCTTTAAAAGATCGTCAAGCCGCACAACTCCAAGAAAATTTAAAAAATATTGCAGCCGATTTAGCAAAATCTCCGGTCGCAGCAACCCCGATAAAAGTTGCTGTTATTCCTGTATTAAATACAAATTTAGTTAATATGAATGCAGATAGTTTTACTGCAATGCTGCGGTCTGAAATTGTAAATTCCTCCGCCGGCAGAATTCAATTTTTAATGCCCGGTATTACCGAAGGTGCGGATTATTATTTAACCGGTCAATTTATACCTGAAACAATGAAAACTGAAGGTATAATTAATTTGGCAGAATACATTCAAGTTGTTGATAGTCGGGTAAAAAACGGACAATCAATGTATATTGTAAATGATATGGCAAATGGGAACGTGCCAAGTCAGATAACAACAGTCCAACACGGAGAAAACATCTCAAGTACCACCATAACCCCGGCAACAAATAAAATTGCTATATATGAAACTCATTTAAAAAATATTTTAAACAATCCGGAGTTAAGAAACAATCCGGACGTAAATAAGCGTCTCAATATTATGCTGGTTGATGCTAAAACTAAAACTGCTGTTTTTGAAAAAATGATTTTGGTTGATCGAAAAATTTCTGACAATAGCGGTTCTGCTGATTATATTATTTCAGGAGAAATTAATGGTATGCATCAACGTAAAAACGGAACAGGTACTGATTATTTAATGGTTACTATTCAATTAGTGGAAATTGATTCCGGAGAAACAATCTGGGAAGATGCTTATGAAGTAAAACGTATAAGTTCAAGCGGCATAGTATATAAATAAACAATAAGGAATCAGAAAATGTTGAAATATAGCTTAAATTTATTGGTTGGTATTTGTGTTGTTTTAATCTGCGGTTGTCAGGCAACTTATAATGTTAATCGTGCTTCTCATGCAGATTTGGCAAGTGAAGGAACTGTTGTTTTTACCCGTCCTGCAAAATTTGCTCCGCTTTTCGGTTCATATTCTTTAAGCGAATTTGTAGAAATTGTATATGAACGCAGTTCAAAAAATGAGGCAGGGCAAATGGTTGTAGAGTTGGGGATTCGCAACAGAGGTCCTGTAAGTTGGACTAACTGGGATAGAAAGGCTCCAGAACGCATCACCTTAAAAATTCGCAGTAATTTTTATCTTGAAAACAGCATAAATTCTCCGATAGTTTATTCCACCAATCAACAGGAAATTGTTATCAGCAGAGGCGAAACCTATGCGTACAAGGTTACTTGCCCGAATGTTAATGCTATGGGCTATCAAATTATCCTTGGAGATTAATAAAAGATGAAAAAATTCTTGCAGTGGTTTATTATTGCTTGCATGGCAGGAATTATTGGGGGCGGCTGCAATAGTTACGATAGTGATTTTGTTTATAAATCAGAAAAAGCCCTAAAAGCGATGGAAGACATGAGTGCAGTCGCACATGAAGAATTTTTACGAGGTTCATACAATGATGCGGAAGCTCGATTAAGATCATTGATTACTGAAAGGACAGTCAGTCGCCCCCTGTATCAACTTGAATTAATATCCGTACTTTTAATGAATGGCAAAAAAGAAGAAGCTCATGAGTTAATGATGCGTTTGCATGAAGATTTAGAGCTTTTATTTGATGCGGAATCAGAGGAAAAAGCACAAAGCATTTGGCATGGTGAAATTAATAAAGTGTACAAAGGTGATTCTTATGAACGAGCCACTTTTTATGCATTAATGGCATTATCTTTCATTCAGCAAGAAAATTATGAAGATGCTTTACGGGCAATTAAAAATGGGCTGCTCGCAGATGCAGATTCCAATTCAGAAGATGCCATTAATGATTATGCATTATTGCATTATTTGGGATATTTTGCTGCTCAAAAATTAAATTATGAAGCAGAGGCTCAAGAATATTTACAAGCAATGTTCGGAGCAATGGGCAATAGAAATTTCAATGGACATGAAAACAATTGCTTTTCTCAATTACAAAACAATAACGCCAACACTCTGCTTGTTGTATGGGTCGGAGAAGCACCTACAGTTGCTTGTACCGGAGAGTACGAGGAAAACAGAACTATCATTTGCGGTCGTTTGCCTTTTACTGCAATGAGCCTTGCAGTAAATGCTTCATCCGCCTTTATGGTTGCCAATAATTTAGGCGACTTAGATTATCAGGCTACCACCAGAGGCGGAAGATTAATGGATAATGTTTTAGCAAATAAGGCGGCAGTCAAAAAAGGCATGGAAGTTACAAGTAATATATTTTTTATCGCCGGAACCGGCTTAATTATTGCAGGGGGAGCCTGCATAAACTCCAGTCCCACGGTTGGAATATGCTTATTAGGAGCAGGCGGCTCATGTTATATCTGCGGACTGGGAATCTATTTCATAGGATACATGATGAACCCCGCAGCAGATGGTCGTTATTGGCGAAATATCCCCGGGCAATTATACATAATTCCATTGAATTTGCCTCAAGGAGAACACAAAATTGCTTTAACAGGCTATCATAATTCAGATCGCGTTGCTTTATCAATATTCGATGTAAACATATCAGATGATACCAAAATGAATATTATTCACCTGCCGATGATGCAACAAAGTGCAGACATTTGGCAAGCGACTCAAGATAAGTTGCAAGAAGAGATTACTAATGCAGAGCAAAAGGCAGGCGTTTCTCGTTTTGATAAGGAATTAAAATAGATATGGGGGCATCTTAATTATGAGGAATATTGTATTGCTTTGTTTTTTTTGGTTATTTTTTGTTAGCGGCTGTATCTATGATACTTTTACTGCGATACCGATTTATCCTGATAATAATAATGATTATGATTGTTCAACAATTATTGATATTTCTCCATTTGCTAATGAAGCAGTATTGGCAGAAGTAATCACCCATTTTAAACAAAATAACTATAATAATATTTTATGTGGAAATTACTATCAAGATAAAGTTCCTGAAAATATTAAAATTTTTACAATTTTAAGTTTTTACAGTCAATTATTAAATTGTGAAAACGGTAAATATTTAGAAAATCGCATTATTGTTTTAGTTAGAGAACCCGGGGCAATTATCAATGGTAAACTTACCTATGAACAACCTCGCTATTTTCAAGCATTCAGCCAGGAATATATCGGCGAAAGAGAGATTACTCAGGAAGATATTCAAAACGCACTAACTATTGCAGTAAAAAATTTATTTAAAATTGATGAGTTCAGAAAATCTTTGGAACCCCCATTATCAACATCAAATTTATTACCGGAAATTGTTACTTTGGACGCAAATGGGTATTGGGAAATTTCCAAATATTACCAAAATAAAAAAGTTGCTGATTTTTATGAGGCTTTAAGATTTGCTTATTTTGCGGCAGAATCAGGAAATAAAGAGGCAATAAAATATTTAAGCATCAACTCTTTGAACGATAAATATATTCTCGGATTGCCTGAAAAATATTTTAATTTTATTCAAAATATGGCAAATTCAGGTAATGCCGAAGCCCAAAATAAATTGGGAGAAATGTTCGAAAATGGCGAATTTGTGTCGATGGATCAAGTTGCTGCTTATAATTGGTATCAAAAGTCCGCTGCTCAAGGATATGCTTATGCCCAATATAATCTTGGCCGTTGTTATGAATACGGCTATGGAGTTGAACGTAATGAATATAATGCTGTTCATTGGTATCGTTTAGCGGCACAACAAGGATTACAAGACGCAATCTTTAAATTAAAATAACTTCCCACTCCCCGTCGAAAATACCAAGTGCATATTATTTTTATCGCATTTTTCACAAGGTTTTAAAATTGCAATGCTTATGGTTGTTGTTCGCTTTAGAACATTAAGCACGGACTATGCCGCCATACATCCATGCATCAATTGCTTGCCAGATATTGATTGGTGTACTTCGGGTCATCGCTAACTTCCTCTCCGACCCAAGCAGGTAATTTTAGCAGAGTTTTTTCACTCGGCAACTCTACTTCAGCGATAATCAGAGGCTCATGCCGATCTGCAAAAACATCAATCTCCCAGAGAAAATTATTTTCTCGAAGATAATAGCGATTTTTTTTGACAGTCCGTTCCTTGCAAAACTTATTAAGCATAAATTCCCCGTCAGCATAAGGAATTTCATACTCAAATTCATTACGAATTATGCCATTGTCTATTGCAACTCGACCTTTGATACAGAGAAATGCCTTTTGGTTTTTAAGACGTACCCGGATTGAGATACCTTTTTCACTTAAAAAATATCCCTGCTCAATGCGGTCAAAAGATTCGGCACGCTCGATTACCGACCGATCCTTGACCAAAAATTTTCGCTCAACCTCTAAATTCATTGTTAAAAACCACTCGGACTCGGATTTAATTCTCGATAATTGCGTTTGGCAAATTTTTCAATTCCGTTGGCGAAAACTTCATTAAACGGTCCGATTAATGTAACCCATTCGCTGTCTTCGTCATGTCCGTCATCAGGAGTGAACATGCAATAGTAAGCATCGTCAATCAAAACTACATGTTTCGCGTGATTATCATAAGAGAGCTGAAGCCAAATTTTCATAGCGGTATGATTCAACTTCAATGAAATATCGTAACTGTGCGGATCGTCTTCTCTCTGCAAAGCAATTGCATCGACAATCATCGCAGAATTGATCAGCGGATGGCGGTTAATTACGATGTTTTTGCCGTCGACACTTGTTAAATTTTTCTCCAAATCCAGCCCTCTCGGGTACTTAATGTAATTGTGGATTGCGATGGTGAATTTTGGGTCATGTTTTCTGATATTTACGTTAAAAATATCTTCCATAGTCGAACATGAACTAAAAAACAGACATGCTGCAATGCCGACAAAAAACAAAAATAATTTTTTCATAATTTTAATTTAATCCTTTCTATTATTATCTACTGTATTTGAACTTGCTGAAAATTACTGAATCAATTTCTTCGTATTCATCATCGGAGAAACTGCTTCGCTTGGCAGCTAAAGCAATCTCCTCAATCTGCTCACAACTGCTTGCTCCGAAAAGTGCAGAAGTAACCCCGTTTCTGCTTAAAACCCATGAAATTGCCATTTGCGACAGCGATTGATTACGTCTTTTGGCCAGCGCATTGAGTTTAGAAATTTTCTCCAGCAAATCGGGGGTAATGCTGTCAATTTTCAAAAATTGATTACGACTTGCCCGTGAATTATCGGGAATACCTTTCAGGTATTTTGAACTTAAAAGTCCCTGTGCCAAAGGTGAGAAGCAGATCATTCCCTTGCCGAGTTTCTGCAACAATTCGAGCATACCTGAACTCTCCTGTTTGCGGTTAAGCATATTGAATGAACCCTGATAAATTACTCCCGGCGTTTTTAATTCATTAAGAATACTGAATGCCTGCAATGCTCCCTCTGTATCGTAATTTGAAATTCCGACATAGAGAGCTTTGCCGCTTCGTACAATTTGGTCAAGTGCCAACATCGACTCCTCAATCGGAGTTCCCGGATCGGGTCGGTGATGATAAAAAATATCAAAGTATTCAAGCTTGGTGCGTTTCAGACTTTGGTCACAGCTGGCAATCAAAGACTTCCGAGACCCCCAATCTCCGTACGGTCCGTCCCACATCGGATAACCTGCCTTGCTTGAAACGATAATTTCATCACGATATTTTTGCAAATTTTCGGAGTAAATTTTGCCGAAATTCTCCTCGGCACTGCCCGGACGAGGCCCGTAATTATTGGCAATATCAAAGTGGATAATCCCTAAATCAAATGCTCGCAAAATCATTGCTTGAGCATTATCAAAATTATCAATGCTGCCGAAATTATGCCACAACCCCAATGAAACTTTAGGTAAAACCAAACCGCTTTTGCCACAGCGATTATATTCCATTGCCAAATATCGATTTTTATCCGCTTCGTACATAGTTACCCTCTCTTTTTTTTGTTTATATTACTTAAATTCTAAAATTTCCCAATTGTTTTTTTCTGCTAATTCCCGCAATGCTGCCGAAGGATTAACCGCATAAGCTTTGCCGACCGCCTGCAAAATATTTGCATCATTGATACTGTCGCCATAGTAAGCCATATCGCTTAAAGCAACTCCTCGCTGTCGGCAAAATTCCTCTGCTTTCGTCACTTTTCCTGCTTGAGCGGCATATATTCCGTCAATTTTTCCGTCAAATTTGCCATTTTCGTCAATTTTTAATTCCGTCCCCCAAAGCCCGTCAACTCCGAAAAATTCGGCGACACTTTCAGCAATAACAGTATTTGTTGAGGTCAAAATATAGACTTCACAGCCATTTTTTTTCAAATCCTGAATGCGTTTAATCGCAGAATTATAAATTTTAGGTTTAACTATTTTCAAAAAGTGACGGCGACAAATTTCCGTCATTTCCTCATGGGTTTTGCCGATAAATTCATTGAGTTGAAAACGAATAAATTCGTCAAAATCCAATTCTCCGCGATTATAATCATCAAAAAATTTATCAGCTAATTCCAAATCGGATTCGGGGGCGATTTTTTCTGCCACTAAAAATTCTTTCCAACTGACATCACAATCATTGTTTATCAATGTGTGATCCATATCAAAAAAGTGTATTTTTATTGATTTTTCGTCCATTTTTACCTCGTTTCATTCATTATCAATAATTTTATTTATCAGCATTTTAAGTTCTTCAAAAAGTTTTTGGGCTTCCTGTAAATCTACACTCTCAACTTGAAGCCGCAGAATTTGTTCCGTATTAGATGGGCGAACCACAATCCAAGCGGTCGGAAATTCGATTTTTAAGCCGTCAAATCGGGAAATGTCGTAATTTTTGAAGTGCAGTGAGAGTTTCTCCATTACCGTTTTTGCCATTGAGTGGTCGATATTAAATTTATCATTGAAGCCGTAATACTTCGGGAGTTGACCGACAATTTCCGCAATCGTTGCCCCCTGATTAACGCTTAACATCTCCAAAATTAATGCCATTGCAGCAAAACTGTCACGACCGTAATGAATTTTGCCGTAAATTACTCCGCCGCAATTGCCTTCACCGCCGATTTCTGCATGTGATTTAAGCATGGCTTCCACGGAATTGATTTCGCCGACTTTGGCATAAACCACATTGCACCCGTAAGATTTAATAATGTCGCTCACCATTTTGCCGGTTTGGAAATTAATTACCACATTGTCGCACTCACTCTGCTCAAGATAGTGTTCTACCGCCAAAGCTAAAGTGTAATGCGGCGATAAAATTCGCCCATTATTATCCACAATTGTCAGGCGGTCGCCGTCAGGGTCTTGGGCAAAACCGATGTCGCAAGAGAATTTTTTAACAGTTTCTGCCAACTCTCTCAAGCATTCGCCATTGGGTTCGGGAGTTCGTCTGAAATTGCCGTCGGCTTCACTGTTTATTGCAAAAACTTCGCATCCGAGTTCTCTTAAAAACTTTTCACTGTAAATTGCCCCGACGCCATTGCAGGGATCTAATGCCACTCGCAGTTTGCGATTTCTGATTGCCTCAATATCAATGTCGGAATTAAAAATTTTATCGGTATGAATTTCAAATGCATTATCAAATTTTTCTACGCTTCTTAACAGCGATTCTTTAACAAAATTGAACTCGCCCTGACTGTAAATATCAAATAATTCCTCCGCCATAATTCGATCCAAAAAACAACCGCTGCCGTCGATGAATTTCAATGCATTAAACTCAATTCCATTGTGGCTCGCAGTAATCGCAATTCCGCCCTTGCCGCCCAAATGTGTAACCATTAATTGCAATGTCGGAGTCGGAACTATTCCTAAATTTACCACTTCACATCCGACCGCCAGCAAACCTGAACAGACTGCCATTTCAAACATTTCTCCGCTGCTTCTGGTATCCCGTCCGATAATTATTTTGCCGCCGCCCATGTAATCACCGAAAGCCGATGCCAAATTGCAAACCAATTTCGGGGTTAAACCTTGCCCCAGAATACCTCTGACGCCGCTCTCTGAAAATTTTAGGTTATGGATAAATTTTTTCATCAGAACTCCAATCTATTTTTGGCGAACCACATTCGCTCTTCGGCAATTTTCTCGTCCGATGACTCTGAAATTAAGCGGATAATTTTGTCCGTACTTGAAAAACGGATACTTAAAAAACCGTCCTCAAAGTCAAATCTGATACCGTCTAATTCACTCACCTGACAGTTTTGAAATAAATTTTTGAAATTCCGCAACTTGGAGTAGCGATGTAATTTTTCGCTTCGAATTTCCATTTTTTTAATGAAAGTTTGCGGAAGTGCCGCGGCACTTTCGGATATTCGGCACTTCGTTTTTGCCAGTTTCTCCAAAAAGAAGCCGAGCATGTAAAAACCGTCAAATCCCGGAATCTCACGTCCGTAAGCAAATGACCCCGAACCGTCCCCACCTAAAAATGAGTTTAATAACGGCATTTTTTCGATAATATTGGCTTCGCCGACGGCAGTTTTTTCAATTTTCCGCTGATATTTTTCGGCGATTCGATCAATCATCGTACTGCTGCAAATATTGGTGCAAATGTATTCCGCGGAAGTGTCTTTGCTCAAAATATAATCCAACGCCAGCGGAAAGGTCATCTCCTCCGAAAGCGCATGCCCATTCTCGGTAACTATGGCAAGGCGGCTGACATCGCTATTAAAAACAATCCCGATATCCCCTGCAAGTTGTTCGATAACTGATGCAATAAACTTCCCGGTTTTTGCTGACGGTTCAGGATTTCGGGGGAGAATATCGCACTCACGCTCGGAATTAACCTTAATTACCTCTAAATTAAAAATTTCGCCGATCCTATCGACAAAGAAACTTCCGCAACCATTACAGCAATCAAAAATTACCTTTAAATTAGCTTTCCGAATTGCCTCTGTATCGAAAAAATCACGCAGATAATCAAAATAAGAATCAATTTCAGACTGCTTAATCGGCGTGATTTTTTTGAGTTCATTTACGGAGACGTAATTAAAAATTTTGCTGTGATAAATATCGTAAAGCTCACGCCGTTCATTGCTGTTAAAATATTCACCGTCGCCATTAAAGGGGATGATTGAATTCCAGTTCGCATCCTGATGACCACCGGAAATTAAAAGTCCGCCTGCATAATTAAACTTTTTTATGATGAAGTGACAACACCCTGCAGGTAAAATTCCGCCGTCAACAATTTTTAACCCCATTGACAACAATGAGGAGATTACAGAATTATAGAGCATTTGAGATGATTTACGGTTGTCACGCCCAAGCAAAATCGGCTTGTCACAGGACTGAAAAAGCATTGCAAAGGCACAGGCGAAATCAGAAACGCTTGAAAGATCCAAGCCATTTCCGACCATTCCACGCATTCCGGCAGTACCCAGCCGCAAAATTTTAGCAGATTTTTCCATAAAACATTTTCCCCGATACTCTTTTAGTTCCTACATAATGTAAATTCAAAATCGGTAAATATCAAGCAAAAAAGCCTAAAAATTACTTTTTATTGCATAAATAATGCTTCAGTAAGTTTAATAAAATCATCAACCGTCAATTTGTCAGGACGAATTTCCAATGGCATATTGAGTTCGGCAAAGGCACTTTCGATTTTCTCTCTACCGTAAATTTTGCCCAAAACTTTGCCCATCTGCTTTCTGCGTTGTTCAAAGGCATGCTTGACCAATTTGGATAAGTGCTTAATTAATTTGGGGCTCGGCAGTTCGCTTTTCAGCTCAAATGAGACAATCGCTGAATCAACTTTCGGCGGCGGATAAAAAACTTCAGGCGGCACAATCCGCAAAATTTTAACATCGTAAAGCAGTTGGGTACGGACACTCAATGACCCGTAATTTTTTATCCCCGGTACTGCGGCAAGGCGTTGTCCCATCTCTTTTTGAAGCATGAAAACCATTCGCTTCGGAGGATTATTAACTTCGAGAAGCCGAGCGATAAAGACACTGCTTATGGCGTACGGCAAATTAGCAACGGCGTAATAATCGCCGAATGATGCAGTCAATTCGTCCAAATCGACTTTGCAGGCATCGGATTCGATCAAATTGAAGTTATCACTACCGAAGTTTTTTCGCAGATAATCCGCCAAGCGGTGATCGTATTCAATCGCAGTAACATCCGCCCCCTTTTCAAGCATAAGTTCCGTCAAAACCCCGAAACCCGGTCCGGTCTCCAAAATTTTGTCGCCCTCCTTTATCCCGGAACTTCTGACAATATATTCCAATAGATTATTATCCTGCAAAAAATTCTGCCCCAGCCCGCGTCCGGGACGCATGTCCATTGATTCTAAAGTTTTCAGTAATTTTTCTTTGTTCATAGTCAAATATTCCTAATCTTTTGCCTGATAATATAACACAGAATTTGAGTTTTTCAATCTATTTTGCAGTTGATTAAAAACTATTTTTGATAGGAATAAAGAAGTTTTATCTCTTCCGCCCACTTGGATTCATCAATCGTTTCCAAAATCAGTGGAATATTATCAAACCGTTCATCCTGCATGATTCGCTCAAAAACTTGAAATCCTAATTCTCCCTCGCCGATTGAGTGGTGGCGATCCAAATGCTTGCCAAGCGTGCCTTTTGAATCATTTAAGTGCATGCCTTTCAAGTATTTAATGCCGATTAAACGCTCAAACTCCCTGAAGGTCCAATCGTAATTTTCAGGGGTTTTCAAATCATAACCTGCCGCATAGGCGTGGCAAGTATCAATGCAGATTCCAACCCTATCGGTATCGCCGATGTATTCTAAAAGTCGAGCCAAATGCTCAAAAGAGTAACCGACATTGCTTCCCTGACCTGCGGTATTCTCGATGACCAATGTGACATCAGGTACTTCGGCAAGGGCGACTTTAACCCCGTCGGCAATGAGTTTCAAGCAGTCGTTTTCACTGATTAATTTCAGGTGGCTGCCGGGGTGGAAATTCAGGAGTTTAATTCCCAGTTGCTGACAACGTTTTGCCTCACCGATAAAAGAATCCAGTGATTGCTTACGCTTGGTGTCATCGGCATTGCCGAGGTTAATCAAATAACTGTCATGTGCTAAAATTTTATCACCTGAATAATTCAAGTCGGCACAATTTTTTTTAAATTCTGTAATATTTTTTTCCGTCAGTTCCGAAGCAAACCATTGCCGTTGATTTTTAGTAAAAAGAGCAAAAGCCTTTGCCCCAATCGCCGCTGCATTTAACGGAGCATTCTCGACTCCTCCCGAAGCACTTACATGTGCGCCGACAAATTTCATATATCACCTCTCTCGTTTGTCAATAAATTAATCATACAGTAATTTAACAACAATTATGTTAAAATACAAGTTGAAATTGAAAAAAAGCGGCAAAGTTGTATTTTTTTGTGAATTTAGATATTTTTTTATCGAATTAAGATTGAAATTTTCAATTTTTGTGATAAATTATAGTAGCTGTATTATTTTTTTTAATTTAACAACAGGAGATTTGAATATGGCAGTTTATAATTTCAGTGCAGGTCCGGCTGTACTTCCCAAAAAAGTAATGGAGAGAGCTCAGGCTGAATTTTGTAATTACAAGGATTCAGGTTGCGGAGTTATGGAGTTATCTCACCGCGGTAAACTTTATGAGCCGATCATTCAACGTGCAGAAGCAAATGTTCGTGAACTTATGAATATCAGTGATGACTATGCAGTGCTTTTCGTTCAGGGCGGTGCCAGCATGCAGTTTGCAATGCTCGCAATGAACTTGCTCAACGGCGGAACTGCAAACTATGCAGATACCGGTGTTTGGGGTGCTAAAGCCGCTAAAGAGGCTAAACTTTTCGGTAACGTAAATATCTGCTGCTCAAGCAAAGAGTCAAAATATGACCACATTCCTGCTTTCGATACTTGGAATTTAGTTGACAATGCGGCATATTTGCACATCACCAGCAACAATACAGTTGCAGGTACTCAGTATCGTACTTTCCCGAAAACTGACGCTCCCTTGATTTCTGATATGTCAAGTGACATTATGTCAAGAGTTATCAACGTAAATGATTTCGGTATGATCTACGCAGGCGCACAGAAGAATTTGGGCCCGAGCGGTGTTGCTTTGGTAATTATCCGCAAGGATTTAATGGAGAGAGTTCAACCTAATGTTCCGACCATGCTCCGTTACACCACCTACTTCGAAAATGGTTCAATGTTCAATACACCTCCGACCTATTCAGTTTACATGCTTGCACTTGTAACTGATTACTTCAAGGAACTCGGCGGTATTGCTGCTATCGAAAAAATCAATGAGAAAAAAGCCGCTATGCTTTATGACTACTTGGATAGCACCAGTTTCTACAATACTCCGGTACAGAAAGATAGCCGCAGTTTGATGAACGTTGTTTTCCGTACTCCGAGTGATGAACTCGATGCTAAATTTGTTGCCGAAGCTCGTGCAAACGGCTTGACTGACTTAAAAGGACACCGTTTGGTAGGCGGCTGCCGTGCAAGTATCTACAATGCAATGCCGGTTGAAGGCGTTGAAGCTCTTATCAAGTTCATGAAAGAATTTGAAGCTGCTAACTAATTAATCAGCAATAATTTAGAAATGGCTGTTGCGATTTTTTCGCAATAGCCGTTTTTTTTGCTTTCATTCAAAAAATAGAATTTAAGCGGACACGCAAAGCTGCTTAAAAGTGTGCCAAATTGTCGCACTTTTTGTGTCAATTTGTCGCAGTAGAAATTACTATTTTCAATTTCTCTTTTCGATTTGCATTTTTTTGAGGGAAGACTATCTTATATTAAGATTTTGGAATGATAGTTGCTTACTTAAAAATAAAAAACAACTTATCACTGAAAAAGGAGAGCAAACTATGAACATTGAAAAATTTACCAACAAAAGCAAAGAAGCGTTGCTCGCTTCTCAAACAATTGCACAGGAATATCAAAACTCTGAATTGCTTAATTTGCATTTGCTTGCTGCATTGCTTAAACAAACAGACGGGTTAACACCCTCGATCATCGAGAAACTTGGCTTAAGCACCCAACTTTTTGAGAAAAAAGTAACCGATGAACTCGCAAAACTCCCGAAAGTCAGCGGGGCGGCGGAGCTTTATCAGTCAAAAGAATTTGCAAATCTTTTGCAAACTGCAATGAAAGAAGCCGCCGCCATGCACGACGAATATGTCAGTGTCGAGCATTTACTGCTTGCCATGCTTAATGGCGGAAGTTCTTCCGAAAAAGTTTTTGCAGAATATGCGGTTAATAAAGATAAAATGCTGCAAGCCTTGCAGAGCGTCAGAGGTAATCAAAGGGTTACATCAGCCGACCCGGAGGGAACATTTGAGGCATTGAAAAAGTATGCCAAAGATTTAACTCTTTTGGCAATGCAGGACAAAATTGACCCCGTTATCGGCAGAGATGAGGAGATTCGCAGAGTAACTCAAATTCTCTCTCGCCGAACTAAAAATAATCCCGTTTTAATCGGTGAACCCGGAGTAGGCAAAACTGCCATTGTCGAGGGGCTTGCCCGTCGTATTGTCCGCGGAGATGTCCCGGAGAGTTTGAAAAATCGTCGGCTTTTGGCATTGGACATGGGGGCATTGATTGCCGGAGCGAAGTATCGCGGTGAATTTGAGGAGCGTCTGAAAGCGGTTTTAAAAGAGGTAACAAGTGCAGAGGGGCAGATAATTTTGTTCATTGACGAACTTCACACCGTTGTCGGGGCGGGGGCAAGCGAGGGGTCTATGGATGCAGGAAATCTCCTTAAGCCGATGTTGGCAAGAGGGGAATTACACTGTGTCGGAGCAACCACGCTGGATGAATATCGCAAATACATTGAAAAAGATGCGGCTTTGGAACGCAGATTTCAGAGTGTTTTAGTCAATCCTCCCTCAATTGAAGATACAATTTCTATTTTGCGAGGGCTTAAGGAGCGTTATGAAATTCACCATGGCGTAAAGTTGCGTGACAGTGCTTTGATTGCGGCGGCGGTGCTTTCTGACAAATACATTGCGGATAGATTTCTCCCTGACAAAGCAATTGACCTGGTCGATGAAGCCGCAGCAGTTCTGCGTACGGAAATTGAGAGTTCTCCGATCGAACTTGACGAGAATGAGCGTCGGGTAATGCAGCTCGAAATCGAGATTGCCGGACTCAAAAAAGAGAAAGATGAAGCCTCTAAAAAAAGACGGCAAACTCTGGAAAATGAGGCCGCTCAACTCAAAGAAGAGGGCAAAGTCCTGCGTGCAAAATATGAAAATGAGAAAAAAGCAATTGCCGACTTGAGAAATTTGAGAGAAAACTTGGATAATGCCAAAACTCAATTGGAAAAAGCTGAAAGAGATTACAACTTGGAGCGTTCAGCCGAACTTAAGCACGGAATTATTCCGAAATTGGAGCAGGATATTGCCGCGGCTGAGGAGGCTTTGAAAAATTCAGGAGATAATAAATTACTCAAAGAAGAGGTAAGCGAGGAGGATATTGCCGCAATTGTCAGCCGCTGGACTCACATTCCTGTCAATAAACTTATTCAAAGTGAAAAAATTAAACTGCTTGCCTTGGCAGATCATTTGCATGAGCGTTTAATCGGACAGGACGAGGCGGTGCAAGCTGTTTCCGATGCTGTTTTGCGGGCAAGAGCAGGGCTAAAAGACCCTAATCGCCCGATTGCTTCATTCATCTTTCTCGGGCCGACCGGAGTGGGAAAAACTGAACTTGCAAAGGCTTTAGCGGAGAATCTTTTTGATGACGAGAGGTCAATGGTCAGAATCGATATGTCAGAATACATGGAGAAATTCAGTGTATCAAGACTGGTCGGTGCGCCTCCGGGATATGTCGGGTACGAGGAGGGCGGTCAATTAACTGAAGCAGTCAGACGGCGTCCCTATACGGTGGTGCTTTTCGACGAAATCGAGAAAGCTCACAGCGATGTTTTCAATATTCTGCTTCAGATTTTGGAGGACGGAATTGTTACCGATTCGCAGGGACGGACGGTCAGTTTCAAAAACACCATTATCATTATGACCAGCAATATCGGCAGTAATTACATTCTGGAACAGCAGGGAAAAAAGAGCGATGAGGAGATAAAAGAAGTCTTGACTAACGAATTGCACAAGTATTTCCGCCCGGAATTTTTGAATCGTGTCGATGAGATATTGAACTTCCATGCATTAAGTCAAAATGATATTGTCAGAATTGTCGATATTCAACTCAAAAAATTCGCCGATAAACTGCGTGATAATAATATTGAATTGCAAATTGATGATGAGGCAAAACTCTATTTGGCAGAGCAAGGTTACGATATTGCATTCGGGGCGAGACCGCTCAAGCGGACGATTATTAAATTACTGGAGACACCGGTATCACGCATGCTTATTGCCGGAGATTTGATTAGCGGCGATAAACTCCATATTTCCTTAAATGATAATGACTTAAAATTTCAGGCAGAGAAAGGAAATAATTAAAAAATATGAACATAAAACTTGACTTTTTAAAAAAATGTGATATATTAAAAGACACTTTTTATAAAAATAAGGAGGTTATTATGGCTAAGGCGAAGGCCTGTTGTGCCGCAACTAAAAAAAGCGGAGCAACAAAAAAGCGGGTTGTTTTCAAATTAAATACTGAAGCAGGCAAAATTGTCAGTGTTGCCGGGTCATTCAATGATTGGGATGACAAAGCAAAGTACTTAGTTGACAAAAATAATACCGGCGAATATGTTGGAATTTTGATGTTGGCGCCCGGTGTTTATGAGTACAAGTTTGTTATCGATGGTGTCTGGCATTTAGACGAGAATAACTCAAATTTCTCTCCCAATGATTTTGGTACTTTGAATAGCGTAATCGAAGTTAAATAATTATTGGATGCAGCAAAGCTCAAAGCTGATTAAATCGGTTTTGAGCTTTTTTATTTATCAAAAACACCAAAAAAGCTGTGCAAAAAAATCTCTGCACAGCCTAATTTTAATCAATTTTATCTATAATTAAAGCCCAAATATGAGAGGTCAACTGCTCCGTGAACTTGATTTGAGCCGTCGCCGATTTGCAATCTATTGGTGATTTCGCCATTTTGTTCAACCATTTTGCCACGGTAAACTTCTTTGCCGTTGACCAAAGCGGTGAAACTTTTGGTTTTAGCGTCGGTTATTAATTTGTAACTATTGAAGCCGTCGCCGATTTTGCAGGGGATTTTTTTCTGTTTGCCATCTTCAAAAACAAAGATTGCATCTTTTCCGCAACCGACATAGGTCAGCAAAGAATTTTTCTCAAGTTGAACCAAAGCCCGAAATTGCGGAGTATCCAAACTCATATCGCTTACTCGAAGTTCCCAGCCGACTTCCATGCCGTTAATATCCTCGGCAATATCTTTGGCGTAATGAGAGAATCTGAATGGCGGTTCTTCTCCCTTGAATTCCAGGTGCAGCACCGGATACGGACGCTCCGCAATCTCAATAATTTCATACCATGTATTTTTAGTTTTAGTTACTGATTTATCAAATACGCAGTAAGGCATAAACAAATTGTGATAGTCCAAAGAATATTTGCACTCGGGAGAATAGAAAAACTTATAATTTTTTGCTTCGGGGTGAGTGATTTTTTCAGTTTTAAGCGCATCGTCTTTGACGACATCATAGGTAACTGCCATAATTCTGCTGAAGCGAGAGCCGTTTCTCCAACTTCCGAAATCGCTTTCATCATAAATTACCATAATTTTATTCGGTTCAAGTTCCAAAACTGAAGCGTATGAACTGCCGGAACCTTTCCAAACAGTATATTTCTGATAATTTTTACCCGTTCCGGTAAAGTCGATATAGAGATAGAGATTCGGACGACCGCTAATCAAAACCAAAGTGCCGTTTTTAAGCAATCTTGCCGCAGGATTAACTCCGCCTTTATCAACCTCGGTCATATCGCCCCAAGTTTTACCGCCGTCTTTGCTGCGGAATTGTACCAACGGAGTGAGGTGCCCTCCGGTACGGACATAGGCTAAAATATCGCCGTTTGCCAATTCAACCATGGCTGTTTCATTCGGGCCCTCCGGATATTTATTGGTCGTATCCTCCATAATAGTTGCGAGGTAAGTCCAAGTTTTTCCGTCATCTTTTGACTCAATTACAAAAGCGGTCAATTTAGCGGCATTTTCCTTTCGCAAGTAGCCATTAAGCAACAATCTGCCGTCACCGGTGCGTAAAACTTCGCGGTGCAGTCTGAATGTGCTTCTGAAAGGCAACTTAATTGTGCTGTAATGATCGCTGAATTTGCCTTGATTGTTATGCAACATACGCAAATGAATTTGGTGGGTATCAGAAATATTATCATCCCAGCATCCGATTTGACACTTTTCGCCTTTTTTATTAACGAAAGTATTGAATCCGCCGAATGGGAATGGAGTTTTCTCCCAAGTTTTGCCACCATCAAGCGAGCGTCGAATCACACCGTATTCAGTAACCGTATGGATACCCTCGGAGTGGTTCATGTAAATAGTTCCGTCGGGGAAGTTATTGGCAAAGCAAAAATTCATGTGTTCATTAGTCGAACCGACTAAAACCAAGTTGCGGGGGATAATTTTACCGCCGTCCATAATCTCTGTCCCGAATGGGTCAGCTGCGAAAACATTTGCCGTAATCAAAACTGCAAATGCCCGAATCAAGCATTTTAAATTCATACTTTTCCTTTCTGTTAAATTGTTCAATATTATTATTATAGCATATTTTTTGCTTTTGTCAATCCCCTAATCCCAAAAAAAGAGTGTCGCAATTTTTATCGTTGGTATTGGCAGTATTTTGCTTCAAATTATATTTTTTTTAGAAAAATTCAAACACTTGTTTGAATTTTGTAAAATAATTTTATTTTTTGTTCGTTATATAGGGCAAAAGAAGCAAAGATTTTCCATTAACCATTAACAAACAGGAGGTACAAAATGAATAAAAAGTGGAAAATGATGATGATGGCGGCGGTATTTTGCGTCGGGACTTGTGCTTTTGCTAATCCGCATCACAAACACAATCGTAATCGCTATTACGATAATGACGGATTAAATTTAGCGGCAGGAATTGTTGATTTGGTTTGTCGGGTTATTGCTCCGCAACCGGTAATTGTTACTCCCGTCGAGCATACAATTATTCGGCATGAAGAGATAATTACACCGCCTCCGCCGGTGATTATCGAAACCCACCGACCGATTATCCACACTCAGCGGCACCATAAAATCGCACCGCCGCCCAAAAAACCCGTACCGCATCGCGGACATCGGCGTTAAACTCGTTAAAACTCTAACAAGCAATATTGCCGCAGAAGTTAAAAATTCTGCGGCAATTATTTTTTATAGGGTAAATTAATCTTTTTTACCGTATGGATAGGGCAGAAAACTTAAACCTTTGGCACTATCGGATTTGAGAATATCTCCGGTAATGAAAATATAACGAAACTCATCATCAGCAACCGCATTGGCAAAAATAATTGACAAAAGGTACTTTATCAAGCGGAATTTATCGAACTTTTCAGGCACTCCCTGCTTACTGTCAAATGCCAAAATTTGCCAATTTTCATTCGGAGAGATCATCAATTGCCGCTCTTTATCAAAAAGGTAAAAACTTTTCTCAAATTTCAGCACTTGAATATGATTTATCCCATAAAGCTCCAATATCCCCAACAGCAAAGTACACCAAAAGCTACTGCACCCATAGTGACTGTCAATTACCGTTCCTAACAAAAAAAGTTCAGCATCTGCGATATTTTCGGCAATGGAAACTGCCTTTTTTTCCCGCATGAAATTTGCAGAAGCGTGGAAAATATCATCGGATCCTCTCGGAAAATCCCGCATAAATTCCCTGCTTGTCTCCTTAAGTTCCAACAGCGAATCTTTGTCAAACCACAGCAAATGCAAATAGATGAGGGCTTCCAAAATTTTTAACTCTTTATCCTCGTGCTTATGGATGAAGTTATGCAATAGCAACCGACGCTCACGCAGAGTTAAAAATGATTGTAATTGGTGACTTCGCCTGCGGATAATCTCATTCGGACTCTCCTGCAATTCAGCGGCAATTGTTTTTACTTGCGTTGGATATTTTTTTAATATTTCCACCATCACCGCTCTGGCAATATTATCGTTGCTGTCGGCTAATAGTTTCAGTAAATCATTTAAGTAGTTATCCATGAGCGAATTATTTTTTGCGTTCCGGAAAAACTCCGCTGAGGGCGTTTTGGGCAATTTTTTTCACATCTTCGGGAAAATCAGAGCGGATTATCCAGCGTAAAAAACTCGGATCTTTCTCGGCAACATCTTTCAAGGTTCTTCCCATATTTTTTCCGAAATTGACAATTACTTCATTGTCCTGCCACTTAAACCTGCGGCTTTTGTCCACCGCATCAGGGTCGCTATTGTTGCAGAAATCATGCAGTTCGTCAAGCGATCTCGGAATCTCCGCATGCTTCGCCAATTGACCGAGAAAAACCTCAAATGTCGCCTCGGTATCGGCACTGGCACTATGGGCATCCTCCAATTTTTTGCCGCAGAAAAACTCATAAGCCGCCGATAAATTGCGGGGATAGAGACGGCAGAAAATATTGAAAACATCCACAACTCGGCGATTTTCAGCAGAAAATTCCACCCCGACTCGAGCAAACTCCGCTTCAAGGAGCGGAATATCGTATTTTTGAATATTGTAGCCTGCCAAATCCGCATCGCCGATGTAATTTTTTAAGTTTACTGCGATGTCACGGAAAGTCGGTGCATCTGCGACATCGGCATCATAGATACCGTGAATTTGGCTTGCGCTTTCGGGGATATGCATTTCAGGATTCACCCGACGAGTATTAATTTTGCGAGTGCCGTCGGGGAAAACTTTCATAACCGAAATTTCCACAATTCTATCTCGCTGAACAGATGTTCCCGTAGCCTCCAGGTCAAAAAAAACTAATGGTTTTTCTAATTTAATATCTCCGATCATTTTTCACTTCCTTTACTTTTTTACCATAGAACTATTGTTAAATTATCTTCAGCTCCGGCGATATAGGTTGCCAAAATCAATTTATTTAATGCTGCTTCCATATTAGCTGATTCTTTTAAGATATTGCAAATAAGTTCATCTTTTAACTGGTGAGAGAGTCCGTCCGAACAAATTAAGTAATTGCTTTTAGAATTTCTTTTGAAGTTCTGCACCAAAGAGGAATCAGAACTAATCTCTTTTCTGACCCCGACAGCCTTGGTCAAAATATGCTCATACTCGGTTTCGGGGATATTCGGTAAATCCAATTTTCCGAATTTTTTGAATCTGGTCATAAGCGTATGATCTTCAGTTCGCTGAATTAACTCCTGTTTGTTGGTAAATTCATAAAATCGACTGTCCCCGACATGGATGGAAACAAGATATTTCTCCATAATCGCCACTGCAACCAAAGTCGTTCCGATATGACATGAACTAAATTCACGCTCATTAAGTTCAAAAAGTTCCGCATTTACCTTTTTCAGAGCATCGACCATGAAACTCTCCATGGCTGAAACCGATTTTATATCATTTGCCTTTTGCTCAATAAATTCCCGATAGAATTTTTCGCAAACAAATCTGCTTGCCCAATCGCCATGCTTACAACTGCCGATACCGTCAGCAATTATGGCGATTTGATTTCTTGAGTGAGGGTCTTTGGAGAAAATAAAAGAATCTTCATTCCTTTTTCTAACTTTCCCCAATAAAGAAACTCCTACCGGTGCAAACTTTTTCATAATCTTCTGCTTTTTATAATCTTACGCTATTGATAATTTCACTTACGCTCTTAATATTGTGGCGGTCTAAATACTCATTAATTCCGTCAATAATCTCTATCGTTGCCATGGGATTAATAAAATTCGCCGTTCCGACCGCTATTGCCGAAGCCCCTGCAATCAAAAATTCAATCGCATCCGCGGCATTCATAATTCCTCCCATTCCGATAATCGGCACTTTCACTCTTTTGGCAACATCATAAACCATTTTTATTGCCACCGGCTTCACGCATGCGCCGCTCAAACCGCCGCACACGTTGGCGATTTTCGGGCGTCTTGTCTCAATGTCAATCGCCATTGCGCCAAGTGTATTGATCAAAGACACCATGTCGCTTCCGGCATCAACTGCCGCACAGGCAAAATCGCCGATATTAGTTACATTCGGGCTTAATTTGGTAATAATCGGGAGTTTGGTATTTTTGCGAACCATTGCGACGACACTCTGTGCCAATTTAATATCTGTACCGAAAGCGGCTCCGCCCTCTTTCACATTCGGGCAGGAGATATTAATTTCCAAAGCACTTATCCCGTCACTCTCGCTATCCATGGCGGCGGCGACTTCGCCGTATTCCTCCAGCGATTTACCCCAGATATTCACAATCGTAGTCGCCCCGACTTTGCGTAAAAAGGGCATGTAATGCTCATCATGGAGAAATTTATCCACTCCCGGCCCCTGCAAACCGATTGCATTAATCATGCCGCCTGTAACCTCGGCAACTCTCGGAGTGGGATTACCGTCAGAGACCTCCATTCTGATACCTTTGACCACCACTGCCCCCAAACGGGATATATCAAAAAAGTTGTGATACTCCATACCGTAACCGAAAGTTCCGCTGGCAGTCATCACGGGATTTTTTAAAATCAAATTTCCTAATTTTACAGTTAAATCAGCCATAATTAATCTCCAATATAAACTTCTTTTACATTAAAAACGGGCCCCTCGGAGCAGGAGCGGGCGTAACGCCATTTCTGCTCATTGTCGGCATTAACCTTGACCACGCAGGCAAAGCATGCCCCGATTCCGCAGCACATGACATGATCCAAACTAATTTCCCCGTCTAAATTCTGCTGCATGAGAATTTTGGTTAATGCAATCAGCATCGGGTGCGGCCCGCAGGCAAAAAATTTGAATTTTTTACCGGGATTTTCCTCAATTACTTTAGCAATTAAATCCGTTACCAATCCCTGATGCCCGACTGAACCGTCATTGGTGGCAATTTTTACATCCCAGTTAAGTGCTTGATACTTTTCAGTCAAAAT
The DNA here is from genome assembly GCA_017456285.1 of Lentisphaeria bacterium. GTDB lineage: Bacteria > Verrucomicrobiota > Lentisphaeria > Victivallales > Victivallaceae > RGIG5270. The sequence continues at coordinate 39,999 of JAFTJQ010000003.1, forward strand.
TACATCCCTCTCACCTCTGGCTCCGAAAAGGAAACTTCCTTTGACCGGAGAATTTTTTGCCAGAATGTAGGTCGCCGCCGCACCGTAACCGCCGTCAATAATTATCGGATACTCATCGGGAGCAACATCACTGTAAGAATTTCCGAGTGCAGATAGCAAGTCACAACATTCTCCGACCTTTTTACCGGATAATCTTTTGGTACCGTCGCCGACAACTTTGTAGACCACTGTCACAGTGCCTTTTTCAATATCGGTGTCGTGGATACTGAACGGACGGCGGAGCATGCGGCTTGAAATTTCATCAATTTGCACATGCACAAACTGTCCTGCCCGAGCGGCGGCGGCAATTTCGGGGTGATAAAAGACGATCTCATAGTAATCGCTTTTAAAATTTTCATTTTTCAAAATTGTTCCGAATTTCATACGTTTTTCCCTCAAATAAACTATCTAAATATTAAATATAAAACTTCTTATCGCCAATGGCTCATTTACAAAAAAGTTAAATGAGTAGATCATACTCTCTGCTAATTTAACCGCATTTAAGGCTTTTTCAAGCGGAATTTCTGATTTTTTCACCTCTAAAGAATCAAAAACTTCACTATTCGGCAAATTATCAAAATCCGCCCCTTCCGCCAACAAAGCAAGTTGAGCAAAAAAACAATAAATCGCACTCAAAAACTGCATTCTCTCTCCGATATAACAACCAACTGCATTATCGCTCATTAATTGCGTCAACCTTTTAACCAACTTATCGTCAAACTCCTTTGCCTGTTCGATTTTCGGCATAAATTCGGCTTCGATTTTATCATTCGCTTCGGCTTTCAGACTCTCGGCAATACCAATAATCGTCTCCGCAGATTCCTCCAATTGCAACAAATCACCATCGGCATTAAATGCAGAGAACAAGGCACTGAAAAGTTCCTTTTGTTTAGCGAAAGTAAAGTTCAATTTTTTGTCCGTCAAAGTAATCAAGTGACATCTGGAAACGGTTGTCGGGAGCAATGACTTCGGCTTAGCCGTTGCGAGGATAATTAAACTCTCTCTGGGCGGTTCCTCCAAAGTTTTAAGCAGAGCATTCTGTGCTTCACTATTCATTCTATCCGCCTCATAGATAATTCCGACCTTGCGTTCGGCACTGCTTATTTTGCTGAAGTAAAAACTATCGGTGAAGTTGCGAAGCGTATTCGGCAATGGATTACCGACATCGCCGACTTTAATTTGAAATGCCTTGCCCTCCGGGGTAAGTTTGGTCATATCCGCATAGTTATCATTGTCTATAGCTCGGCAAATATTGCAAACTTGGCAGGGTTCTCCATTCTCCGCACGATTCGGACAGCACCCGATTTGAGCCAAAGCGAGGGCGAATTTATTTCTCGACTCCGCCATGGCGCCCTGAATTATAAACGCATGTGCCAATCGATGCGACTTGGCGGCATTGCACAAACCCTCAATCAAGAGGGGATATTTTCCCTTGATATTATCAAAATTGCTCATTTACCAACCTGCAAATTTGTTGATGAACCTCCTCGATAGAGAGTGAGGCATCAATAAGTTTTACTCTTTCATTATTATTTCGGACAATATCTTTGAACCCCTGTTCAATTCTGCGATAGAAATCAATTTTTTGTGATTCAAAGCGGTCAAAAACTTCCTTGTCCGCATAGCGTTTGCGGGTCCGTTCAAACCCCTGCTCCAACGGCAAATCAAAATAAATCGTCAAATCAGGCACAGTTTCACCGACTGCAAAGGCATTTAATTGACGGATAAAATCCAAATCCATCTTTCGCCCATAGCCCTGATAGGCGGTTGTTGAATCATAGAAACGGTCGCAAATAACCCATTTGCCGTCATTTAATGCAACTTCTATTACATTCTGAACATGCTGGATTCGAGCTGCCTCCATAAGCAGTAACTCCGTTTTGTCAGAAACAATCTCCGACCCCTGAAAGTGTTTGATTATCTCCCGAAGTTTTTCCGCTAAAGGAGTGCCGCCTGGTTCACGGGTGGTGATAACTTCGATATTTCGGGCAGATAGAAACTCTTTTAAAAGATTTATTTGGGTAGTTTTTCCTGCTCCCTCTGACCCCTCAAAGGTGATAAATTTGCCTCTTTTTTTCATATTCACTCCAATTTTTTACAACCACCTGCGTGTCTTATTAATGCAAATTGCATTGCATTCGGGGCAGCGAGTTAAATTTGTTCCGTCCTTTACCAAAAAAGAGTGGTGGCAGTTGTCACAATGAAACAGTCTGCCGTTACTCAATGACCAACTATGCTTCTTTATCCGCAGGAGTTCCCGAATCCAGAGGACAACAATCACCGCAATCCACAACAGAAAATAGATTAAAAGTAATGCAGTTGTATTGACTTCTATCATGGCATATCCTCCCGATAATAGACAGTATAAAACGCCGTATTCACCCTCTGTGCCCCCTGTAATTTACGATAAAGCAATCGGTAACTGAGCAAATCCAAGTTTCTTTGTCCGGAACTCTGCATGATATTTAATTTCAATATTCCGTCTGTTGTATAATTAACTCTGATTATGGTATTTCCCGGTTTGTAACGCTCAAGTAATTTGTTTTCTGCCTGCGAAAAAACAAGCGGAATACAGCTGCCGTCATCCCCGATTGCAATTGGGTATTTTATTTGCGAGAGATTACTATTTTTTACCGCATCTAATTCAGTTAAATTATCTATCAAAATATCATGCTTGCTTGTTTCAATTTTTATATCGCTTGTTAAATGCCATTTCTCGTAAGAGCTGATGTGTTTTGTCGTCTCCTTACCGGAATTTACCTGACTATTCTCAAAAGCAATTTTATGCTGTTTTTTCCAAATGCCGCTATACCCGTGCGGATTATGCGAACTGCTGAACATAGCAGGATTATTGAAGTTCAGAAAATTTTTAAAATCAGCAAATTGCTCTTTCGTCATCTTACCGACATTCAAAAGTGTTACTCCGCTATTTTTTTGACTTGCCATCGCCTCCTGCGAGCTTGCCGGAGTAAATAACACCAGCAAAATCCCATGCAACAAAATCGTCATAAAAAGTGCTTCTATGACGATGATTTTTTTGTATTTAATCGGATTTGACAGTTGATTTTTCATTTTACTAATTTTCAAATAATATCTCTTTTTGTTCCATATCATCGGAAACAGCGAGGAATGCAGAGAGGTTTGCTTTCTCCACAATCACCATAACCTGTGCCAACGTATCGACCGAAGTATTTCTGTCTGCACAAATAATCACCATTCCGGCACGACCTCTTAATTCCTCGCCCAAATTACCTTTCGTAACCTCTGCATCATTAAAATAGATTCTGTCGCCGTATTCATTATGAGTGATGGAAATAACCTGCTTCTGTACACTGGTGGAACTTGCCTGTTCGGTTTGGGGCAACTCCACTTTCACGCCGTAAAGTTTTACAAAAGAACTGCTGACACAGAAGAAAATTAAACTCAAAAAAAGCACATCTATCAACGGTGTCAAATCAGGCCGTCCGCAATACATCGGCAATTTGGAGCGATAACGCCTTTTGTCAAAATTTCTTACCGCCATAATTATTCACCGTCTTGAAGTTTTTCCTGTTTAGACAATTGAGCAAAGAAACTGAGAATCTCCGAAGCCGCTTTCTCCATGTCAAGTGCCATTGCATTGACTCTGGCAAGGAGATAATTATACGCAACATAGCAGGGGATTGCTACGCACAAGCCCCCCGCAGTGGTAATTAATGCCATGCGAATTGAACCTGCAAGTTGCGAAGCAGAGAGCGACAAACTATTAGTTGAACCGATGTCCTGAAATGTATTCATCATCCCCAAAACCGTACCGAGCAAACCTAATAACGGGGCAATGAAACCGATTGTCCCCAAAATATCCAAACCGCTCTCAAGTTTAGGCATCTCCTCCAAACAAGCATCATCAATTGCCTGCTGAATATCATCATCTTTTCGCTCATAGGCGAGAATTGCCGATGACAAAACTCGTGCCACCGGGCCGGGGGTGTTGTCGCACAGTGAAATTGCTTCGACGTAACCATTACGCTTAAGAACATTCTCCAAACCGCGGAGCAACTCCCTCACATTCACCTCTTCCCGATGAAATTGAAAAGTTTTTTTGAAGAAAATAAACATCCCAACTATACTGCAAAACATAATTACCCACAGAACCACACCACCGTCTGTCATTAATTTCCAAAAAGCCGAATTCATTTCATATCTCCTTAAACTATTTTTTTATTAAACTATTTCAAAAGTTCCTCAAATTCCCGCAATTCAGCAGGGATAGTTTGATTTAACTCTTTTAATCTCTCCAAAATTATTTTTGCATTATTTTTAGCGTTTCTGCCGCCATGATTCAAATTCAATTTAATCGCATTTGCCCCGCACTTATTGAGCCAAATCGGCGGAATGGTTTTGCCGTTGCGGTCAAGTACGCTCAAAGCTTCATAAATAGCATTATTGTAGGCATTGAGAGCCTCCTGATATTCCCCTGCCGCCTCCAGTGAACGTCCGAGTTTGTAATAACTCTGGGTACGGACAAAAAAGTCATTATCACGATTTTCTGCAAGTTCCTCATAGAGTTTGATTCCGGCTTCCAAATACTCTTTTTCGTTCCGCTTGGAGTAGAGAATAAAGTAATTATCTGCCATTTTGCCTTTGCAAACGGTGATAAAAAGCGGCTTATTATTTTTTTCACTTGCCTTTTGAAAAGCCTCCAATGATTGCAAATTCTCTCCGATCTCTGAATAAATTACCCCCATGAGGAAATAACAATCCGATAACATTGAACTTTGCGGATATTTTTCGATTAAGGAATTTAACTCCTCCAATGCTTTCGAGTAACGTTTATTCTCGTTGTAAATTACCGCTCGATTGTAAGCAATCATTGCTTTGGTATTCAAATCGTCCTGATGAAGCAACAGCTCAAGTTCCGCCAGAGTCTCCGCTGCTTTTTCAAATTCGTTACTGATTCGATAGTGATCGGCGAGGTGAAAAAGTGCCTTAATCGTGTATGGTGACTTTGGATATTTTTCACTCATAAGTTTAACCGCCTGAATGGTTTCTTCGATTTTTTCCGCCAAATAATAGGCGTAAACTGCCCGATAAAGTGCTTTATCCGCATTGGCATCATCGGGATAATTTTTTGCAAAATTCAGGAATTGCTCTGCCGCCTTATCGTATGAATTGGCACCGAAATAAATTTCACCCAAATTCAAAATCGCTTCGGGGACATAAAGACAATCCTCTTGATTGAGAATAACCAATTCCTCATAAAGCTTGATTGCTTCCGATTTTTTCTCGTTTTTTTCATACATTTCCGCAGTGAAAAATTTTACGGTATTCAATTCGGTAACAGTTACATTTTTATCCGACTTGAATGCAGAGTGGAAATTCTCTATTGCTTTTTCCAAATCTTTATAGTTTTCCAATTTGAAATAACATTGAATTGTCATCAGCAAAGCATTTTTGAAGTAACTGCTTGATTTTCCGATTTTAGTCAGGTAATTTGCGGCAAGATAGAAGTTATTGCTTTGGAAGTAATATTGACCGATCAATAAATTAACTTTGGCAGTCTCTTCATCTGAACTGCTGTTTTTGAGCATGAAATCATACAGGCTCAAGGCGTGTTCGCTGTCGTTATTCTGCAAATACAATTCCGCCGCGAGTTCCGCCGCCGCCATACGGTCAGATATTGCGAGCTGCTCATTATTGATAATCGCTTCAAAGGTCGCTAAAATATTTTTTGAATCATTATTTTTGCGATATACGGCAATTTTTTTATTCATCAAAGGCACATATTCGTTGGCATCTGGATATTTTGCGGTAAAAAGTTCAATATTTTTCAGGGCATTACCGTCTTTGCCGTTGTCGAGTTCAAAATCAATTAACTTAATGAGCGAATTTTTGTACTCAATTGCCTGAGATTCGTCGATTGACGATACCGCAAATTTCAGTGCTTGATACAATTCGTCACTTTTTGGAGCATTTTCCGTCAAATTTTCCGCCATCTTGAGGTCAGCTTGATGAATTATAGAATTTTGACGGATAATTGACGGACGATTTTTCAAGTAAAATTCAATGTTTTTGCGATACGAATTGAGCAGTAAAGAAAAATCCTGCTTCAAGTTTTCAGAGTCAGCAATTGTCGCAAATGAAAAGTTTTGAATCAACTTCTCTGCTTCGTCAAATTGCCCGTCAAAAATCAATAACTTGCAGTATTCCAACGTCAAATTATCATAGTTTTCGTCAAGTTCCGTCAAATTCAAATCTCTAATCAACTTCAAAGCCGTCTTGTAATCTGCTTCTTGCGATAAAAGCGGAACCGTAAAATTGACAATGAGTAATCTGGAATCTTGAGATAATTCGGATTCATTCTCAAAAATTTTAATAATTTTATCAATTGCAGATCGTTTTTCCGATTCCGCTGTATTGGCAGTAACGAGATTTTTCAATATCTCAAAATGCAATTTATTGGCAGCGGAAGTATCTACTAAAGAGCGAATTGCAAGCAGTTCCTTTGCCGCCGCCGCAAAATCTCCTGATCCGATAAGCGACTCAACTATTTCAAAGGTATAGTTCTGATATTCAAGCGAGTTCGCAGCGAAGTTTGACCGCTCCTTGTTGAGTAATCGTACCGCTTCAAAGTAGTCATGACGTCTTTTTGCCGCCAAACCGGGAGTAACGGCATTGACGGCAAGTACGGACAGTAGAATTGCACTTAAAATGATTGTTTTTCCGAAATTGAACATGATTTGGAAACTATTCTCCTGCAGGGACTTCCACTCCGCAGGTTAATGAAATACCTTTTTCTGCGACTGCTTCACGAATCTTGTTCAAAAGACGCTGCTGTAATTCCGGGGTCTTCTCAAGCATTGCTTTGGTCTGGTCTCGCCCTTGAGCCAACTGCTCACCGTCAAAACTGAACCATGATCCGCGTTTCTCCAAAATTCCCAAGTCAGCAGCTACATCGAGAATTGAACCGACTTTTGAAATACCCTCGGCATAATTGATTTCAAATTCAGCAATACGGAAAGGCGGAGCCATTTTGTTTTTAACAACCTTAACTCTGACTTTGTTTCCTGATACATTGCCGATAGCATCTTTGAGGGCGGTAACTTTGCGAATATCCATGCGGATAGAAGCGTAAAATTTGAGGGCATTACCACCGGTTGTGGTTTCGGGATTACCGAACATAACGCCGATTTTTTCACGAATCTGATTGGTGAAAATGATGCAGGTGCGGCTTTTGCTGGCGGCACCCGTGAGTTTGCGAAGAGCCTGTGACATCAAGCGAGCCTGTAAGCCCATGTGCGAATCGCCCATGCTCCCCTCAATTTCGGCACGAGGCACCAAAGCTGCAACCGAGTCAATAACCAACACGTCAATCGCATTGCTTCTAACGAGTGAATCAGCAATGTTGAGAGCATCTTCCCCGCAGTCGGGCTGAGAAATTAATAGGTCATCAATATTTACGCCGATTTTTTGAGCGTAAGCAGGGTCAACGGCATGTTCGGCATCAATAATCGCACAGCGTCCGCCCTGTTTCTGGGCATTAGCAATAATGTGTAAACAGACGGTAGTTTTTCCGCTGGATTCGGGTCCGAAAATTTCGACAATTCTGCCGGCAGGCACACCACCGATACCCAAAGCCAAATCGAGAGCCAAAGCGCCGGTGCTGATTACGGGGACGTCGCCTAAAAGCGAAGATCGAGAGCCCAAACGCATAATAGAACCTTTACCGAATTCTTTTTCGATTTGCGATATAGTAATTTCCAAATTTTTTGCCTTGTCAGCATTGATAGTTGTTTTATCTTTTTCCGCCATGTTTCACCTCTAAAATTACCTGATTATAAAATATAAAATACCACGATAGAAATTTAACACCGAAAGCGTAATTTTTCAAGGTGAAAGCAAAAAAAAATGAACTTTTTTTCAAAATTTCCGGAAAATGAAGAGTGAATACAAAAATTATCCGCATTTCCCGATACTTTAAATAGTAAAAATCGACAACTAAATGTTGCCGCAAATAACACCATCCTTTTTTTTCGAGATAGATAAGATATGTGATTTATGAAATTAAAATAAAAAAAGTCCCGATTTCGGAAAGGAAATCGGGACGGTAAGCAATTTAGATATTTACTTGATTTTTAATACTCCGCCGGTATCCGCACTCGTTGCAAGTGCCGCGTACTTTGCCAGATAACCACTGGTGAACTTCGGCGGTTTCGGTACAAACTTGGCTCTTCTTTCCGCAATCACTTCGTCGCTTACTTCAAGTTCAAGTTTGCGATTCGGAATGTCAATCGAAATTATATCGCCAGCTTCAATCAGACCAATCAAGCCGCCTGCCGCCGCTTCAGGACTGATATGTCCGATACAAGCACCATGGGTGCCGCCTGAAAAACGACCGTCGGTGATAAGTGCTACGCTTTCGCCCAAACCTCTTCCCATAATATATGAGGTAGGTGCAAGCATTTCCTGCATACCCGGCCCGCCTTTCGGCCCCTCATAACGGATAACAACGACATCTCCTGCTTTGACCTTGCCGTCCAAAATGCCGTCACAAGCTTCTTCCTGACTTTCAAAGATAACAGCGGGACCGCGGTGTACAAGCATTTTTTCTGCCACACCTGCGGCTTTGACTACTGCCCCGTTTTCAGCCAAGTTGCCGAAAAGAATTGCAAGTCCGCCCTTTTGGCTGTAAGCATTTTCAAGTGAACGGATTACTGTGCCGTCCACATCTTTAGCATCCGCAAACTCTTCACCGAGTGTTTTTCCTGAAACGGTAGGTGCATTAGGATCGATAAGTCCCGGAATTTTGGCGATTTCTTTAAGAATGGTCATAATTCCACCTGCCGGGTGAACATCCTCGACCATGTGGTAAATGCTTGACGGTGAAACCTTGGAAATATTCGGTGTTTTAGCTGAAATTTCATCAAGTTTTTTGAGGTCAAGTTTAGTACCTGCTTCAGTTGCGACAGCGAGGGTATGGAGTACGGTATTTGAACTTCCGCCCATTGCCATATCAAGTGCCAAAGCATTATGGAAAGCAGTCGGAGTTGCAAAATCTTTAGCAGTCGGAGCATTTTCCATTTTTGCCAATTCAACGGCACGGCGTGCTGAACGCTTCCAAAATTCAATACGCTCCTCGGTCTCTGCTCCGATGGTGCCGTTACCGGGGAGAGCGATTCCGAGTGCTTCGCAGAGGCAGTTCATACTGTTTGCAGTAAACATCCCTGAACAAGAACCTGCTCCCGGACAAGCAGAGCATTCAAGTTCCGCAAGTTCTGCATCGTCCATTTTGCCGATACGATTAGCCGCAACTCCCTCAAAAATAGTAATCAAGTCGGTTGCCTTGCCTGATTTTTTATCAACCCCAGCCTTCATCGGACCGCCTGAAGCGAAAATGGTCGGGATATTGAGTCGCATTGCACCCATAAGCATACCCGGAACAATTTTGTCGCAATTTGGAATGCAGATCATTGCATCAAACGGGTGTGCACTGCCCATTGTCTCAACGCTGTCGGCAATAATTTCACGGCTGGGGAGAGAGAACTTCATCCCCTTGTGGCCCATGGCGATACCGTCACAGACGGCGATGGTATTAAATTCGTAAGGAACACCGCCTGCTTTGCGAATCTCTTCACAGATGATTTGTCCGACTTTCTGCAAATGACAATGGCCGGGGACGATGTTGGTATAAGAGTTACAAACTCCGATAAAAGGCTTATTGATGTCTTCGGCTTTGATACCGCTTGCCATCATCAAACCACGGTGCGGGGCGCGTTCTTTGCCCTTTTTCATAATATCACTTCTCATGATAAAATCCTTTGGTTTATATTAAAAAAATTAAAAATATAATTGTTCAATATTATAATATAAACGCTTTTTTAAAGAAAATCAACTTGAAAATGTAAATATTATAGATATATTATAGACATGTAAATGTAAAATGTATAAAAAAAGGATTAAATTAAGGAACAAAAAGGATTATGTTTGACAATTTAAGTGACAAATTCCATGATGTTTTCAGAAAACTCAGGGGACACAGCACTTTGACGGAAAGCAACATCAATGAAGCACTGCAGGAAATTCGCCGTGCCTTGCTGGAAGCCGATGTGAATATCGATGTCGTCAGAGATTTTATTGAAGAGATTAAAAGTGAATGTATCGGAGAAGCGGTATTAAAAAGTATCACCCCCGGGCAGATGGTTATCAAAATTATTAATGATAAACTCATTTCGCTTTTAGGTGACGGCGTTGCCGAACTTGATGTGGCAAAAAAACCATCGGTCGTAATGCTTGTCGGTCTCCACGGTTCAGGTAAAACCACTACTTGTGCCAAATTGGCAATGTATCTCAAAAATCAGATGAAAAAATCTGTCCTCATGGTGGCGGCAGACGTCTATCGTCCTGCGGCGATTGACCAATTAAAAATTTTGGGAGAGCAGATCAAAGTTCCCGTCTATGCGGAGAGAACCAGTGTGAATTTGCCGGCAATCGTACACAATGCGGTTGAGCAGGCGAAAACGGAAAATATCGATACAGTTTTGATTGATACTGCGGGGCGTTTACAAATTGATGATTTTATGATTCAAGAGCTGGTGCGGCTCCAGCAAGTTGTTTACGCTAATGAAGTTCTGTTGGTTGCGGACTCTGCTTTGGGACAGGAAGCGGTTGCAGTTGCAGATACATTCAATAAAGCGATCAGTTTGACCGGTTTTATTCTGACTAAACTTGACGGTGATGCTCGTGCAGGTGCGGCATTGTCAATTAAAAAAGTTACCAATTGCCCGATTAAATTTATCGGTAACGGTGAGAAACTTGAAGATTTCGAAGTCTTTAACCCCGAAAGACTTGCCTCTCGAATCCTCGGCATGGGCGATGTAGTTTCACTCGTAGAGAGAGCCGCCCAGGAAGTTAATGAGGAAGAGGCAAAAAGACTTCACGAAAACTTGAAAAAACATCGTTTTGACTACAATGACTTCCTTTCACAGCTCCGCCAGCTCAATCGCTTGGGCGGTCTTGAGGGCGTGCTTAAATTCCTCCCCGGCGGCAGACAATTATCTAAAGCAATGAGTGCCGCAAATACCAAAGAATTTGTCTACATGGAGGCAATGATTCAATCAATGACCCCCAAAGAACGTGAAAATCCCGACTTAATCGACTTCTCTCGCAAAAAACGTATCGCACGAGGCAGCGGTGTCAGTCAGGAAAAAGTCAGCAACATGATTAATCAATTTAATACCATGCGTAAGATGTTGAAAAACAACACGTTAGTTAATCGCATGCTCTCAAGCGGTACTATGCCCGATTTTGACAGCATGCCGAATCCGACTCTGGCGATGATGAATACCCCCGGGCAGATCAGCAAAAAAGAGCAGGAAAAACGTAAACGCTTGAATAAGTTAAAGAAAAAAGCTCAACAGAAGCAGAGAAGAAAAAAATAATAGAGAGGAGTAACAAAAAATGTTAACAATGATTATTGCTGTATCACTTGGAATTATGACCTTTTACAGCACACAAGAGGAATGGGGCAATACTTGGGCGATTATTTCAGGTATCGTCGTAGTAATGCTTGCTCAATTGGCAATCGGTCTTTTTATTCGCAGTAGAATCAATAAAATTACCGGTGACATTCAGGACATTATGGTGCAAACCCAGAATAAAATTAATCGCCAAATCAATATCATGCAGTATCGTCAGCTCGGAAATCCCAAAAGTGCACAGCAGCTTTTGACCAAAGAGCAGAACAATGCATTGCGTAAATGCTTGGAAATCACCGAACGTGCCAATAAATATTTCATCTGGAATGTCCTGCTGAAAAAACAGATTATTTCAATGCGGATGATGCTTTACTTTCAGATGAAAGAATTCAAAAAAGTCGATGAACTTATGCCCAAAGCATTGATTTTTGACGCCAGAAGCGTCGCTGTCAAAGGCGTTAGAATGTACAAAAACAAGGATGAGAAAGTTGTTGATTACTTAACCAAAAAAGCTGCGAAATTCAAAAACGACGACGCAGTGCTTATCTACTCTCTCCTCGCTTGGATTTTAGTTAAACAAAATAAAGCCGCCGATGCCGCTAAATTGCTCGCAGAGGCAAAAAATAAGGTCGATAATCAGGTAATTAACGACAATTATGAGCGTTTGGCAAACGGCAAGGAAAAACACTTCTCTAATGCTCAACTCGGCGATATTTGGTACTCTCTCTATCTGGAAGAACCAAAAATCAAACAGCAGAAAATGCAGCAGCGGGGATTCTGATAAAATATGGCATTGCCTGACAAAATTGAAAAAATCACTCGAGAAAAATGTTATGAACTTTTTCAGTTTTTAAGTTTTTTGGGAGAGGTGGTTATTGCTTTTGTCGAGGCATTGAGAAATCCTTTCAAAATTCGTTGGCGGGAAACCTTTTACTATCTGGAGCAATGCGGAGTTAAATCTCTGCCGATTGTTTTGGTAATTTGCTTTCTTTTGGGGGTGATTCTCGCTTTTCAGGGGGCGTTGCAATTAGCACAATTCGGAACGCAGATTTTTATTGTTGACTTGGTCGGGTGGTCGGTGCTCATGGAACTTGGGCCATTTATGGTCGCCATTATCGCCACAGGGAGAGCAGGGTCAGCATTTGCAGCGGAAATCGGCACGATGATTGCCGATGAAGAAGTCAATGCACTTAAGACCATGGGAATTTCTGTTGCCAGATTTTTGGTTATTCCTAAACTCCTTGCATTAGCAATAGCGATGCCGCTATTAACTTGTTTCGGCAATATTGCGGCGTTGCTCGGCGGGCTTTTTATCGGAGTAACCGTCGGCGATGTACCGCTTGCAGCTTACGTCAGCAGGACTTTAACAGTTTTAACCCCGAATGCCTTTATGTTCGGAGTCGGGAAATCTATCGTTTTTGCCGTCATAATCGCCCTGGTCGGGTGCTTCAGAGGTTTGCAATCAACCATGGATGCTCAAGGAGTCGGCAGAAGTGCTACCAATGCGGTTGTAAGCAGTATTTTCGCAGTAGTTATCAGTGATGCAATCATCACGCTTTTGGATTCTCTATCATAAGGATTTTTTTTGATATGGCAGAGGATATTATTTTAAGTCTTAAAGATGTGGAAATCGGTTACGGCGGAAAAACCGTAATGAAAAATATTAATTTCGATGTCGCACGAGGTGAAATTGTCGCAATTCTCGGACAGTCAGGGTGCGGCAAAAGTACCTTATTGAAAAATATCATCGGACTCTATCAGCCCATTAAAGGCGAAATAAATATTTTCGGGAAAAATTTGGTCGCTCTTAACGAACTTGAGCAGCAGGATTTAATGAAAAAAATCGGTATTACTTACCAGTCAGGGGCTTTGCTCGGCTCGCTCTCTATCGGCGAAAATGTCGCACTGCCTTTGGAGGAACACACCGATAAAACTCCGGAAGAGATAAAAGAGATTGTTCGAGAAAAACTGTCCCTCGTCGGCTTGGAAAAATACATTGATTTCATGCCGTCAGAAATTTCAGGAGGCATGAAAAAACGTGCCGGACTGGCAAGAGCATTGGCATTGAACCCGGAATTACTGTTTTTTGACGAACCGTCAGCAGGGTTAGACCCGATAAGTTCCGCCGAATTGGATATGCTGATAAAGGAGTTACAGCAAAAACTTAACTCAACCGTGGTCATGGTTACCCATGAACTTGATAGTATTTTCTCAATCAGCACCAAAGTTTTGGTACTGGATAGAGAGATAAAAACCATTGCAGATTACGGTAATGCTTACGAACTTAAGGAACATTCAAAAAGCGAATTTGTCCGTAATTTCCTCAATCGCAAAGTCGTTTCCGAATAAAATATCTTTCCCATAAACTGCTACCGATTTACCATAATAATGGAAGCATGGTGGTTAACGTTTTGTTTTTTTGTGGGGACTAACGCCGTCCCCACACCCCTACGCAAGGTCAGCGACCTTGACCAATAAGAGATGCGAAAATTAAAAATTTTCACATCTCAAAATTTTTCCTCACATCCGTGAGCGAAGGCAACAACTTTTTTTAGTTTTGGCTCGTTTCACTTCGCCTAAAAAAGTTTTTGCCTTTCGAAACCTAATTTCAAAAAATCCGTTAACAGGACAAAAGTACGAATGTCCTGTCAGCGGTAAGGAAGAGGGGGAATACAAAGGGGGAGAGTAACTTGGAGCGATTTAGTGACAAGTGGCAATCTCCCCCGTTGTGTGGCAACTCGTGGCAAAAGATTTAAG
>JAFTJQ010000023.1 GCA_017456285.1 Lentisphaeria bacterium
ATCGCAGACGGGCGGTGGACGGCAGCAGGCTTGCTGCCTTTATTTAGCAGCCACCGCCTTTTTTTGAGGGTTCTGCACCCTCAAACTCCGCACAAGGTCAGCGACCTTGACCCAAAAGATGCTTCGCATCTTATCACGCTCTCGCGATTTTACAGGACAAGTTTGGCATAATTCAACCACAGTGGCATAAAATCCCACCGTCATTCAGAGCGAATCGAAGAATCCGGAATTATAGGTACGACCACCGCTCCCCCGACCTGTCAACGGCAACTCCATGGCAGCCATTATTTAATAAAAGGGACTTCGGAGATTTCGGGCAATCTCGCATAAGCATCGAAATTCAATTCTGAAAATTCTTTATTCATAAAATGATGATAACCGATTCCTGCCACCATTGCAGCATTATCTGTGCAATTTACCGGTTTGGCGATTCTTAATTTTACGCCTTTAGGTGTAAGTTCTGCCATCCGCTCACGCAAAACCTTATTGCAAGCAACTCCACCGGCAACAACAATTGTTTTTGCCTTAAAATCTTTAGCGGCCTTAATCGCTTTTTTGCTTAAAACATCGACAATAGCCTCCTGATATGAAGCTACAATATCCTGCAAAAGTTGCCCTTCAATTTTCTCTCCGCTCTCTTCCAAAAACTTTGATTGATAGAGCAAAGCAGTTTTAATTCCACTGAAACTGAAGTTATATTTATGCTCTTCACTCAAAGCCTTACCTGCCGCCCCGGTTAAAGGTCTGGGGAAGTTGAAACGCTTGTTATCGCCCCCCTCGCCTGTTTTCTGCATAATCGGACCGCCCGGATAACCCAAGCCAAGCAATTTCGCTCCTTTATCAAGTGCTTCACCGGCAGCGTCATCAATTGTCCAGCCTAAATGCGTAGCCTTGCCGTCTCGCTCAAGCAATAACAGCGAAGAGTGTCCGCCGGAAACCACCAACGCTAAAATCGGATATGAATCGGGATTTTCCAAATCTTCCTTGCCATCACCCAAAAAAGCACCGTAAATGTGTGCTAAAAAGTGATTTACACCGATAATCGGTTTATTGTATCCCATTGCCAAGCCTTTAGCGAAATTAATTCCGACCAGCAATGCAGGCATTAATCCGGGTCCTTGAGTTACCGCCACAGCATCAATATCTTCCATGGTTAAATTCGCCTCTTTCAAGGCAGTTTCAACTACGACCTTGCACCCTTTTAAGTGCTCACGAGCCGCTAATTCAGGCACAACTCCGCCGTGAACGGCATGTTTTGCAATTTGAGAAGCCACAATTGACGAAAGCACTTCATAGCCGTCTTTGACTATCGCACAAGCGGTTTCATCGCAACTACTCTCTATTCCCAAAATATAACTCATAACTTAACACCTCATATTTGCCGAATCAAAGTTGAAAAATTTCTGCATTTTCGGCAATTTCTGCAATAATTTCGCTATAATTAGCAATTTTTTGTTCTTCAGCTTCAATTAATTCCACCGTCGAATGTGTTGCCGCTTGCGACGGAGAAAAAACTATGCAGCTATCAGGCACCTGTACACTTGATAACTCCATTGAACCAATTGCAGTAGCAATTCTGATTGCTTCATTCTTGTCCATTCCCACCAGCGGCCGCAAAACCAACATATTGGTTGCTCGGTCAATTGTGCTCATATTTTCAATTGTTTGCGAAGCTACCTGCCCGACTGAATCTCCGGTCAAAAGTGCCAAATGTCCATATTTTGCAGCAATGGCTTCTCCGATTCTTAACATTCCTCGACGATAAAGAATCGTGCGATAACGAGGTTGACAAAAATCTCTGACCGCCTTTTGAAATTCAACTAAATTACAAAGGAAAAGTCTGCCGCCACGCTGATAGGTATTCAAAAAAGCGGCAATAGTTTTGATTTTATCAGTTGTTTCAAGCGGGGTATATGGAGTACTGTGAAATGACAAATATTCAACCGGACAACCTCTTTTCATGGTCATGTAACAGGCGACAGGCGAATCAATTCCGCCGGAAAGCAGAGCCAAAGCTTTGCCATTACAACCGACCGGCAAACCGCCCGGGGACTTGCACTCTTCAAAGAAAAGGATACTGAATTCATCACGCACTTCACAGCCGAAAGTCAATTCAGCATGATCCAAATCAACTTTCAATCTTGAAGAATCGCAATTATCGGCAACAACTTTTGCAAGTGCAATTTCAATATCTTTGGAGCAAAGCGGAAATTCTTTATCGCTTCTTCTGGCACGAATACGGAATTTAACAACCTCTTTTTTTGCAAAGTAATCGGCTAAAATCAGCGGAGTAAGTTCAGCAACTTTAGCCTCAATCACACTCATTTCCGACTTAATTTTCACCGCAGGAGAAAAACTCTCCAAGCCGAAAGTGCGTGAAAGAGCTTTTTTTACAAACGCCAATTCGTTTTCAGTAAAATCACTTAAATCACGTTTCTCTATCCAGACTCGCCCACGAACTCTTTTTACGTCAAAATCAATACCGTCTTTTTTTAAAAGCACATGAATATTGTCCATCAAACAACGCTCGAACATGTGTCGATTGTTGCCTTTAATTGCAATTTCATGGTAACGGCATAAAACAGCATTATACATATTTTTGATTAATCCATATCTTTCAAAACTTCTTCTTCAGGAGTTTCTATTTTGACAATTACAGCAGTTAAACCATTCGGTTTCTCGATTTTGTCGCCTTTCTCACGATTGTAAATTGCCTGCCCCAAGCGGGTTTTGTAAGAGAGGTAATTTTTATCAGGATCACCATCCCAAGCACCGAGGAGATAATGAACTTCCTGAGAGCCGTCAGCATTTACAAGTGTTACCTTGCTTCCGATTACCGCTACATTGCCGACTTCGACATCACGAATATTGATCGGCTGAATAAACATCAGCTCGCGTTCAAGTTCATTCTGACGGCGAGTTAAGAAATTACGACGCTCTTTCGCAGCATCAAATTCAGAGTTTTCACGGAAGTCACCGTGAGCACGAGCAGTTTTAAGTGCTTCACGATTTTCTGGACGGTGAATTTTAATAATATCGTCAAGTTCCTGCATAAGTTTGCGATGTGACATACTGCTTGTGTAGGTTGGTTCATTATTGTTTGCAGCGGCAGCGGCTTTCTGCTCTTTCTCGCTCATGCCTGCTTGAAGAATCTTCAATCCTGCACCGCTCTCCAAGTGAGTTTGCAATTCTTTAGAACTACGAGCCAACTTCACAACCAAACTCTGACGCTCTCCGGATGAAAGGAATAAGGCACCCTGCAAAGCCGCAGTAAGTTTCATTGCTCCCGCATCATTGATCAAGTATTCTTGAAATTCAGCATTATCCATAAGCAAATTGTGCAATTCACGGCGTGAAGCAGTCCATGCTTTAGGCAAATTATCCTGCGAAAGTGCGCGAATAATATTGTAAATATTAACGTGGTGAATAAGTGCTTTACCTGCTTTTTTGCGATTTTTCCAAATCCACAAAGTGAGATCATTACTGCAGCTGTGCTGTTCAGTCAAAAGCGCATCCAGTTCATCAAACGAAGCCAAAGGAGTAAGTGCATTCAACGCTTTCAAAGGCAGGCGGTTAGAGAGTCCTGCAATGTAGTCCTCATGGAATGCCTTAAGTGTAATATCAGCCAATTTTGCAATATCTTTAGCAGAGAGTTCACTCCAAACGCTCAATGATTCATGATCTGCACGAATCGGGTCAGCCGGCCAGAAAGGAGTTTTGTCCATCAAAGGACTTAACATAACTTCAAGTTGTTCATTACTTGCACGATCGCTGATTTTCACAATTACTTCAGCCAAAGCCTTTAAGTTTCGAACAATTACCTCTTTTTTCAGGTTCGCAAAGAATTTTCCGAATGCTTCAGCCTCTTCGTCAGTAAATTTCACACTTGCATCTTCAGAGGCGAGCAAAATAGTAATCTCTTGAATTGTTCTGCCGTCACATGAGCGACGTTTAGCAGTTGTGCTTGATTCGGTACAGTTCCACCATTTTTCAAAAACTTCAGGAGTCATAGATTTGGCACAACCGAATTTAGCAATTTGCTCCAAATGCGCATCGGTCAAAGGCAGAATTGACTTGTTTTTTGCAATAGTTTTGAATTCAGCAGAAGATAACTTGTAACGGTTATTGACATCAGCAATTTTAATAATCTCAATACCGCTGTTAAAAAGAATACCGCTGATTAAAACCAATTCCAAAGGCACGCCGTTATTTGAAGCGGCATTCACACCGAATTGATTGATTGCCACAGTTCCGGTCATACTGTCAAGTCCGCTGATAGTTCCCCAGCGTCCGCTGTTATTCAAAAAGAGGATCTGCCCATTTTTAAGTGCAGTAAGTTTGCGGAATCTGCCGACAATATTGCTCGGTGGTACATTATTATCTCTCACTCCCAAAGCTCTGATAATCGGGTTGTGATTGAGAAACGGCGGCAAAAGAGTTTTAACCGCAGCGGCAACTAAAGATCTGACCACCGGAGTATTTTCAATATTAAAAGCCCCTACCGCCATGATGAAATTAGCAGTCGGAGCATCCATTTTCTCGGAATTAAGCGATTCAAAAAGTTTGTTTAACTCCTCGGCAAAATCCTTAATTTGAGATTCATTCTGCTTTAATGCATTGTAAAGGTTATTTAAGTTTGCGGCACTCGGCATTTGAGTTGCTTTAGCAATCAGACTAATTACTTCATTTTTGTCCATGATAAAAATTCCTCATTGATTTATAATTTTCAAAAAAAATATATTATTAAAGTAATATAAATCAAAATCTCAAATTTACAAGTTATTCCGCTCAAAAAAAATAAAAAAAACTTATGAAACTTCATTTTCCATTTCAGAAACAATAAAAAAAATACCATTCCCCCCTGCCTATAATCACTTCTACCATCGTCGCATTTTTTTCGCAAGCTGTTCTAAATTACCCTTTGCCTGAGGAATTCCGCAAGATTCTGCAAAGGTAAAATATTGGAATGCTTTTTCAAGGTTTTCTTGAACGCCATAACCGCCATTCATAAAGATGTAACCCAAAACATTAGCACCATTCCCGGCAATTAATTTATCTTTGGATTTTAATGCAATCTCGGCATAGGGAATAGCATCAGCATATACAAAATGTTGCCGATTAATGAAAAATGCTTTGTGTAATACCAAAAGAGTGGCACTATTAAAAGCACCTTTTTCATTGCCATGTTTGGCAGATAATGCATAATATTTAAGGGCATCTCCGAATAAATTATTTTTTTCATAAATACGCCCCAAGTTAAATAACACATCAGCATCCTTTTTAACTTGCAAAAATTTCAAATAATAATATGCCGCCAATTGGGGATTAGATTGGAAATTATCATCTCCTGCCTTTTTGCAGGCATCCGCTCCTTTAGCAATAATTGCTGGATCAGGCTTAATTTCAGTACCAAAATTATTCAATTCCTGCATGTTTTTGAACTTTGGTACTGCTGGAACCGAAATTTTATATTTAGGTGTTTTTGGGGTATTTTGCCTTACTGGTTGTTGCTGAACTTGCGGCTCTGGGGGAGTAGTTTTTTCAACAATTTCAGGAGGGGGTGGATTATTAATATTTTTTTGTCTTTCTTCCGCCTCTAATCTTTCTCTTTCGGCAATTTTTTTATCGATTTCAATTACTTTGTCGATAATAAAATTACTGAATGTCATATTCCATAAAATTATTCCATTCACGGCTACTGAAAAGATCCATATAATCAGAGAAATTAAAGTTGCATTTCTCTTTTTTGCTGTTTGATTAGTTATATCATTCATAGTAAAGTCCTTTATAATTTGGTATAAGTATCATCCCAATTTTTTTCATATCTTCCAGAAGACCCTGACCAAGTAGCATCACCTTCTTTGCGAGTAATTCTTTCACCCCATGGAGTTCCGTCATCAATATACGCAACTTCTTCCGGTCTTGAATCTTTTTTCGCCGAAGATGATGAAGTACTTATCGGTGTTGGTGATGAATAAGACCGTGATGATCCTCCTGCAGCAGATAGTAAAAATGTTGCAAATATAATTGCAAATATAATAACAAGAATAAACATAATTAGACATGCAAACCAGAATGTACCATATACTAATAAAAGGAATACTGGAACAGTAATAATTGTAACGAAAACTGGATATAATAGTTTTCTGAAAAGACCTGGCAGCATAAATACGTGTTTAATAAGGCAAAGTTCATTCACAAACCAAACTGCCATGGTAACAATTTTCATCTGATAAAGAGCATCTATTCCTTTCTGTTGTAAAAAATATAAATTAATAAATAGCCATATCCCAAAAACAAATCCCGCAGTTGCAGGGAGCCATAAAATATGGCTGCTTCCCTCATAGTCTTCCGAAGCTCTACCCCTAAAATTAAATAATAATTCATCAAGTTTTTTAAAAATCCTATTCACCCAATGATCTTCATCCATAATAAAATTCCTTTTTTTAATATTCCGAAATAACATCTTTTGAGAAAGTCATTCCGAATCCTTTTTCATTTTTTTATACCTTTCTAATTATTTGAAGGGAGAGCTTAATTTTTCAAAAAAAATAAAAAATACTCACTATCCGGTTTATTTGAATCACTGAATAGTGAATATGATTATTATTTATTTGTTTTTATTTGCCAATTCGGCTCTGATTGCTTTCAATTCATTATCGATTGATTTTTGTACATCAAGCATCGAAAAGAATAGCATAATGAATTCAACAAGCAAATGAGTTACAATCGGATAAAGAAAAATTAACCCTAATCCCGGTATTACTTTATCGTTAAAAAGCATGTTAACTCCGGATATAACTGCAATAATTGTTGAAATTAAAAATATTATTTTAATGATTAAAGGAAAAATCATTGTCCTGAATGAAAAGAAATTTTTCATCCACTTCGGAACAATTTCAAGTTGCATTTTTTCTTTAATCTGTTTTTTTACTTCATTTGTATCAATTTGCATAATAAACTCCTTTTTTTGTTAATTGATTGTTATTATTAATTATTTTAGTTGTTTTAATTTTTATTAATTCATAGGCTTGCCTCCTCACATTTACGAATAATAATTAAAAACAAAAATCGCAGGAAAATTGAGACAAATTCCCTGCGATAACGAAATAAGATAATTTTATGATTTTTGAAAAGTTGATAAAAGGGAGCCTTTTTGTATATAATTTTATTATATACTAAAAGGCTTGCTTGCTTGCTTGCTTGCTTGCTGAACAGAGGGGATAAAATCATAAATTTTTGTTTCAGCAGGAGCGTATATTTTCATGAAAAAATCCCTGTGTTTTTGTTCCGTAATTGATGGCTTATAATCAATCTTAATCAGCCGTCTTAATATAGCATAAAAATTACAAAATACAAGTAAAGTCTGAGAATGAAACATAATTCAGGGATATCATGCCGGGATTACACGGTTCCGGTATTTGATTTTATGATTGAAATTGCCTGATCCATGGAGCAGGGCATAGGGATCCGGATTGCTTCGGGATGCTGTCCGGTAAACCAGGTCATCTGCCGTTTCGCAAATTGACGGGTGGCTATGGAAATCCGTTCACAGAGCTCTGAACGTTTGATTTTGCCCAGAAGATGATCCCGGATCAGAGAATATCCCAATGCCTGCCAGGCTGTCGGAGTCTCAAACAACCCTTTTGACATCAGACGTTCCGTTTCTTCGATCCAGCCGTTTTCCAGCATCTCTCCGCAACGCTCAAAAATCCTCCGGTTCAACGCTTCCCGATCCCAGACAAGCAGAAATGAAACC
>JAFTJQ010000004.1 GCA_017456285.1 Lentisphaeria bacterium
AACTAAAATTAGGCGAAGTGAAATGAGCCAAAACTAAAATTAGGCGAAGTGAAATGAGCCAAAACTAAAATTAGGCGAAGTGAAATGAGCCAAAACTAAAATTAGGCGAAGTGAAACGAGCCAAAACTAAATAAAAAGTTGTTGCCTTCGCTCACGGATGTGAGGAAAAATTTTGAGATGTGAAAATTTGAAAAATTTTCGCATCTCTTTTGGTCAAGGTCGCTGACCTTGCGTGGGGGTGTGGGGGCGGCGTTAGTCCCCACAAAAAAACAATAACTTTGACCACCGCAGTCATGACCTGTCAACGGATTTTCCATGCAGTCACACCTCAATCGGGACATTGGCAAACTGCCCCCTCCCCCGTTATTTGCCGAAAAAATGGTCTTCTACTGCCTGGCAGATTGCATGATAAATCGGCAGATGATATTCCTGCACTTTGTAGGTTTCGCAGGCAGGTGCATTGATTACCAAATCGGCAAATTCTTCGCACAAACCGTGTCGCTCCCCGGTCAAAAGAATTGTTTTAATCCCCTGACTACGAGCAAGAATCATCGCTTTTCGGAGATTATCGGCATTGCCTGATGTAGAGATTGCGATCAAAACATCGCCTTTACGCCCCAGAGCAAAAAGCTGCTGTGCATAACTCATACTGCCGTCAACATCATTCAAAAATGCTGAATTAAAACCGGGGTGAGAAAGTAATGAAATTGCTTTAATTCCTCTTTGCAGTTTATTTGCCAAATCGCAACCGATTTCTCCAAATGGAATTAAGGATTTTTTCTGGGCATCGGTTAATTCTCGTTTGAGCATAAAGCCTTTGAGGAACTCACCGCAAATGTGGTCGGCATCAGAGGCTGAACCGCCATTGCCTGCGATAAATATGGTTGAATCATTTTTCACAACTTCGATTAAGCATGCAATGGTTTGCTCGATTGAGTTTTTGCATACTTCTAATTCAGGGTAACGCTTGACTGCATTCTCAACAAATCTATTCATTTCAACTAAAATCCTTATAATAAAAAATAAAAAAATTATGATAAAACTTCCTAAAAAAATTTTACCATAATTAATATATCTTATTTTTTTATTTTTACAAGTTTTTTATGTAACTTTAATTTTATAATAGGCAAGTTTGCCGTCGATACTTTCAAGTAAAGCTATTGATTTTATATCAAAAATTTGATTTTTGTAGCAAATTTGATTATAAACATCGACTTGAATGTCACTTTGAATGATGAATTCAAGTTTACTTGCAGTATTCATGGCAACTCCGTTTTGCCGTTGAGTTTCCTCCTGCCGTACGATTGCATCGACTGTTAAACTCTGCCCGTCAGGGTACAAAATTGTCAATTTATGGGAAAAAGCATTTTTGAACATATTACTTCTCCAGTGAGTGTTTTTGAGTTTTAATATTTTCCATTTCGGTCAAAATTTCATCTTTAGTTGCCTGCGGAATTTTTTTAAGTTTTTCGAGCAGGAAGAGTGCAGTTTTTTCAATTTCATGGTGATACTTTGCCGAATTTGACAATGAATCCAAATTAAGCAGAGCATTGATTGAACTTTCCAACTGAATTACTGAAAAATCACGGTTATAAATGACTTCGGGAATCGGAATATTATCATCATAGAGTTTCATAATTTTCCATGCTTCAATTTCTGCTTGCTCCAACATATCAACCCGAGAAGCAAGAAATTGTCGGACGCTGTGATAATCCCAACTTTTTGATTCTGCACTTTGAAGAATATTATTTTCGTTTTGAGCATTCATGCCGACGATATTAAAAAGTTCTTTTTTGAGCATGATATTTTCTTCACGAATTGCCTTCGTATCAGCACCGGACGGGGAGATGTATCGACTTATGCCCTTTTCATCGCTTGCTTCACAAATTGCGGCACTTCTGGCAATGACATGGCTGAATTGTCTGTTTTCGCCGTTTCCGGTATTTACGGCACTACCTGCAAAGTTTTCGGGGATAACGAGCAAGCCGAACATCTGTTTGACCAAATTCATCTGGGCTTCGGATTCGTTATTCAAAATTGCATCGGAAATTCTGACTACATCCTCGAAGTAGTGATTTTTGCCGATTCCGGGAGTGTCAAATTCCGACATCATCACGGCAGGTACTCGATTTAATCCATGAGTGGTACGATTTACCAAAACCGCTTTGCCGTCAATTTTTTCAAAAACCATAATCTCGTTGCGGGTAAAAAGTTTGCGGCGTTTAATCTCCAATCGAGGGAGAAAAGGTCCATGCTCGGGCGAATCAATTTCCTCAATAAGCAACCACTCCAATCTGCCGTCATTGCCGTAAGCGTAGTCGACGGTGTTTAATGGAGATAAAACTCTGCCGTAGGGGCGAATACGCTCCAAAGTTTTGCGTTCATAATCAATTTCGCCGTCAAAGTAGGGCATTTCAATCAAAATTGTCGCCATGCCGTAAACATTCAAAACGGTTGAGAATTGACGCATTAATTCATTGACTCTTAAGCCTTTGCGGGAGAAATCCTCTGCTAAATCACTATCGACATTTCTGCGGCATGGTTCAACCGAGAGGATGTATTGAGTAATTAATTGGGCAATTTTGCGGGGATAATTAAAGTAGTACGCTCGCTTGAGGCGTTCAGCAAACTCTAAATCAATTTCAGAAACATGGCGAATCAGGGCTTTGCGGATATACTGTTCTCCTCCCTGATAAGCTGCTGAACTTCTGACCCAAATATCATAATTATCAAAGTAATTACGATGTACCCTCTGAAAAATGTAATCAAAATTGTTTGAATTCATAATTTTTTCCTTTTTTTTGAGTTGATAAAATCTTGATTGATAAAAGGAAAAAATGTCAACCACCTGTCTTAAATGACGGCACAAATGTTACCGTTGATTTACCTTGAGAAATTTCCGAACCGATTATTTTTTTAATTAAAAACTAAATAAAAAAGGAAATTTATTGTAAGATTAGGCAATATGTTCTCATTTTGCAGGGGTTCAGTTTGATTTTTGCCTATACGCTTTTTTATCCCGGAATGGATATACTCGGCAAAGCAGGTTTGGGCGGCATGTGTTATCCGCTTATGGTTGGGTCATGTATTGTCACATTTACTTTAACAAGCGTATTCGGTCCTTAAAGAGAGATTGCAAAAAATTCAAGCATTTGCCTTTTATAAAGCTGACGATGCTGACACTGGGGCAGGTAATTTAATAATTTACTGCATGCAAAACAAATCCCCCCATTAAAATAATTTTTCAATGGAGGGCTTTTTTTATTTAAATAATTTTTTAGCAGCAACCGTTACCTTATTCGTCTTTAGAAATATAGAGCTTAAAGTCGTGACTCACAATATCCCCCGGACGAGTTGAACTGCCTGCAAACATCTTCCGACCGGGATAGATCGTGGTGTGAATACCGGTGTGAACTCCCTCCCCGATAATACAACCGAATTTGCGGCGTTTAGTATCAACCAGATGTCCGCCGACCATGGTTTTGTGATTCTGTCCGTCATGCCGCAGATTTGAACCGATAGTACCTGCCCCGAAATTGACATTACTGCAAATAATCGAATCGCCCATGTAAGTTAAGTGACCTAAACTTACTTTATCCATCAAAAGTGAATTTTTGACCTCAACCGCCTGCCCGATATGGCAATTATTTCCGATTGAGGTATTTCCTCTGATATAACAGTTCGGCCCGATTTTGCAGTTTTCACCGATTGTTACATTGCCCTCAATATAGACCCCGGGGAGCAGGACGGAATTTTTGCCCAAATGCAAAACACCGTCGTAATTTACATTGTTTCTGATAGTTCCCTCGATTTTATCTTCTTTCAAATCTCCGACAATTTTTTCAAGCAAAAACAACAGATCATGGGCATAAAGCATTAAAAGTGAATCCTCGTCAACTTCAGCAACTTCATATTCATCAGAATCATTTTTTTGAATTGCCATCACACACTTATCCTCGCTGTCAACGACCATGATATTAGCAGATTCTTCCTGACAAAATGCCAATAATCGGTCGGACGGATAAAAGTTACTGCTGCAAAGAATCTCTCCCTCTAAACTATCCAATCGCTCCAAAAGGTGTTCAGTAATCGTCTTATTGGCAATTTTCACCTCTCCGACCGGACACATAATCGGCTGCATTGTTTCAAGCGTGACATCTTCAATTCTGATTCCGTGTTTCATTTTACCCGAGCTCCTTTGTTACCGCGTTTGACAATTCACTTATCCAAAATTCTACATCGGAAGCTTTTTCCGCCTCGACGAGAAGCCTTATTTTGTTTTCCGTACCTGAATAGCGAACAATTACCCTGCCGCTATTACCCAACGCTTCTTCGCATCGCTTGATCTCCGACGGAAGCAGTTTCAATTCGTGAATCGGAACTTTCTTTTTCACCGCCAATGAACAAATTTCCTGCGGGAATACGGTCATAAACTCTGCTAATTGAGAGAGTTTCCTGCCCTTTCTATTCATCAGCTTAAGCACATGCAGTGCCGAAATAATTCCGTCACCCGTTGTCGCATAATCCATAAAAATTATATGTCCTGACTGCTCTCCGCCGATATTTGAAGCCCCTGTTTTCATTCGTTCAATTACATAGCGGTCGCCGACATCGGTAACTTCGACTTTGATATTTTTCTCCTGCATTGCCCGATGCAAGCCCAAATTTGACATGCTTGTAACCACGATAGAGTTATTGACTAATTTGCCACGCTCGGCATAATCAAGTGCAATCATACCGATAATTCTGTCACCATTAACAATTTCGCCATTTTCATCACAGAAAATGACTCTATCAGCATCACCGTCAAGAGCGATTCCGACATCGGCAGAATTTTCTTTAACCAGTCGTGCAAGCTCCTCAACATGAGTTGCACCGCAGTTTTCGTTGATATTCAACCCATTCGGGGACACCGCAAATTCAATCACTTCCGCCCCTAATTCTCTAAAAATCAACGGAGCAATTGAGTACGCCGCACCATTGGCACAGTCAAGCACCATTTTTAAGCCCTTGAGGCTCATGTTTTTGATAGAACTTTTAGCAAATTCGATATAACGCCCTCTCGCATCGTCAAGTCGATACGCTTTACCGATTCGGCTGTTATCAAAAGACTTGGTAAAAATCAGCGATTCATCAAGAATCATGCTCTCAATTTCCGCTTCAACTTCATCGGGAAGTTTGAACCCCTCTGAACTGAAAATTTTTATTCCGTTATCGCAGGCAGGATTGTGACTTGCAGTAATCATAATTCCGCAAACACACCCCATTGAACGAGTTAAGTGAGCCACTGCAGGAGTCGGCATCGGCCCTACTGCCAAAACATCGACTCCCATGCTCAAAAGCCCGCTTGTCAAAGCCGTTTCCAGCATATACCCGGATAATCGAGTATCCTTGCCGACAATAACTCTGGCAATTCCATTTGAATTAGATGCAAAATATCTCCCGACCGCTTTACCTACTTGCAAAGCGACATCCACGGTGATCGGGTAACTATTAGCCCGACCTCTGATTCCGTCAGTACCGAAAAGTTTTCTCATTTTTATAATATTTCCCTTCTTATAAAACATGATTAAATAGTATCTAACACAAAATACCACCTAATGAACAATTTTTCAAGCAGCTGAAAGAATTTTTTTGCATTTTTTTTGCAATAACGTACAAAATCAAAAATAATATTTAATTTATTACGCCGTAAAAACTGATTCTCTCTAAAAATTTTTTTAATTTTTTATTTTTTAGATTTTACAAATTTAAAGTACAATGCAGGAATCAAATAGACTGTCATTACTGCCGCAAAGGTCAATCCGCCGACTACCCCAAGTCCGCAATTCGACCGCAATTCAGAACCGATACCTGTTCCGAATGCCATCGGAAGCATGCCGATTACTGAAGCCAAGGAAGTCATCAGAATCGGACGGAATTTATTTTTCGCCGCCTGAAGCATGGCAGAATGATTTTCCATCCCGGAATCGGTCAGAACTTTGGTTTCATCCATAATCAAAATTGCATTATTAACCACAATTCCAATCATCATAACTCCGCCGAGCAAAGCAATCATGGACATCTCTTCATTTGCCAGAAACATGGTGAAAAACATCCCCACAAACCCCAACGGCACAGTAAACATAATCAAAAACGGGTGAGTCCATGATTCCATAAGTGCCGCAATAAGCAAATAGGTCAAAACAATTGCAATCAAAAAAACTTCCGCAAATTCCGCCGCTCCCTCGTCCATCATTTCAGCCTGTCCGAAAAAGGAGAGTTTATAACCGGGGGGCAAATTATCTCCGACATTTTTACGCAGGAAATTAACCACCTCGCCCAAAGTTTTCCCCGGTGCCGTATTGGCATAAATCCAACATGTTCGCTCCTTGTCTTCACGGATAACCGAAATCATAACCGGGTCGGACTCCAAATTTGACAGTACATCGATATTAATCGGTTTCCCATTCAATGAACCGACTGCGATATTGCTATTAGCATCACGCCCCTCAAATTCTTCAGCTTTAACTCTGATGTCAAATGTTCGAGTTCCGACTTTATAAATTCCTGCCTCAACTCCGTCAAAAAATCCTGCCACCGATGTCCCAAGTTTACTTTCACTGATGCCCAAATTCCGCAACACAGCCCGATTAGGAACGATATTTATTCTCGGCTTCTCGGGGCGAATACTTGAATCAATATCTTTTGCCAACCCTGATTGCTGCAATTTCTGTACCGCCAAGACCCCTTCTCGCCGCAATACTTCATAATCACTCCCTGAAATATAAGCCGTAATCTCCGCTCCTGATGAGCCGGTCGGATTAGGAATATTTACCGCATAGAGGAGATTATGTTCTTTTTTTAGCATATCACGAATCTCATCCGCCACCTCAAAAATTGATTTGCGTTCCGCTTTCGGAGTCAGAAGCAAATTTATTTCTGCGACATACACTCCCTCGGAGACCTGCCCCGGAGAAGCATTCACATACCCGACTGTCGCCGCCACATATTTAATGTCAGGACGTTTTTCAAGTTCCTGTATAATTTTCAAAGTCCTATCTCTACTTACCGACAAATCACTATTAGTCGGAAATTCGAGCTTAATTGCCAATTCACTTTTGTCATTTGTCGGGATAAAACCCATTGACAGGCTCGGAAGCGAAACAAATAACATAAAAATTGACAATCCCGTAATTCCGATAATTACCAATAAACTGTGCCGTGCCGTCCAGTTTATGCTTTTTACAAAACCATTCTCAAGCGGCAGGTAAATCCTATCCCACATTTTGAAAAATACCGTCAGAACTTTCCACTCTTTATGTTCCTTTTTGGCAAAAAACTTCGCCGCCAGAATAGGTGTAAGCGTGAAACTCACAAAAAGTGAAGCCAAAGTTGCCACCACCATCACCCCTGCAAACGGAGCAATCAATAACCCCACAAGCGTACTCATAAGTGCCACAGGGACAAATACCACCACGTTGGTCAAAGCACTTGCCGCAACTGCATTAACAACTTCACTTGTACCCTTGATTGCAGCGGTGCGTGCATCGTCGCCGGAGTCAATTCTTTTAGTAACATTTTCAAGCACGACCACCGCATTAGTCACCAGCACCCCTGCCGAACACCCAAGCGATACCAAAGTCATCATATCAAAGGTGTAATCAAGTGCTTTCATGGCAATAAACGATACAATAATTGATACCGGCATGGAGATAACTGCAATCATTGTCGTTCTCAAGTCATGGAGAAAGAGAAAAAGTATCACCGCCGTAAGCACAATACCGAGCAAAATACTGCTCCATGCGTCATCAACTGAAGCATGAATAAATTCTCCTGCATCCTTGAACCAATTTAATTCCATACCGCCCGGCAAAGTTCCGTCGGAGATAATCTGCTCATATTTTTTTTGTACTGCTTCAATTACTTTTACCGCATTGGCATCAGATTTTTTAACCACCTCAATCTGCACACCGATTTTGCCGTTAAAGTAACCCTCCTGACGAATTTCTTTGGATTGTAGTTTTATGTCGGCAATGTCGCCCAAATAAATTCTTTTACCGAGGGTGTCGCTTATTTCCAAGTTTTTAAGTGCTTGAATATCCCGATATTCGGCATCGAAAGTTACTCCCATTTCAGTACCATTTTCCTTAATTCGCCCTGCAGGAATTTTCAAATTAGCACTATTAATGCGATTTATAACTTGCTCCATAGTCAAATTACTTTCGGCAAGTTTTTGGCGATTGACAATTACGTGAAGCTGTAATTCATCTCCTCCGTGTATTCTCAACTCCCCTACTCCCTGAATACTCGAAAACTTGTCCGAAAGCACATCATCCGCATAGTCATACAATTCGTCAAGCGACTGTTCCCCCGTCAAAAACATCGTTACCACCGGTACTGCATTGACATTAATTTTGGTCAAAGTCGGCATCTCAACTCCGCTCGGAAAATCATCCATAATCGCATTAAGTTTCTCTCTTACCTCATGCACCATAATATCGGCATCAACCCCCAAATTAAACTCCAGAGTTGTTGCACAAACATTTTCCATACACAAACTGGTAGTATGCTTAAGCCCCTCAAGCGAAGCAACTGCGTCTTCTATTTTTTTTGCCACATCAATCTCAATTTCTTCAGGCGTCGCCCCCGGATACAGAGTAGTTATCTGCACATACGGCACATCCATTTTCGGCAAAGAATCAATTCCGATTTGCCGATACATGGAGATCCCGAGAAATAGCAACATAATTATAAAAGCCGTCATAGCGACTTTTCGCTTTACTGACAATTCACTGATATTCATAAGATCACCCTCAATATACTTATTTTATTACAACTTTATCTCCGTTATTCAGGAAATACTGCCCTGTAACGACAATTTTTTCATCTCCGATTTTTTTAGCATCAAGAATTTCCGTATATCCGTCAGTAGTGAAGCCGCTTTTTACGCCGAGTTCCTCTGCTTTACCGTCTCTGACTACAAAAATTGAACTTCTCCCTCCTGAACGCTCCAACAGGGCATTACTGATAATTCCGAATCCATCACGCTCGGCGAGGATAATTTTTATATCACACAAACTGCCGCAAATCAAATTCGGATTTTCAGGTAATTTGGCTTTAATTTCAAATGTTCTGCTTACCGGATTAATGGTCGGGGCGATATAAGTTACCCTTGATTCCGCCAATTCTCTGCCGTCGCTTGAAATTATCAACTTGGTATCCTTATTAATCAAGTCATAGTAAACTGAACTTATTTCCGCTGAAACTTCCAAATTACCGGTATTCTCCATCATCAAAACTTTAGTTCCTGCTCCGACATACTCCCCCTGCTCCTGAAATTTATCAGTAATCACGCCGTCAAAGGGTGCTTTGATAATTGAATCCTCCAAATTTTTGCGGGCAATTTGCAAATTAGTACGGGCTTGTTCAACTTTAACTTTGCTGTAATCAAGAACAGTCTTCTCTTTGGCAAGCGTTGCCATTTTGCGTTTCCACTCTGCCTCACTGTCTTCAAAGGCAGTTTGAGAAATCACTTTGCTTTTCACCAATTTTTTGGCACGCTCATAATCCAAAGCCGCCTTGTGCAAATTGGTTTCTGCAATCTGAATATCCTGTTCGACAGTCTTGCAATTCTCCACCGCCACCGCCAAACTCTGTTCAGCAACCAGCAAGTGATTTTCCAGATTTTTGCGGTCGGTCTGGAAAAGAATCTCCCCTTTCTTTACCTTGTCCCCCTCCGAAACATTTAATTGCTCAATCGTCCCCGCAACTCTGGCAGAAATCACTGCATCGTCAATCGCTTGAATATTGCCCTGCACCAAAATACTTTTTTGAAAAGTCATTTGCTTAAGCGTCCCGACCTCAACTGTAATGGGAGCAATTTCCGTAAGCTCCTTATTATCAGCTTCTTCCGAACAACCTAAAACTCCTGAAATCAATAACAATCCGACAATTTTTCTCATAAAATGATAATTTTTCATAAAATTCTCCGTTTTTTTTGATTGAATTTGCTATAATATACTTGCAAAATCAATTCCATACAATATATTAAAAGTACAAAATTGATAACTGAAAGATTATTAAAAATGATAACTATTAAACAATTACAAAATTTCCTGATTTTAAGCAATGAACTGCACTTCGCCAAAGCCGCCGAAAAACTCGGCATGTCACAGGCGGCATTGAGCAAGGAAATTCAGAAACTGGAGCAAAAAATCGGGTGCAGTCTTTTTGACCGCTCAAATAAATGGGATATTCGCCTCACTGAAGCAGGCAAAACTTATTTGCAGCAAATTTCAGGCATTCCCGATATTCTCGAATACGCAAAAAATCAAGCAATAAAATCGCAAAGAGGGCTGCAAGGGAATATCGCTATCGGCATTACAACTATCGCCTGTAATTACTTAAATCTGGGCAAACTTTTCCGTACGGTAAAAACTGAATATCCTGACATCACAATGAGAATCACCGAGCAATATATGCCGCTCCAAACCATTGAACTGCTGCAAAAAGGTGAACTTGATATTGCAATTACACCGATTAGAAATCTATTCAAACTGCCTGATAATATGAAAAGCAAAATTATTTCAAAGTTTCGGCTTTTCTATGTTTTACCAGCTAATCACCCGCTTGCCGAAGAAAAAAATTTAACAATCAATGACTTAATCAATTACAATTTTATCCTGCCGTCTCAAGAGTCATCACCTGATTTAAGTTCCCACTTTGAACTATTCTGTCTGGAGAAAACGGGAAAAAAGCCGATAGTGACCCATGAAATCGACGGATTGGAAAGCACTTATCAGCTGGTTTCCGCCAATTTGGGCATAAGCGTCATGCCTCAAGTTAATATCAATGCCACAAATTATAATATTGTTTTTGTTCCTTGTGATTTAGATATTGAGTGTTCAGTAGTGGCAATCTGGGATGCAAACAATCACTCCCGCACCTTGCAAAATGTAATTAAACTATTTTAATATTAACTTGTTGCAAGACGATGCACCATATGATTTGTTGAGGGGGGGCCGTATTTTCCGCAAGCAGGTGGGAGATTCGGGATTTTTATAGCAAAAACTAATCTACGGTAATGTCCATAAGGGCTTGTCGGACTTTTTCCTGATACTCGGCAATCCCATCCCTATCAAGTTCTGCCGGCACACTAATTGCATCACCAACCACCAAAGTCAAGGTCGAAAATGGTTTCGGAATCTGAAAATTATCCCAACTTCTGCATGACCAATAACGGCTGGCATTGATACTGAGTGGAATAATCGGAGCTTGCAG
The DNA here is from genome assembly GCA_017456285.1 of Lentisphaeria bacterium. Lineage (GTDB taxonomy): Bacteria > Verrucomicrobiota > Lentisphaeria > Victivallales > Victivallaceae > RGIG5270. Next base: position 11,263 of record JAFTJQ010000004.1, read on the forward strand.
GTGTGAGGACAAGGCTATCGGCCCCTTGCTCATTGAATATTTCGGCCCGCCCGGCCCGTCGGGGGTAAAAACGATATTATAACCCTCTTTCAAATTATTAAATGCCTCAAAAAGTGCCTTTGATGCCCGCTTTTTCGATGAACCTCGAATCGCCTTTACGCCCAGAAAGCCAATCAAATCCGCAACAAAATCACCATCTCCCGAAGCACTGATAACCGCCCAAGTTTTTTCAAGGCAATGCTTCGGCAAAAGACAAGGGAAAAACATTAAACGATTATGCCAAGCAACCCCGATAACTTTGCCGTCATTTGTACCGATATAATTATTCGGATCAACAATTTTTTTACGATAAAGCAACTTGAAGCAACCGTACAAGAGCAAATATCCTAAATATATACCGACCTTGTACAACTTACGATTTTTTCGGAATTTATCTTTTACAATTTTATGTTTTTTATAACTCATTTTTTCCTTTTCGCACAAATTTCATTAAGCACACAAACTTTTTCACAATCAAACTTTTTATTGGCATGACAGACATTACGGCCGTGCCAAATAAGCAAATGCGAGAAATTACCCAGTTTCTCTGGGGCAACTCGCTTATTAATAACCAACTCAATTTTAAGCGGATCGTCAGATTTTACAATTCCCATGCGGTTAAGCAGTCTTTTTACATGCGTATCGACTGCGAAACCCGGTTTACCGAAAGCATTCGGCAATACCGCATTGGCAGTTTTCCGCCCTACTCCGGGGAGAGAGGTCAATTCTTCCATAGTCTGCGGAACTTCGCCATTAAATTTCTCCACAATCATTTTGGCGGTTTCCACAATATTTTTTGACTTTGCCTTGGTAAGACCGATTGATTTAATAATCTCCTCGACCTCACTTAAATCTGCTTGGCTCAAACTTGCAGCATCCGGAAATCGCCTGAATAGTTCAGGGGTGGTCATATTCACCCGCTTGTCGGTGCATTGAGCCGATAAAATAACCGCAACCAACAGCTGAAACGGCGTTTCATGTGTCAAAGGGCACTCACAATCACCATAGAGTTTGTATAACTCATCGTAAATAATCGCAAGTTTTTTCGCCTTTGCATCATTCAGCATAAAATCACAACCTATTTATCAAAAAAATTCCGCAGGAGAGTAATTCCTGCATCACTGCTTTTCTCCGGGTGGAATTGGTAACCCAAAACATTTTTTTCACCGATAATCGATGAATAGCGATTGATAAACTCCGTTTCGCCGAGCGAATTTGCTTGATTATCAACTTTGGCATAGTAAGAGTGAACGAAATAAAAGTAACTTTTATCCGCCACGTTTCTAAAAAACGGATTATTTTTGTCCATAAATTCGACCTGATTCCAACCCATTTGCGGAACTTTCTCGCCTGCATTGCGGTCAAATTCAAGGACTTTGCCTTTGATTAAGCCCAAACCTTTAACGCCGGGGGCCTCTTCACTTGAATCAAGCAACATCTGCATTCCCATACAAATACCGAGAAGTTTTTTACCCTCCTGCACATATTGCAAAATTCCATTTTCAAAGTTTCTGCTTCGCAGTTCCTCCATGCCGAGTCCGAAATTACCGACCCCGGGGAGAATACAATACTTAAAAAACTTCAAGTCATCGACCTTGTCAATAATTCTCCATTCACGCCCGATAAAACTTACCGCCTGCGTAACGGAAAATAAATTTCCCATATTGTAATCAATAATTGCTATCATAAACGCTCCCTCTTTCACTTACTCCAATAATTTACCACACTATTTCATAAAATCAAATGACTCTTGCGATATTTTGCTCATTTTCATATTGAGAAATCAATGATTCATAGGTAACAAACCTAACTATCGACCGAATCGGATTATAAATTGAAGCACTTATAACATCATTAAACTGATTTCTCCTTGCAGATGAGGCTACAATAAAAAAGTTTGCTCTGAAATCCTGCAATTCATAGAATTTATTTAATGAATTTTTTATATCAGTAGAGTGCTCAACCTCGTAAAAAGCACAAGGCATATTCCGCTCATTAAACCAAATCGCATCAACCGTTTTAGCTCGTCCTAAAATTTCTGGATAGGTAAAATCAGGTATTCTCTCAAAAGAAGTTAATTCAGATAATTTCCGCTCCAAAAACAACTTATTTTTATCCTGCGGTGGAACATAAGTTGAATAATTCCTCATATTGCCAATTTCCACCACGATACCTTGATAATAAGAATGAGTGAAAATATCCTCACTTTGTGGGTTGTTTTCCCTGATTTCAAATCGGCGGAGAACCTCGTTCCTACACTCGGTCAATGCCCACAACCCCGGTTGAATACGGAAAAACTCATTATTTTCCTGCACAATTCGTCTAACCGATGCAAAAGGAGTATGAGTTCGCCAACTTGAAAAATCAATTAATTGATTCAATTCACGAAAAGTCGCATAACCGCCATTTCGTCTCATTGCTTCAATTACAAATTCTTTTTGAGTCATCTTTTACCAATCCGTCAATTTTACTTCATGATGTTATAGACGAATTTGCCGTCGACGATGGTTGCGACTGCTCTCCCTTTTACGCTCATGCCGTCAAAGGGAGTGTTGCGGGAAAGACTCTTAAACTCATTCGCTTTAATGGTAAATTTATCATTCAAATCCAGAATCGTAATGTCTGCCGCATTGCCGTTTCTTAAATCGTAGTTCTTAAACCCAAGAACTTCCGCAGGCCCGACGGTAAACTTACTTACAAACTGGCTCAAACTCAATACTTTTGTATGGTACAACTCCTGCAAGCAAATCGGTATTGCCGTTTCAAGTCCGACAATTCCGAATGGTGCATTATTAAACTCAACCATTTTCGCCGTCGCGGTATGCGGTGCGTGGTCAGTGGCAATTACGGTAATACTATCATCTGCCAAACCTGCAATCAATGCCAGGCGGTCTTCTTCGGTGCGAAGCGGCGGATTCATTTTGTAATTAGTATCGTATTTTTTGATCCACTCATCAGTTAAGGAGATGTGGTGCGGAGTGGCTTCGCCCGTAATCGGGATGTTTTTGCGTCTGGCACTGCGGATAAGTTCGACACTTTCTGCGGTACTGATATGCTGGAGGTGAATTTTCCAATCACACTCACGAGCGAACATAATGTCTCTGGCAACAATTAATTCCTCTGCAAGCCCCGGAACGCCGTTCATCCCCAAAAGAACTGACCACTTGCCCTCATTCATCACGCCGCCTGCAAAAAGTTTCTCCTCTTCGCAATGGTCTAAAATCGGCAGATTAAAGGACTTGGCGTACTTGACGATATTACGCATAAGTTCAGTATCCTGAACACATTTGCCGTCGTCGCTCAATGCATAAACCCCTGCACTTTTAAGTCCGCCGATCGGAGCCATCTCCTCGCCCTTATAACCTTTGGTCATACAGCCGCAAGGATAAATTTTTACCACGCTGTCTTTCGCCGCCAACTGACGCAAAAACTCTATCGCCCCTGCATTATCTGCCGCAGGATTGGTATTCGGCATCGGTACAATTGCAGTAAAACCGCCTGCCGCCGCCGCCATTGTACCGGTTTTAACTGTCTCTGCCGCAGTATTACCGGGTTGACGCAAGTGAACGTGTAAATCGATAAAACCAGGTGCAACAACCTTGTTACTGCAATCAATTACAGTCGGATTTTTTACTTTCGCAGAATCAGCCATTTTGCCATTGGAAATTCCCAAATCCATTACCTCGTCGATATTGCGATTAACATCGACCACATGACCGTTTTTCAAAATATAATTAACTTCACTCATTGTAAATTCCCTCTCTATTTTATAAAGCCCCTGCAATCAAAAATAATACTGCCATTCTGACTGCCAAACCATTAGTTACCTGCTCCAAAATCACTGAATTTTCGCCGTCGGCAATCGCACTTGAAATTTCTACATCTCGATTAATCGGTCCCGGGTGCATCACCATAGCTCCTTTTTTGAGATACTTCAAATTGCCCTCATTAAGTCCGTAATACTTTGAATACTCTCCCGTACTCGGAAAGTATGAAGCATTCTGACGCTCGTGCTGGATTCGAAGCATATTAACCACATCGGCATCACGCAACCCCTCTTCAAGTGTGTGGCATACCCGGACATTCTCAAGTTCATTAAACTCCTCAGGCACAAGAGTTGCAGGCCCGACCAAAGTTACTTTAGCACCCAATTTAGTCAATCCCCACATATTGCTTCGTGCTACACGGCTATGGAGAATATCACCCACAATCGCCACATTAAGCCCCTCAATACGCCCGAACTTTTCTCGAATTGTGAACATATCAAGCAATGCCTGGGTCGGGTGACTGTGCGCTCCGTCACCTGCATTAACAATACCGCACTTGCTGTGTTTGGCGATAAAATCCTGTGCCCCGGTGCAGGAATGCCGCATAACAATGATGTCTGCCTGCAAAGCCTCAATATTTTTTACCGTATCAAGCAGGCTCTCGCCTTTTTTCAAACTGCTGGAATCTGCAACCATATTGATAATATCGGCACTTAAACGCTGCTCGGCAAGTTCGAAAGACACTCTGGTTCTGGTACTTGGCTCAACAAAGAAATTGACGACAGTTTTTCCACGCAAAGCAGGAACTTTTTTAACTTTCCGCTCGGAAACTTTCTTAAACTCCTGTGCGGTATCGAGGATATGGATAATCTCTTCTTTGCTCAAGTCATAGAGACACAACAAATCTTTTTTAGTCCACTTAATATCTGCTGACATAATCACTTCACGCTCCTATTATCTTTTCCAAACAACTTTGCTGATAGCATCAACATCATCATTTTCACTAAACTCAACTCGAATTTTATAATCTTCATCACACTCAACATCAAATCCGATGTAATCCGCTTTAATCGGATATTCGCTATTATTTCTATCCACCAAAACGGCCAAACGAATCAAATCAGGACGCCCGTAGTCGGTCAGAGCATCAAGTGCCGCACGAATAGTTCTTCCCGTTGAGAGGACATCATCAACCAAAATCACATTCGCTTCGTGCATATCAAAGGGAATTATTGTCTCATTGATAATCGGCAAAGCACTGCGAAGCCCGAAGTCATCACGGTACATGGAAATATCCAATTTAGCCATTTCAGGCGAATAATTATACTTTTTTCGTAAAACTTCAGCGATTCTCTCTGCTAAAGGTACTCCCTGCTTAAAAAGTCCGACCAGCACGAATTCTTTTTTGTCATCGGCTTTTTTTCCGAACTCCGCCATGATCAAATCTGCAATTTTTTCAATTGCAAGCTGCATCTCCGAAGCTCCGAATAATTTTTCAGGCGTCTCCATAATAAATTCAATCTCCTGTCTATATAAAACTAAACTCTTCACTTAAAAAAATTAAATGAAGAGTTTTTCATAATTACTTAATAATACCACACTTAATTAAAGTATTGCGTAATTTTTCACGATTTGCAGCTCCCATCTCGCAGAGCGGGAGTCGGTAGGATTCCTCAATCAAGTCCGCCATTGCCATTGCGGCTTTGATCGGAATCGGATTTGTTTCAATAAACTGGTCTCGGAACAATCCGTAATACTTTTTGTGAAGCGTCATTGCTTTATTTACATCACCTTGCAAAAACGAATTGACCATTTCTGACATTTCCGCAGGAATAATATTTGATGCCACACTGATAATACCTTTCGCTCCGACTGACATCATCGGCAAAGTCAATGCATCATCACCGCTCAATACTTGAATATCACAAATATCCAACAACTTTGAAACTCGTTCAACTGATCCTGCGGCTTCCTTAATCGCCTGAATCATCGGATTAGCTTTCGCCATACGAGCAACATTATCCTCGGCAATCGCCACACCTGAACGACCCGGAACATTATAAAGCACAATCGGAAGTTCGGCTTTTTCCGCAACGGTCATGAAGTGACGGTACAAGCCCTCTTGTGTCGGTTTATTATAATAAGGAGTTACCTGCAATGTTGCATCTGCCCCCATTTTTTTCGCTTCAATAGTCAATTCAACTGCCTCTGCGGTGGAATTTGCTCCTGTACCTGCGATAATCTGACAGCGTTTATTGACCTTCTCGATCACAAACTCAATCACCTTTAAGTGTTCAGCGGTACTTAAGGTCGGAGATTCACCGGTAGTACCGACGGGAACGATACCCGCAACATTTCCTGCAACTTGCATTTCCAACAATTTTCCGAGTGTTTCATAGTCAACTTGATCATTAACAAACGGTGTTACCAATGCAGTATATACGCCTTGAAAATTCATTTTCTGCTCCTTATTAAAAATTTAATCTAAAACTATTCACTATAATTTACAACATCTTTGATTATTTTCAACTCAAAATAGCTGTTTTTTTCAAAAAATAATTTTTAACGCCTCGTCAAAGTTTTTGACAAAGTGGAAATTCAAATTGCTGCTGACTTCTTCAGGAATCTCCTCCAAGTCCTTTTTATTCTCCAAAGGCAGTATGATATCCCGCACCCCTGCCCTCAAAGCGGCAATGACTTTTTCCTTAACTCCGCCGATAATTGTAACCCGACCGCGAAGATTTATTTCGCCTGTCATTGACAAGTGAGACTTCAATCGCTTCTTGGTCAAAAGCGAATAGAGTGCGGAAGTAATAGTAATACCTGCTGACGGGCCATCTTTGGGTGTCGCTCCGTCAGGAACATGAATATGGAAATCATTTTTCTCAAAAACTTCCGCTTCAATTCCCCAATCAGCAGCCCGACTTTTTATGTAAGTAAATGCCGCCTCGGCACTCTCCTGCATGACCTTGCCGAGCGAACCAGTAAGTTTCAAATTGCCCTTGCCGGGCACCATAACGCTCTCGATAGTCAAAGTTGTTCCGCCGACGCTCGTCCATGCCATACCCAAAGCAGTACCGATTTCAGTACGTTTTTCGCTGCATTCGATTAAATATTTTCTGCTTCCCAACAACTCATTAACCGTAGCGGCTTTGACGGAAATTTTGTTATTATTCTCATACCTATTTTCGACCACATTACGGGCAACTTTGCGACAAGTTCTTGAAATTACTCTATCAAGTTCACGCACCCCTGATTCACGAGTGTAGTAGTCAATAATCTCATTAATTGCAGAAACATTGAATTTAACATTAAACTTGTCCAGCCCATTATCCTTAAGTCCTCTGGGGACTAAATACTGCTTGGCAATCTCACGCTTTTCAAATGCAGTATAGCCCGGAAGGCGAATAATCTCCATACGGTCAAGCAACGGTGCGGGAATCGTATCAAGCGTATTGGCAGTAGCAACGAAAAATACTTTGCTTAAATCGTATTCCAACTCCAAATAGTGATCGCTGAAAGTGCTGTTCTGGGCAGAATCCAATACCTCAAGCAATGCTGAAGCAGGATCACCTCTGAAATCACGATTAATTTTGTCAATTTCATCCAGCAAAAATAAGGGATTGGATGAACCGCATTTTTTCAAACTCTGCAAAATTCTTCCCGGCATCGCTCCGATATAAGTTCTTCTATGTCCTCTAATCTCCGCCTCGTCACGAACCCCGCCTAATGCCATGCGGATAAACTTGCGATTCAAAGCTCTGGCAATCGACTGTCCGAGAGAAGTTTTTCCAACCCCCGGCGGCCCGACCAAACACAAAATAGGAGCCTTTCGATCAGGATTAAGTTTAAGAACTGACAGGAATTCCAAAATTCGCTCTTTTACATCCTTAAGTCCGTAGTGATCCTCATCAAGCACTTTTGCCGCCTCGGCAACATCAAACCGATCTTCAGTAAATTTATCCCACGGCAACGACAAAATTGTATCAATGTAGTTATAAAGCACATGATATTCAGGCGACATCTGCGGAAGAACTTCAATTCTGGACAACTCCTTTTTCACCGTATTCAAAGCTGCTTCCGGCAATCTGATTGCCGCCATACGTTTTTCAATATCGATAATGTCGGGGTTGCGGTTATCCTCGCCGAGTTCCTTTTTAATCGCCTTAAGTTGTTCATTCAAAAAATACTCTTTCTGTGCCTTGCTCATTGCCAAATGCACATCATTCTGAATTTTAGCACCTGTCTGCATTACCTGCATATTGCGATTGATGAAACTGCTTGCCGCATAGAGCAGCTCTTCGGCACTGACTTTGCTTAACATCATAATTTTTTCAGGATAAGCCAGCATGAGTGCTTCGGCGATAATATCCGCTACCCGTGAGGGCGAATTTACATTCAGCACTGCAATTTTGAACTCTTCAGAGACTGAAGACACCATCATCGCATAGTCCTGAAAAACCTTAATTGTTGATTTCTCAAGTGCCTCAATCAAGTCAGGTTCTTTATATTTTTTCTCATCGCATTTTTCGTAATGAACTACATTCACGCCCTCTTCATTGGTAATGCGAATCATTCTGATTCTGGAAATACCTCTCAACAACAATCTGGTAGTGCCGTCAGGGAATTTTAGTTTTTTAACAATTCTGCACAATGTTCCGATACGGCAATAGACTTTTTCTCTGATTGCAAAAGTCTCAAATTCGCCATACACATCAGGACAACTTCTTAACTCTTCTTCGCTCGGCATCTCCGAAAAAGCCGCTACGATTCGATTGCTGTTAAGTGCTTTATCGCCGGAAATCAAGTTTACTCCGCCATGTACAACCACCGGGGCAATGCTGTATGGGTAAACCACTTGCCCGTGCAATTCCAATAATGCCGCAGTCGCAGGGGGGGCATTTTTCCCATCTTTAAGTGATATATTAATCTCTTCTGCCATAATTTTTCCTATATGTAAATGTTATTAAATTTGTTCCAAATCATAATTTATGTAAGTAAAATACTCGCCGACTAAATACAGTGAACCGCAAATTACAAAAATCTCTTTTGCTTTATGTGCTGCATTTGCATCAAGCAGTTTTTGAACTGTACTCCAATTTTCCAATTTTTCAAATACTTTATCTGATTTTTTCATTAAAAATTCAGATAATTCGCAATAATCGTAACTATCACGGTACTCGTAGGCTATTTTTTTGAAATAAAACCTATTTGCGACCTGACTTAAAAGTTCCAAACACTCCATCGAGTCCTTGTCCTTGAATGAACCGAAAATAAAGTTGTATTTATAATCGGGATAAGCCTCAAGCAGACACTCAATAAGCGATCTGATTCCGTCAATATTGTGACCGCCGTCAATAATCAAATTATCTGCCAGTTTCTGACATCTTCCCTGCCACTCGACCGTACTTAATCCCGTCAACGCCCTATCTAAATCAAATTGATATTTTTGCGAGAGATACTCTAAAACATTAACTGCCAACCTCGCATTTTTCCGCTGCATTGCCCCGATTAAATTCAATTCAATTTTATGCCCGTTAACTTCAAAAAACTGCTTGCCGTCACGGTAGAGAAACGGCAAATCATCGATAGATTCGCACTCAAAAAGTTCAGCATTCTTTTCCGCCGCCTGCTTGCGAATTACCTGTAACGGTTCTTCTGCCATTATCCCCGCAAAGCAAGGGTGTCCGCTTTTGATAATTCCCGCCTTTTCAAAGGCGATTTCCGCCAAAGTCTCCCCGAGAAACCGCTGGTGGTCAGGAGAAATATTGGTAATAATCGACAAAATACTATCAAAAATATTCGTCGAATCAAATCTCCCCCCCATACCGGTTTCCAAAACCACAAAGTCAACCTGCATGCGTGCAAAGTAATTAATCGCCAGAATGGTGGTAAATTCAAAATAAGTTACACTAATACCGTCCTGTCGCATGCTGTCCGCAAATTTCCGCAAATAACGATATTCCAATTCCAAATCATTTTCGCTTATCGCCCGACCATTAATTCGGATTCTCTCGCGGAAATTCATCAGATGCGGCGACGTATAGAAGCCGACATTAAACCCGACTTGACGCAAAGATTTCTGAATCATCGCCCCCGTAGAGCCTTTGCCATTAGTCCCGGCGATGTGGATGAACTTGAGATTTCTCCCCAACTCTCCGGAGCGGCGGTACAACTCCTCGGTAACGGCTAATCCGGGTTTAATTCCATTAAGTTCCAGAGAGTTCAAATATGTGCAACAATTTTCCATAAGTTCTCAAATTATTAATCTATTGCCACTTTTGACCAGTTCGGAGTTGAGAAATAATTTTTTGAACTGAATAATTTGCGATACTTCCCTGTCCAACTGTCAATCACATACAAAGTCGATGACATCGGAGAATCTGATTTACTGCAAACCAAATGGCGATTATCAGGAGCCCAAGACGGAGATTCCCAACGACCTGTCAAATTCGGTACAAGTTCATTTCTGCCGCTATTAATATCCAAAATAGCAATTCTATATTCACCGTCAATTCGGGTGATATAAGCAATTTTATTATCCTGCGACCAATCAGGAGTAAATGCTTCTCTGCCGACACTCGGAAGCAATTTCACTTGCGAACCTTGCAAATTCACCATATAAAGTTTCGGACGGCCTGACTTATCAGAGAGAAAGCAGATAAATCTGCCGTCAGGACTGAAGCAGGGAGATGATTCAACCGCCTTGTCGCGAGTCAAACGAATCAACTGTCTGCTTCGCATGTCACGAATATAGAGGTCAACTTGCTTGTCTTTGCTGAGAATCATAGTTAAGTATCTGCCGTCAGGCGAAACTGCAGCCCCGGTATTTAAGCCTGCGAAAGAACTTATTTTACGAGTTTTGCGAGGGTAAATCAGAGTTTCAAAAATGCTGATATTATTTTTGCCGTAACTACTGTAAACAATTGATCTGCCGCTCGGAGCGAAAGCAGGTTCAACCGCCAAACCGCTGAATCGAGTAATCTGTTCAAAATTTTTGCCGTCAATATCACTCATAGCAATATTGCGTTGCTTCATACTTTTGCCCACTGAAAAAACAATTTTTGAACGGCACAGAACGGGAATTTTAAAAACCTTTTTCAAAATATCATCGACTAAAACTTTTGCACACATATTCACATCGCCGTTGCCATTGACTCTGCCGCTTGCTTTGATTTGTCCGCCGCTAATTAGTCGATAGTTCAATCCGTACTCATTACCGCTCAAATCAAGCAGGAAATCACCGCCGCTATTAGTTACATCGAACCAGTTTGCCACTTTCAGCATGCGGGCAACTTCACTTTTCAAACTCTCTGACACCGAAGCAGATGCGATTCTCAAAGTTGGATTGGCACGACTGCCCTTTTTAATCACAATCGCCTCTGCGTAAAGTGAATTAACCGAAACAAACAGCACAAAAACAGCCAAAAATGCAATCAATTTTTTCATAAATTATTCTTTCCTATTCCATCAAAAATTATAAAAATACCATTGAGAAAATACTCCTTGGAGTTAATATACTACTATGAAGAAATTTTTCAAGAATTTTTTAAGAAAAAAAGCATAAAATCAGCAACATATTAATGTAATTTTGCTTGAACGATTGCTTGCCTCTGATAATCCGGATAATTAAAAGAAAAATATCTTTCAAGTGCTTCAGGTGGTGAGGACTCTTTGAAGCGGTTTTTTTATTAAAAAATCCCAAAGTTGCGTTTGATTTAATTTTTGTTGTTACAGATTTTTGCTATAACGTTTCAATAAATGCACAAATTTTTTTTGATTTTTTACACACATTATTTATTGACATTCCTAAAATACCTGCTATATTAACAGTAAAATTTCACACAAAAAATAGAGAAAGGATTACCTACACAATGAAAATTTTTAGTTTCTTAACCAAAGATCCGCAGGAACAAAAAAATATCGCTATTGCCGGGTCCGGTGATATTTGCCGTCATGTTTACGCTCAATTACAAGGAGGTCCATTACTTCAAGCATTCCGTGTCGAACTCGGATTTTCGCATACTCAAATCGGTTTTGTCGGCACTCCCGGCTGGTTTATCAACTTTGTAATGACCTTTTTTGCATCATTTTTTGCCGATAAAATTTCCAGAAGATCTTTGGCGGTCTGTTTAATGATTTTAGCAACTTTGCTCACACCTGTTACCGAATTAATAATCTCGCTCGGTCCTGCGGTGCTTCGTGAAACTACAGTTGCATTCTATATTCAAATGATTGTAAGTATGTTCACAGCACCATTTGCAGCTCTATATGCGGTTTTGGTGGCGACATTGTATATTCGAGCTATCCACAACAACATCCGCGGTCGCTATATTGCGATGGTAGGCATGGCAAGCGGAATTATCGGTTTCGGATTAGGCTTGCTTGCACCGATTGCCTTGAAGCACTTATCATTTCCCTACGGTTATGCCTGCTGGTCATGTGCAATTATTGTTTTCCAAACTACTTGCGGTTTATTGATGCTCAAAGTTACTGAGCTTCCCGACTTGGCAGAGGCTAAACTGCCGCCCAAAATTTCTCCATTTAAAAACTTTGCAAACGTGGTAAAACTTCGTGAATTTCAAGTTCTGATGCCGGCAAATATTCTTCGCGGTTTCGGGGACGGTGCAGGCGGTTTTATCGTGGCAGTGGCAATGAAGCAAGGATTGGATACTACTGCAGTCGGCTGGACAACCGCAATTCTGCCGGTCGCTTCATTCTGTGCAACCGGTATCATCGGCGTATGCTCCGACAAATTCGGTGCAGGTAAACTTCTGCCGATTATTAATACCTTGCTGGTTATCGGTCTTATCGGGTCACTTTTCTGTATGAAACAAAGTTTGCTCTCAAGTACAACATTCTTTGTAACTTGCTACTTCCTCTGGTACATGATGCAGCAAATGGAAGCAAATGCAATTCCGCTCGTTCACTATGATGTAGTACCTACTGAAGTAATCGGAGCATTTACCGGAGTTCGATTATTCTGCTTGAATGTAACCATGGGGTTATCAGGAATGGCGGTCGGATTTGCTTTAGACCATACCAAAGCAATTATCGTTTTCGGTGTCTGCGGTGCATTCAAAATCATTGCAGGATTGCTTTACTACGCAAGTGTAGTCGTTTTGAAACACAACAAATAAAAGCGATTAAATAAAAAAGGGAGTTGATTTTTCCGAATCAACTCCCATTTGTTTTTTACTGAATTTTATCTATTTTTTTTCAGATTTCTGCTGCTTTAATTTTTCTATAATTTTCAACGCTGTCGGGTGACCATGATCCGCCGCCATTTGTAAATATTTGTGACTTTCCTGATAATCTACTTCACAGCCGAAACCATCAACTAAATTTCTAAAAGTAACATACATCGCATCCACAAAACCGCCATCCGCCGCTTGCTTTGCTAAATTAAATGCCAACTCCTCGTTTTTCTCTACCAATTCTCCCGTTGCATAAAAACATGCTAAATTAAATAATGCCGGAGGAACACCTGCGTCAGCGGCAAGTTTATAATAATCAAATGCTTTTTGCAAATCTTCGGCAACGCCTAAACCTTGATCATAACACAATCCAAGCATATAAGCGGCATTAGCATCTCCCATTTCATGTGCTTTTTGAAACATTTGAAATGCCTTTTTTTCATCCTTAATATCATCCAAATAGATCAAGCCCAAATCATAAGTCGCCTCGCTTATTCCATTAGAACTTGCAATTTCCAATAATTCAATCGCCTTTGACATATCTTTTTTAACAACTATGCCGTAACGATAAAACTGTGCCATTTCGTTGTATCCATCAGGGATATTAGCCGCAACAGCCTTTTTTGCATGCTCAAAAGCTAATTTCTCATTTTTTTCACATCCTAAACCTGAAAGATACATTTTTAGTAACATAATATTAGCAGAAGCATCACCTTTTTCTTCCGCTAATTTAAATGCATTGAACGCCTCTTTATATTCCTTTTTAAAGTATTTCACCAGTCCATATCTGACCATAGCAAGGAGGTTACCCTTATCAGCGGCAATTTTTACATATTTTTCTGCTTCATTCAAATCATCTTTATACTGAAAACATATATCCGACCACATCAAGCAAGCATCAATATTGCCATTCTCCGCCGCCCAAATTATATATTTCTCAAAAAGTTCTTGATTCTGTTCCTCTTCTGCATAATAGCAAGCAAGCTCAAACTGTGCCTGACTATCTCCTCTGTCTGCCCTGCGGATTAAAGATTTAACATCTTTCGACTCCGCAAATAAATTTCCCACACTCAATAAAATTCCTGACACCAACACCGCTAAAAATTTAACTTTTCCCATTGCAATGACCTTTCTTTATTTTTTTGCAATATTATACTTTGCGGTAAATCACCATGACTTACCGTCCATTTTTTATTTCTATGTAATTAATTTATGAATTTCTATAACTGAGCAGCGAAAACAGGCAAACTATTATCTCTTGCCCCCATAATCATAATGACATCGCCTGATTGAGCATTGGCATGCAAAAATTCTGCTGTGTCTTCACGGCTGTCTAAATACAAATATTTATCCGCAAAGGAACTTTTTGATTTATAGCACTTAATAACATCGATACTGTGTGGAGTAAAACTGCTTGTTCCCCCTGCATAAAAGGCTTCAAGCATGATAAAAAGCTCTTTCTCGCCATCTAATTCACGCTCCAACAACTCAAATAACGGCTCCTCCATAAATCCTAAAGGTCCATACCCGTGCGGCTGAAATACCAAAAAAATTCTGCCGTTACAAATCTCCCTTGCTCCCTTTAAGCAAGAGATGATTTTTTCGGGATTATGGGCGTAATCATCATAGATTTTTACCCCGTTTTGAGTAGTTTTGATATAATCAAATCGGCGTGAAACACCATGAAATTTCTCAATCGCTTCGACAATTTTTTCGCCTGCAAAGCCCAAATGGGTTAATAACGCAAAAACCGCCAAAGAATTAACGGCATTATGAAAACCGGGGATCGGCAATTTCAGTTTATATTCGCCATTGATAGTAATTTCTATGTCGCCATTTTTGCGTTCATAACTATTTACGGCAAATAGATTATTTTTTGCTTCGGACAACTTCTCGCTGAATTTAATTATCGGAATCGAAGTTGTAAGTTTTTCCCGAATAAGTTCATAAACTTCCTCGGAAACAACTGCCGCTTTTTTTACCCGATTGATGAAAGTTGCAAAAACTTCCGCCAACTCTTCCTTGCTGTAATGGTCTGTTCCGATATTGAGCAAAATCGCATAATCAGGCGAATAATTAACTAAACTTTTATCGCTCTCATCTGCCTCAAAAACAAAAAATTTATCCCCCTCACCATGAAAATTACCTGCCTCCGTATCGGATACGAAACGCTTGATTATCGCACCATTAAGCGAATTTACTTCACCTGTGAGGTTGTAAATTGTCTCACTCAGAAGTCCGCAGACACTGCTTTTGCCGCAACTGCCTGAAACGGCAATGCTATTACTGAACGAACTCTCGTTAATGATTTTCTGCAACGCCTCTGACCGATGAATTTTCTGACAATTTTTCGGCATCGCCAGGAAATCAGGATTATCTGATTCAATCGCACTCGAATAAACCAAGTAATCAATTTCTCTATCAATGCTGTATGATCCATCCTGCGGATAAATAATTATGCCTTTATTTCTCAAAGGCGCAAGAATTTTCTGATTTTCAACTCGGTTGCTTCCACGGTCGCTTCCCGACACCTCGTACCCCAAACTCTGATACATCGAAGCAAGTCCGCTCATGCCAATTCCCCCTACCCCGACAAAATGTATTGTTTTCATAATTATTTCTCCTCTTCGTCGTATTTGTATCGAGTTACTGCTTCCGGGTCGATATTGAGATATTTTAAACTTTTTTCGCATATCCTGCTGAAAGTCGGCCCCGCCACCGAACCACCGTAATAACTTCGTCCATTCGGCTCATCCACACTCAAAAGCAGAACAAACTCCGGCTCTTCCGCAGGTGCAAAACCGACAAATGATGCAAAATATTTAGTGGTATAAGCCCCATTTATTTTCTTTCTGGCAGTACCGGTTTTGCCGGCAATATTAAATCCCTCTACTCGTGCCTTGCTTGCCGTTCCGCCTTTGCGGGTAACCTGTGAAAGCATATATTTCATCGTTTCAGCGGTTGACTCATTCTCAAAAACTTTTACCCCTTTCTCGTAAGGCATTTCAGTTATTTCACCTGTTTCCGGGTCTTCGATTCGGTCAATTAACCTTAACGGCAACAGAGTTCCGCCATTTGCCAAAGCTCCGTAAGCACGAACCATTTGAATCGGAGTAACTGCCACACCGTAACCGATAGGGACACGAGTTACAAGTAATTTATCTCGCTTGTAAGCACTCATCCCATGAAAAATTCCTTTTGATTCAGGCTGCAAAATAAAATTACTTTTCTTCCCGAAACCGAATTTTTCCAAATTATCATGCACCGCCTGATCTCCGAGCATCAAAGCAATTTTCGCGGTGCCGATATTACTTGACTGTTTCAAAACCTCGGTCACTGAAACAATCGGAATCTTGTGAGAGTCTTTCATCGGGCGCCGCAAATAAACCCAATAACCGTCTTCGCAGTCAATCAAAGTATCAGGAGTAACAATCCCTCGGTCAATCGCATGTGCCACCGTAAATGGTTTAATAATTGACCCCGGTTCATAGACGTCGGTCAAAAATCGCATGTTACTGCTTTTAGCATTCAAACTTGAGCGGTCATTAGGGTTAAATGTCGGTCGCTGGGCGATTGCCAAAACATTTCCGTTATGGGGGTTAATCATAATTGCATAAACGGCTTTCGGCTTGTATTCCTCCATCAAGCGGTCAAGTTCCTGTTCGACAAATGATTGCAGCGGTTCATTGATAGTCAAATAGATATTTTTCCCGTCTTTTACCTCGGTGTAATCATCAATTTTGCCATAACTCAACTTGCGTCCGTCTCTGCCTGCCTCATAATAATTTTTGCTTACCGTCGGAGAAATTTCTTTATTCATTGCCAGTTCGATACCTGACACTCCGAATTCCTCATCGCCCCGATAGCCCGTTAAGCCCAAAACCGATGAAAGCAAAGAGTTTTTCACATAATAACGCTTGTAGGTGCTTTGAAAAATAACGCCACGATTTGCCTTGTATTTCCGCAAATCATTCAATAATGTTTGTCCCTCCTCAAGTGACACATTACGGGCAATCATAACATATTTAGACGGCTGCATTTTTGCTTTGCCGTTTTCATCATAGACGATTTGGTGATTTTTGTCATAGACGGGTCGAAGCGGAGATAATTTATCAAAAATTTCCTTGTAAGGCTTCTTGGTAAATTGACTTAAAACATAAGCAACACGGACACGCAAGTTGCCTTTTTTGTCCTTTTGATAGATGTAATCAGGGTCGACTGAAACATTAAAACACGGCACATTGCTGACCAATAAAGTGCCATTATCAGAATAAATTTTGCCACGCTGTCCTGAACTCTCGACTTTTTTGACATATCTTTTTCGGGCTTTTTCCAGATATTCTTTGTGATGATGAACCTGCAGAAAATACATGCCGACGGCGATATAAATTGCCATTGGCACAAAAACTGCATAGATGATAATTCTCATCCGAATTTTAATTTTGTCATTACTGCTTAACATTACCCCGGCTCAAAAAAATTACTTCAAAGCAACTTCCTTGCCGGCAGTTGTTTGAATTCCTTGTGATTTTTGGCTGATTTTTTTAGAATTACTCTGCAAATAAAGACGCTCATTGCCCCTGGTTTGCAAAGTAATTTCATATCTCTGTCGATGCTTCGGCAAATGCAAATCCAAGCCGAATCTGGCAATTTGTTTATTGATATTTTCCGCAGATTTCAAGGTTTCAATTTTTGCCTGATGATTTTCAATTTCCTTATTTAAATTGGTAATTTCACGCTCAAGCTTAATATTTTCAGTCGCAGTTTTTTGAATGCTTGAACTGATGTAAGCGTAACTGCCGATCACGCTGACTGCAACAATAATAACAATCAGTAACTTGCTGAAATCAATAAAAACACTCTGCCATTCTGCTCCTTTAGCCCTTGAGGACATTGCAGCAGAACGTTTACGTCCATTCTCTCTTCCGATTTTAGTTGTTTTTACTTTAATATTCATTGTTATTATAACTTTCTTGCAATTCGCAGTTTAGCACAACTGCTTCGTTTATTTTCTTCAAGCTCATCTTTTTGAGCCGTGATAACCCCTTTAGTTAAAATTTCCAATTCCGGCTTGTGGTTGCACACGCACACGGGAAAGGACGGCGGACAAATACAACCGCAGCTTAATTCCTTCATAAAGTGCTTCGCAATTCTATCCTCAAGCGAGTGAAAACTTATCACTTCCAAAATACCGCCTTTTGCCAACAAGCCGAATGATTGCTGCAAAGCCCTCTCAAGTTCGCCAAGTTCATCATTTACTGCAATTCTGATTGCTTGAAACGGCAAAGTCGGTGCAGGAAGCGATTTCGCTCTTCCCTTACCGCCTAAAGCCTCATCACACACCGCAACAAAATCCGCAGTAGTCTGCAACGGCTTAATCTCTCTTCGGCGGATAATAAAATCAGCCAGTTTCGCCGCTTGAGGAATCTCTCCGTATTTTCTAAATATATCAATTAACTCTTCTTTTGAATAGTTATTCAAAATTCTGCTTGCAGTCAATGGCGATTTGCGATCCATTCGCATATCCAATGGCCCGTCCATTCGCCATGAAAAACCTCTTTTGGCATCGTCAAGTTGCGGACTGGAAACCCCGATGTCGAGCAAAATTCCGTCAACTTCATCCCAACCGAGTTCAGTTGCAAATTCACGCATATTTGAAAAAGTTCCGTGAAAAAAGTGAACTCTGTCACTAAACTCTTTCAAGTTTATCGCTGCCCGTTCAAGTGCTTGCGTATCTCGGTCAATCCCCAGAACTTCCGCACCGCTATTGGCCTCCAAAAGCAATTTAGTATGTCCGCCATTACCGAGAGTGCCGTCAATTATTCGCACTTTTCGGTCAGCGAAATTCATAAACTCAACAACTTCCCGATACAATACCGGTTTATGCTCCAAAAATTCCGTCATTCTCAAATCCGCCGACACCTAAATATTCAAATCAGCCAAATTATCGCTGATTTTCTGCAATTCATCCAAGTAGGTATCATCTCCCTCATCAGGCATATTATTCCAAGTATCAACAGAACACAATTTAATGTGGGTTATTGCTCCGATGACCTTCAATGTAGTTGTAACATTGATTGACTGAAGCATTGCCTTATCAATTTTGATGCGTCCCTGCTTGTCGCAATGACAATCTCTGGCTTTAGCACCGATTCTGGCAAGTGCCGCCTGCAATTCTTTATTGGCAAGCGAGAGTTTACCTGCTTTAATCAAAAATTCTCTAAAAGTCGCAAAAGGGAAAAGCAATAAATCATTGGCACGTCCCGGCAACAGAATCAATCTGGTATCCTGCTGCTGACGCCATTCGCTGGGAATTGTCAATCTTCCCTGTGAATCAAGATTGTGTTCGTACTCTCCGAAAAAGAATACTTCATTTGTCAAATCTGCCATTTTCAATAATCTCTAAACTTGTTGCAACTTTTTGTTAGATTTTATCACCTAAACGCCCCTATTCTCCCCTATCTGCACCTATTATACACCATAAAACCCCTTTTGGCAAGTCTAAAAGTGAAAAAAATTCAATTTTTTTTGATTTTTTTTGAAAAAACGGCATTTTTTGATAAAAAACGGCAAAAAAAAGGCAAAAAAAAATCTGTATTGACAAAAAATCAATACAGAATAAATATTTTTTAATTTAGAAAGTTCTAATCACTTGATAATGTGGCAGTTGGAACAAAATCCGCAGCAACAATTCGCGGTCTTTGAGGTGAATCAATTTTTAACTGCAAAATCCATACCTCTCCCGTCATCGCATCGATTTTGAAAATCGCATCGGCAATAGTTCGATCTCCGGTCATTTCGCTTTGAACCAATACACTGCCGGCCAAAAGAGCATAGCGATTCTGCATGGTAAAATTCTGCGATGTGCCGTCATCTGCCTGCAATATCAATGTGCCGAAAAGCATACTGCTTAAACAGATGAAAAGCAGTAACAAAAAAAAGATTATTTTATTCATGTCTTGCCTCCTCTCTTTTTTAAGACAATTTACACTACAATCAACTTATTTTTTTTGCAAATATTTTCTGAAAAAAAGCGGTTTTTTATCAAAAATTATCTTTACTGCTTTTAATTTATGAGTTGACATTTTTTACCTCTCTAAAAAAAGCAGAAAGGATTACAATTTATGGTTAATTATCGAAAAATCACTCTCCGAATTAATAGTGCTGACGGACAATTAATTGACGAATTTTATGAGCGGATAATTCGAGAAGAGTCGTTGCCCCGTTTATTGGTGGCAGATACAGTTTTAGCAGAATTTCATTTTTTAGAAGAGAATAATGACGGCGATTGGGTGCCGAAAGTTTTCCCCGAGGGAACTACTTACAGAATTATCGGCGATATTGATGATGACAATGCAACTGACGTGATTTTACAGGCGGAATCAAATGCTCAATACAGTGATTTATCGCAGGGAGTAATGAGTTTTATCATAAACAGCAATACCCAAAAATTTGCCGATGCCCTTAACGGCAGAAAAAGCATCAAAGGAACTTTCGTAATTTACGGAATTAACTCCGATAATTTAAGCGAATATTTCGTGCTGGCAAAAAACTTTTTCCTTGCCGAAAATCGCCCGTATGATATTGATAATATCCCCGATGAGGATTGTTTAAAAACTTTGACTCGTGAGGAGTTGCAATTACTGCTTGCCGACAAAGTTACTAAACTGGAATTAACTGAAGTTCAGCAAAAAAATAATGCGGAAATCGAATCGCTGAAAACGACTCTCGGAACTCTCGCAATCGAACTTGATAATATCACAACGGAGGTGATGTAATATGGCAACGATTGTGGAAAGAGTACAAAATTTAATTAGCGGAATCGCGGCGGTCAAAGCAGCTTTCAAAACAGCTCTTACTGATAAAGGAGTAACTGTAGCTGATGAGTTGAAACTTAAAGATTATCCACCGCTTATTAATGATATTCAAGTCGAATCAGGCGAGGAAATTATTGCCGAACTCAATATTGTCGTTACCGAAGAAGAACCGACAAATCCTGTTGAAGGGCTGATCTGGATTTACGAGTCCGGTGCTCCCGATACTTTGGAGCCTGATATCGGAGGAAATGAGGGTGATAATAGTGATAGCGGTGGCGATAGTGGTTCTGATAATACTTCAAAAGCTATGTATCGTGTATCAAACGCAGGAAGCACTGAAGCAAATGGAGATTACTTTGATACAGGCGAAACAAGGACTCTTCAAAATTTAGGGACTTTTCCGATTTACAAAAACTCTAATGATATTTATCTATATTTTTCAAACTGGTGCAGTTATTCAGCCGCTCCGGGTTGGGTTTTAGCTCCTAAGATTAACGGAATTTTGCAGGACGATGGTTCAGGGCTGCTGTATTGTACTTTTTCGGGGTCGGATTACGAAAGTTACATGACCGCAATGTTAAGCAAGTGGAGTACACTTGACGGCGTTTCACCGACACCAGTTTGTAGAAAATTGGATGAAAACGGAAACGAGATTATCCCGGCTGATTACACCGTAAGCGGTGCAGGAACAGCAGAGGTTAATGGTGATTACTATGCAACAGGTAATTACATAAGCGGAACTTCCGGCGCAATTTATAAGCACAAAACAAACGAAGTTTATTTATTCGGTGATGGTTCAAACTGTAACCTTGCTTTTGAGCCAATAAGAGGGTCTGCATACTATTACACCTGCGAAACTTACTCTTACGATATTCAAACAGGCGATTGGGCAAATGCAATTTATCCCTCAACAGGAAGCGGTTCAACCCCATACCCGACTGTAACGAAAAATTAAATTGCAGGAGGAAAAAATGATTAAAATTTATAAAAACGGCGAATTTGTTCCACTTGAGGGCAAAACATTGTATGGTCACACTTTCAAAAATACCGACCGAATTTATGCTAATAATAAATGGTATATATGCTCCGACCTTATTTTCGACAAATCACTTTACGCTTCCTCGATCACCATCAGCGGAGCGACTCCGGCATTTCTGAATGGGACTTACCCTCTTGTAAATCCCGACCAAGTGAATCCTTGTTACCAAATGGATATAACAGGGCAGTACGAAGAATTTTCGCAATACGATCGTATTGAATGCGAACTATTTTATGATGAGAACAGAGGATTTTGGAGAATCATCTTGGGAGGTACATTAGCTGACACTGATGATTGGATTAGCCTGTATCGTCGATATTATTATACCTCTTTCGATTTTTTAACCAATGAAAATCCGATTTGGTACTGTGATATTTTGGGGGAATCGTTAGATTTTACCGTAACTAAAAACTATTAAGGATAAAATATATGGAAACAAAAGAAAAATTATTGCGGCAATATCTGGTAAAATTTGCCGAGGATCAGCAAGCAGAATGGCTTAAAGCTCTTGAATTTACAATCGACTTCAAAGATTTCAACGACTTCTGCTTTGCGATGTTTGTCGGGCGAAAAGTTATTTTGAATAGCAATTATGAAGCAGACGAACTTTTTTCAAGTTTAGTCCATGAACTTTGGCACCTTCGACAAAAAGAAAAATCCGTCATCCGCTATTACCTGTTCAAAATGTTTTGGTTCAGACACAAAATTGAAGATTCTGCCGAAGAATGGGAAGCAATCGCCGAGGACTGGATATACTTTAACCGATAAGGAGAAAAATGTACACCATTGAAGAAATAAAAATTATTTGTGAAGTTGTCAAAAGACGGAAGTATTGGCTGCCAAAATATTTTAACACCCGATCTTATGAGGAAATTCAAAAATATTGTAATGGAATCGGAGCAGAGTTTTTTCCTGCATTTTTAAGAAAATGGCTGACCAAACTGTTTTTTGTCTTTGAATTAAGTGCTTGCGTGCATGATATTGAATACGCTATCGGCGGCAGTTATTGGACTTTTTCAATCGCCAATATCCGCTTCGCAGTTAATGGGGTTAAATCAGCATTGAGAATGCGGAGTTTCAAGTTTGCGTGCTACGCTGTGCTATTCAGTATCTTGTGCCAACTTTTCGGGTATAAAGCCTTTAATAAAAAGGAGTGTGAAACATGACCGAAAACGAAAAAAAAGAGATTGCCGAATTAGTGGTATCAATCATGCAGGAACACCATTGCCCGAATGGAATCAGCGAAAACACCGCAAGAGAGTTAATAAGTTTCGCTGAAACGTGGAAAACCTGCCGCAAAGTTATGTTGGTAGGGGTAATATCAACCATTGTCGGCGGCGTATTAGTTGCCTTGTGGCATGGAATAGTAACAATAATCAAGAAAGGATAAGAAATTATGAAAAAAATTATTTTCACAATCGTTGGTGCAGCAAGTTTAATCTTCGTTGCAGGATGCGGACATAATATCAATGTCCAAGGCTTCGGAATTGTTTGCCCTTATGGGGCTATTGGTTATGGCACATTTAGTTGTGTAAAGGATAATGTATCAGTAGAAACCACCGAAAACACCACCAAAGAGGGCGTAAAAACCACCAATAAGTTTGTAGTCGGCAAACAGACTACAGGTTACGATGTCGAAATGGCAAAAAATAAAAATAATTAACCATAAAAAAAAGACATGTTAA
Source organism: Lentisphaeria bacterium (assembly GCA_017456285.1). GTDB lineage: Bacteria > Verrucomicrobiota > Lentisphaeria > Victivallales > Victivallaceae > RGIG5270. Next base: position 34,807 of record JAFTJQ010000004.1, read on the forward strand.
AAAATCTTAAAAAATCTAACATGTCTTATTTTTTAGTTTTTATCAAAATCAGCAATGGGCAATAAGGTTATCAATAGTATCAAAAACTTGATCAGTTTTGGGTTCAATAATAGTCTGAACTTTTCCGGTCTCGTCTATATATGTACTTCCGTGCTTTGGTTCTAACATTTTTCCTCCATTCTTGTAAAATATTTGCAACTAATTTTTTCTCATCAACTCTCAATCGTATTTTTGTTTTGACGGCGATTGATTAATGAATACAATAGACAACTGAAAACTGCCCCCATACCGTCACACAAAATATCTTTTTGAGCATCCCATTGATCACCCTGACTGCCTAAAAAATCATTACCCGCTTCAGGTGCGGCAACTTCAGCATAAAGCCACTCAACTATCTCAAAAACTCCCGCAACCCCGAAAATCGCCGCAATCACCAGAAAAATCGCCAGCCCCCTGCCCCGAATAAGTTGATTTTTTTCGTAATATTCAATTGCAGGATAGGCAAAAAAACCGACCATGAAATGGCACATGCGGTCAAAATTATTCCGCTCAAAATTAAATAATTCAGTAACAAATTCAAACGGTACTCTCGCAAAACTGTAATGTCCGCCGATTGTATGGCAAAATAGATAAATCGCTATCAAACTATATGCAACATTTGAAAATTTAATATTCTTCAAATAAAAAATTACCAAAACCGTCACAATCGTCAATGAGAAAAAGTTTTCCGTACACCAGATTAAACGGTTATAGGGCTTCACTGCAAGCACAATAAATTCCAGCAGATAGATAATCAAAAGAATTAACGGAAATTGATTTTTAATATTTTTCATACTATCACTTTTTCCTGCTTTTTGCCTCAACGGCATAGAGAACTGCGGCAACGCTATTGCCGACATTTATTGAACACTTTTTCCCGAACATCGGCAAACTTACCACCCCGTCGCACAACTTGATTGCTTCCGCTTCAATCCCAAGTGCTTCATTACCGAAAACCAGCGCCAAAGGAAATTCATAATCTCTCGCCCATGCCTCAGTATCTTCAAAGCCGCTTTCAACCGCCAGAATTTGAGCATAATTTTCTTCCCGAAGCATTCGAATAGCCTCAACCGAACTTACTGCATGCCGAAATTTCACGGTATCACAACAGCCCATAGCGGTTTTTTTCAACTTTTCATGCGGCGGCAGCGGAGTATAAGAGCAACCGATTATCTCGGCATCGAGGGCTTCGGCGATTCGGAAAATATTACCCACATTATGTGCACTTCTAAGTCTATCTAAAACAATTGTAATTTTTCTATCCATAATCAATTTTTTCCAATTTTTATCGCTATTTTATTAATATAATACATTATTTTGCGATTTTTTCAATTTTTTTTCAAAAAAATATTCGAATTTTTCATAAAAAGTGTTATATTGTATATGACGTATTGTGTAGTAAAAAAAATGAATGATTATTATTAAGTTTATATATAAAAAATTTTGAGGACAGAAAAATGTTTAAAGATGTTAGCAACAACGTAAATTTCGCAAAACAGGAAGAAGAAATTCTTAACTTCTGGTTAAGTAATGACATTTTCAAAAAATCTCTTGAAAATCGCAAAGGCTGCGATGAGTATGTTTTTTATGACGGCCCCCCGTTTGCAACAGGGTTGCCGCACTACGGGCACTTGCTTGCAGGGACAATCAAAGACGTCGTGCCGCGTTATCAGACCATGAGAGGCAAATACGTCAATCGTACTTTCGGCTGGGACTGCCACGGTTTACCGGTTGAGAATGAAATGGAAAAAGAACTTGCACTTAAAAGCAAGAAAGATATTGAGAATTACGGTATCGACAACTTCAATGAAGCCTGCCGTTCAATCGTGCTTCGCTACACCAATGAGTGGGAAAAAGTCGTTAACCGCATGGGCAGATGGGTTGATTTCCGAAATGGTTACAGAACTATGGATATCAACTACATGGAATCAATTTGGTGGGTATTTAAGTCCTTGTGGGACAAGGGCTTAATCTATGAGGGCTACAAAATTCTCCCCTACTGTCCCCGCTGTGCAACTCCGCTCTCTAACTTTGAAGCAAATCAGGGTTATATGGAAGTTACCGACCCGGCTATTACCATTCGCTTCAAAGCTCTCGGAGCTAAAAATACCTACTTCCTCGCTTGGACAACCACTCCCTGGACTCTGCCCTCAAACTTGGCTTTGACCGTCGGGCCCGAAATTGATTACGTTGAACTTGCCGAGGAGAATGGCGAGCATTACATCATGGCAAAAGCTCGTGCCAATGCCTACTACTCTGAACTCCCGAAAATCGTTTGGGAGGGCAAAGGAAAGGAACTCGTCGGCAGAGAATATGAGCCCCTTTTTAATTACTTCAAAGACAACCGTGCCAACGGTGCTTTCCGCATTATCGAAGCGGACTTCGTAAGCACCGAGGACGGTACCGGTATCGTACACACCGCCCCCGGATTCGGTGAAGATGACGCCGCCGCCTGCAAAAAATACGGCATTACTGAAGTTTGCCCGATTGATGAGCAGTGCTGCTTTACTGCCGAAGTTCCTGATTATCAGGGCCGTTATGTAAAAGAGGTCGATAAAGACATCATTCAACGTTTGAAAAACGAGGGCAAACTCGTTCATCGTGCCACAATCAAACACAATTATCCGCACTGCTGGCGTGATGATGTACCGTTGATTTACCGTGCGGTTTCAACTTGGTTCGTTGACATTGACAAGGTAAAAGCAAAAATGATTAATGCAAATAAGGAGATTAACTGGACTCCTGACCATATCAAAGAAGGACGCTTCGGCAAATGGCTTGAGAATGCTCGTGATTGGGCAATCAGCCGTAACCGCTACTGGGGAACTCCTTTGCCGATTTGGAGAAATGAAGAGGGTGAAGTTATTTGCGTGGGAAGCGTCGAGGAATTGAGCCGCTTAACCGGTGAAAAAATTACCGATTTGCACAAACACTATGTCGATAAACTTACTATCCCCTCACCGACAGGCAAATCTCCGTTGAAACGCATTCCCGAAGTGCTTGACTGCTGGTTTGAATCAGGTTCAATGCCTTACGCTCAACAGCACTATCCTTTTGAGAATAAAGAGCACTTTGAGAAAAACTTCCCTGCAAACTTCATTGCCGAGGGCTTGGATCAAACTCGCGGCTGGTTCTATACTTTGGTCGTTTTAGCCGCCGCACTTTTTGACAAACCGCCGTATCAGAATGTGGTTGTAAATGGTTTGGTACTTGCAGAGGACGGTCAGAAAATGTCTAAACGCAAGAAAAACTACCCCGACCCGATGTTTGTGGTAAATACTTACGGAGCAGATGCTCTGCGACTTTTCATGTTAAGTTCGCAGGTCGTCCGTGCCGAAGACTTAAAATTCTCTGAAGCCGGGGTCAAAGAAGTTCTCCGCGGCATTATGATTCCCTTGTGGAATGCTTACAGTTTCTTTGTAACTTATGCAAATGTCGATAATTTCGTGCCGACTGATGACAAAATGCCGAGCAATGTCAATAACGTTCTCGACAAATGGATTTTGAGTTCACTCTCTCAAATGGTTGAGGAAATCAGAACTGAACTCGACCGCTACAACTTGCAGAAAGCGGCAAACCGTTTCGCTAAATTCATTGATGATTTGACTAACTGGTACATCCGCAGAAGCCGCCGCCGTTTCTGGAAAAGCCAGAACGATAATGACAAAATGGAAGCATACGCAACTCTCTATTACTGCTTGGTAACTTTTACCAAAACTGCGGCACCCTTTATCCCGTATGTGACAGAGGCAATTTACCGCAACTTGCGTACAGAAGCAATGCCGGAGAGTGTACACTTGTGCGATTATCCGACTCCCGATGACTGCCGTGATGTCTATCTGGAAAAACAGATGGAACTCACCATGCAGGCAGTTTCTCTCGGTCGCTTCCTCCGTACCCAGAATAACCTCAAAGTTCGCCAGCCGCTCGCTCGTGCAATTTTGGTTGCCCCCAATAATGAAGCAACAAAAATGCTCCGTGAAACTGCTTGGATTGTAGCAGAAGAACTTAACGTAAAAGCAGTTGAATTCTGTCAGGATGAGACCGATTTGGTCAGCCGCTCTGCTAAAGCAAACTTCAAAACTTTGGGCAAGAAACTCGGCAAAAATATGAAAGAAGGCGCTGCAATGATTATGAACTTCAGCGATGCAGAAATTTCAGCAATCTTAAGCGGCAAAGAAGTTACTCTCAACTTCGCAGACGGTTCGTCATGCAGTATCGCCGAAGAAGACCTTTTAATTCAGCGTGAACAAAAACCCGGTATGACCGTTGCAACCGAGAATGGTATTACTATCGCTCTTGATACTCAACTCAATGAGGAATTAATTGCCGAAGGATTCGCCCGTGAGTTCGTAAGCAAACTCCAGAACTTACGCAAAGAATCCCAGTTGGAAGTTTCCGATAGAATAACAATTCAAGTCGCTGTCGATAAAGCACAGAATAAGTCATACTTGGAAAAATTTGAAGATTATATCAAAGCAGAAACTTTGACAACTCAAATTAATTTCGTCGCAGCACTTGCAGACGGAGAAGTTTTTGATGTCAATGGCGAGAATGTAACTGTGAAACTCAACAAAAACTAAAAGTAATATGGAAAAGAAAATTCAAAATTGTCAAACCTGTGACGGTGATTGCGAGAACTGTTACCCTGAGGACTTTCAAAAAGTCCTCAGTAAAAAACAGAGTTTTCTGATTTTGCTTGTTATTGCCATTATCGGCACCGTTATCGGATATTTGCAATCAAAGCAAGAACCGAAAACGGCAATGACCAAGGAAGAAACTAAACTTGTTTCAGAAAGCACCGCAGAGTCATTGCACCAGCAATTCTTTATCATGGGAACGATTTTTGACTGCACCTTTTTTGATAAAGATGTTGCCAAAAGAGAGAATGCCCGCAATGCTGTATTAGCTGAACTCAAACGGATAGAGACTCTCTGCAATATTTTTGATAATAAGAGTGAAATTTATCAACTCAATTCTCAAGCTCATGTGAAGCCATTTAAGTGCAGCAATGAACTTTGGGAAATTCTGCAAAAATCACGCTGGGCATACGAAATAAGCGATGGCAATTTTGATATAAGTGCTAAAGTTCTAATGGATTTGTGGGGTTTTTACCGCAAGCAGGATAAAGTTCCGAGCGACAAAGAAATTGCCGATGCCTTGAAATTCGTCGGATTGGAAAAAGTCGTTTTTGATGATCAGGCAAAAACTGTCTTTTTTAGCGAAAAAGGTTTCGCATTTGATTTGGGCGGTATCGCCAAAGGAATCGCAGTTGACAAGGCAATGAAAAGTGCAGAGAAGTTTAATTTGGACGGAATTTTGATTAACCTCGGCGGCAATATCAGCTGTTACGGCAAAACTCCCCCCTATGACAATTACTCTGTCGCCATCAGAAATCCACTCAAAAAAGACGATTTTGCTAAAGTTATCACTCTCTCAAATGAATCAGTGGCAACCAGCGGAAATTATGAGCGTTTCGTCAAAATCGGCGACAAAACTTATTCGCATATTATGAATGTCAAAAACGGCAGACCCGTTGAAAATGTTTTGAGCGTAACCGTAGTTACAAAATCTGCAGGTGATGCCGATATTTTCTCAACAGCGACTTTTATCGGCGGAGAAGAATATGCAAAAAAACTCGTCTCGCTCTATCCTGATTTAAGAATTTATGCTTTCACTCTCGATAAAGAGAAAAATGTTGTTTATAAAGAGTTTAATAATGAAACTATCAAAAATAAAGAGGTACAAAAATGATCCATCCAACAAGTGTTATCGCTGAAGGGGCTGTCATCGCTGATGACGTCGAAATCGGGCCGTTGTGTTATGTCGGACCGCACGTCAAAATCGGTAAAGGCTGCAAACTTATCTCTCACTGCAACATCGATGGCTACACAACTATCGGTGAAAACAATGTATTTCACCCATTTTCTGCTATCGGTCAAGCAGCTCAAGACCACAGCGTAAAAGATTCCGACATCAGTTATGTCGAAATCGGCAACGATAATATTTTCCGTGAAAGCACAACCATTCACTCTGCCACCGGTAACGGCAATATTACCAAAATCGGCAATCACTGCATGTTCATGGCAGGTTCACACGTTGCCCACAATGGTATTATCGGTAACAATGTGATTTTTGTAAATGCTGCGGTATTGGGCGGTTACGGTGAAGTTCACGACAATGCGATTATTTCAGGATTGTCAGCAATTCATCAATTCTGTCGTGTCGGCAAATTTGCAATGATTTCAGGCGGTTCGGCATTTTCTAAAGATGTGCCTCCGTTTATGATGGCAGAGGGCAGAAACGGCGGAGTAAAAATGATTAACCTCGTCGGTTTGAAACGCAACGGCTTCACCAATGAACAAATTCACAACATCAAAGAAATGTTCAGAATTTACTATCGCAGCATGCTTGCTCCCTCAAATGCGTTGAAAAAAATCGAGGAAGAACTCCCCCATACAGAAGAAGTTATGGAGTTTATCAACTTCTGCAAAACATCTAAAAAAGGTGTAATCGCTGCCAAAGTTGACGGACACAGAGCGTAATAGTCAATTAAAAATACAACAATTTAATAAAATATTTAACCATAAAAGGAAAATACAATGTTAAAATTAGAAAAAAATCCCGCTTTCTCAAAGCGTAAAGGTCCCGTCGTTTTAGCAATTTTGGACGGAGTCGGCTTCGGAAAATATGCGGACGGCGATGCCGTCCTCAATGCTTACACCCCCGAACTTGACAACTTGATGAAAACTTGCCCCTTCACACAACTCAAAGCTCACGGTACTGCCGTCGGCATGCCCTCTGATGCGGATATGGGCAATAGTGAAGTAGGTCACAATGCTATCGGTTGCGGACGAGTTTTCTCTCAAGGGGCGAAACTTGTTGACGATGCAGTCACTTCTAAAAAACTTTTCGAGGGCGAAACTTGGAAAAAATTGGTAAAAAATGCAATTGACAACAACTCAACTTTGCACTTTTTAGGACTCTTCTCTGACGGTAACGTCCATAGCAACATCAATCACCTCAAAGCAATGGTTGCAGAAGCAAAAAATGCCGGAGTAAAAAAGGTTCGTATTCATGCACTTTTGGACGGTCGTGACGTCCCTGAAACTTCTGCTTTGGACTATGTTGTTCCTTTTGAAGAATTTTTAGCATCTTTGAATGATGCAAACTTCGATGCTAAAATCGCTTCAGGCGGCGGTCGCATGGTTATTACCATGGATAGATACGGTGCTAACTGGGATATGGTTCGTCAGGGCTGGGAAATTCACGTTCACGGCAACGGCGAAATGTTCACAAGTGCTGAAGAAGCAATCAAAACTTTGCGTGAGCGTACTGGTGCAATCGATCAAGATCTTCCTGCTTTCGTTATCAGCGAAGACGGCGTAAACCCGGTCGGCAAAATGAATGACAATGATTCAGTTATCTACTTCAACTTCCGTGGTGACCGAGCTTTGGAAATCACTGCCGCTTTTGAGAATGACGATCTCCCCTACTTCGATCGCGGAGTAAGACCTGCGGTGATGTATGCAGGTATGATGGAGTATGACGGCGACTTGCATCAGCCGAAACTTTTCCTCGTTAATCCGCCGGAAATCGACCGCACCGTCGGCGAATATTTGTGCAGTGCAAATATGAAACAATTGGCAATCAGCGAAACCCAGAAATTCGGACACGTTACCTATTTCTTCAATGGAAATAAATCAGGCAAGTTCAATGATACTCTCGAAGATTACGTTGAAATCAAATCCGACATCGTTCCTTTCGAACAGCGTCCGTGGATGAAAGCGGCGGAAATTACCGATGAGGTTGTAAGTGCAATTGCAAGCGGCAAATATGATATGATTCGCCTCAATCTCGCTAATGGTGATATGGTCGGACATACCGGTGATTATCAGGCGGTTTTGGTTGCTATGGGTGCAGTTGATATTTGCGTCAAACGCATTCGTGAAGCAGTCGAAAAAGCAGGTGGTATCCTCGTTATCAGTGCTGACCACGGCAATGCGGATGATATGCTTGAACATGACAAAAAAGGTAATCTCGTAGTTGACGGCGATGGTCAGGCAGCTCGTAAAACCAGTCACTCACTTAACAAAGTTCCCTGCATTATTTTTGATGCAGATTATCAGAATGATTATGAACTCACACTCAATGAAAATTTGGGAATCAGTTCACTTGGTGCAACTTGCATTGAACTTCTCGGCTTCAAAGCTCCGGAAGGCTATGACAAAAGCATTATCAATCTGAAATAAGCGGCTTTTACCCATAATGGAGTATGAAGTGAGGCAAGTTGATTCAACTTTAGAAATTACCCTGCCGGGGGAATCTGAAAAACTGAAAATTGCATATTTTGACAGCAAAATCGGTTCACAGATTCTTTTAGTGGTACCGGGATTTGCTTCATGCTCTGCTGCTTGGGAGTATTTTTGTAATTTTATTCCACCCGAATATCGCATTATTCGGGTGGAATTTGATTTCAAAAACGAGAAATTTCGCCTCAATCAGGCGGAAATTTTTCTGCAAGTTATAAAGGGACTCGAACTAAAAAAATTCTCAATTGTTGCACATTCAAACGGGTGTGCGGAGAGTTTAAAAATTGCGGAGCAACTCCCGAATAACATCAATATCGAACACCTGATTTTTATTAATCCTCTAATCGGTTTTTCGGGCGACGGAGATTTTTGCCGCACTTTGGCAAATTACAATGAAAATAATCCGCTGGTCAGATTCGCCAGCGAAGATATTTGTGCCTATATTATGCTGAAGGAATTATTCTCAAGTGAGAAATCCATTTCCGCCGATTTTACAAAAATTTATGCCGACTGTTTACAACAGGACGGAGCAAAGGAGTTTCTGATTAGAGAAGCAAAAAAAATTACAAATTTCAACCACAAAAACTTATCAAAAATTATCGAAAAAATCAATATCCCGTGTCTGATTATTTCCGGGAATAACGACAAAATTACTTCGCCGGACAATGGCAGAAAACTGCAAAAACAAATCGAAAATTCTGAACTTAAAATTATCAATAGTTGCGGTCACTTGTCGATTTTGGAGGCACCGGAGAAAACTGCAAAAAACATTCACAAATTTGTAAGTAAATCAATCGCTGTTGCAGATAATCAATGCGAAAAACAGAAATCAGAAAAACATGAGAATGATAACTTTGACAATATCTCCAAACAGCAACTTCACATGCGGAATTTAATTGAAAATTGGTCATTCGGATCAATGGTTATTTTGCTTTTCCTAAAATTCATCCAACTGCTCAAAAAATGCGGTCTGAAAGCCAGTGATAACGGCTGGCGAAAAGCAACGGGAATTTTCTTACAAAATGAGGAATCGAAGTTCACTCTCGGTTCATTTAATTTAAAGTATTACCTTGACCCCAACAACATCCCCCCGACCATAGATGATGCTAAAACACTTTTTATCAGCAGAATGCGTGACTATCTACAGCACAAAAGCAACTTGCATTGGGCGATTGAACCGACACTTTTTCACTTGAAAAGAAAAAAACTTAATGTTACCGATATTATCGAAACAACCTTTGATGAAAATGGCGAATTAATTAAACTTACTCCGCATTTTGATAGTGCCAGAGCAAGTTTTGACAGTTTATCGCCAACTGATATGGAGATGTTTTTCACCCACTTCATCTACTACTACAACAAACTAAAAAGGAAAAAGGTCAATAGCATTGCCCGCAAAATGACCTCTCACCTCAAACGCTGGTACTTACGCCGACGTGCGTTAAGTTTCAATGCCAAACTTGACTTAAAGGAGTTAATTGAACGGGTACTTACGGCAACATTTATCACCTTTGAAATACTTCCGGATCGGAACAATCCGAAATTTATGCGGAAAAAATTCGCCGCTCCGAATGTGAAAAAATATCGCCACCCCGGCTGGGGGTTGCTTAATATGATCGTCCGATTCACCCCCGATCTGCAAAGTGCAGATTTATGGGTGCAATACCATCATGTCCCGGTTGACGGCATGCCGATGCAGGAGCTGCTGGAGGAGTTAAAAAAACGTTGGGGGTACACCGAAGAATTGGTCTATCCGAACTTAACAAACCACGACAGTTCTCCTGAAATTTATTACAGCGGCGGCAAAATTTTTCGAGCCAGAATGTTTGTTGATTTCTCTAAATTGCTGAATTTCAGGAAATTTTTAAATGAAAACTATCGACAAGCAATGAATGGTGAAGCCAGTATTGCTAGTTTAATTATCTGGGGTCTTGCCCAATCCGAGAGTTTCCGCAATGCCAAAGTTCTGTTTCCGATTGACATTGAGCAAGGGGTTCGCTTCGCAGATGAGCGAGAATTGAGTGTGCTTTTAATTCGCCCCGCTAAATATTTTGACACCAACGATAAATTTGCAGGCTTTCTGCGTTATCAAAGGGAATTTAATCGCCGCCTGACAGACACGAGATTGGGCAACAGCGAGAGTTATGAGATGCTGGAACTTTACTCCAGAGTGCATCCGATATTTTATTATTTGGCAAGGGATTTTTTCAAAGAATCCGTTTCAGAATATCTGGGCAACATGGGCTTATCGATGATGAAAAATGCCGAGATGTTCATCTCGCCGATTTCCGATTTGCAGAAAAACGGATTTCTGGCATTCGGCAATATGAATGTGCCGACAGCTGACGGCAAAAAAGCAGGTGCTGTAAGCATTTGCGGTTCTCGTCAGGAGATAAAATCCTACATCGCCGCCATAAGTTATTTAGCGGAAAATTTTGAAAAGTTTTTTGATATTGACATACAACTTAATAAATCAGGAGAGATAAAAAATGATTAAACGAGACCAGTCCTACAAATTTGAAATCCGTGAGAATATGCGTGGCGGTAATGGCAATGTAAAAATTGAACACCTTTTTGACTATCAAAATGACTTAAAATCATCTCCGAGATTGCTTGCTAAATTAACTTTGGAGCCGGGGGTATCAATCGGATTCCATGAGCATTTCGGTGAAGAAGAAGTTTTCCATATAATCAAAGGAACTGCCGAATTTTTTGACGGCAAAGATACCTGCATCCTCAAAAGCGGAGACTCTGCTCTGACTTCAAATGCCGGACACTCTCTGGCAAATATCGGGGATGATATTCTCGAAGTTATGGCAGTTATTTTGAAATTCTAACTTGGCAAGACGTTTTTTTAGTGAGGTAAATAATGGCAAAAATCCGAGAAAATTTTGTCGGAACTTTGGACATCGGCTCAAATAAATGCTGTGTGCTTTTCGGCTTGTCACGCTCCAACGACGAACTGGAGATTATCGGTTTCGGCGAAGCAAAATCCGACGGATCGGTATTAAAAGGTGACATCCTCGATATGGAATTATTGATGAATCAGCTCACATTGGCTCTCAATGATGCAGAGCAAATGGCAAATATTTCAATTAATGAAAGTTCTATAACTACCGTAAATATCAGCGGTACTACCATGAGTTTCATTCCGAGTGTCGGTTCAGTAACTATCAAAAATGCTGACCAGCGAATTACGGAAGATGATTACAATGAAGCTCTGGAAAATGCGGAACGTTTTAATATGCCTGAAAATAAAAGCCACTTAGGCACATTTGAGTCGTACTCAGTTATTAATAATTCAAAAAAAACCGCCGCCCCGATCGGGCAATCAGCAAATAAACTTGATGTACATACGCTTTTGCAATTCGTCGGCGTAAATGAATTAAAAAACACTAAACACCTGATGGCAGATTTGGGCATTGAAGAAAACAATGTGGATTATATTTTCAGCGGAATCTGCGGTTTGTACGGCTGTTTGTCTGAAAGCGAACGAAAAAACGGTTCAATTTTTATCGATTTAGGTGCAGGAACTACCGAATTTGTGGTTGTCAATAATTATATAATTACTGCCGCAGGGGTATTACCACTGGGCATGGATCATGTAATTAACGACCTCTCGCTCGGCTTGAAGTTACCGATGTCGATCTGCCGCAATTTGGTTGAAAGCGGTCAATTGGAGCAACTTCTGAAAAGCAATGAAACATTCTGGGAGTATGAAATTAACCGAACAAAATATCGAATTCCGAGCCACACAATTGAATTAATTGTCAATGCCAGATTGCAGGAAATTTTTGAGTTAATGAAAATTCAAATTTACCGCAACAATGCCCACTGCGATATTGAGGCAGGCGGTATTTTAATCGGCGGCGGTGCATTACTCAGCCGCAACCATGAAATTTTCCGCAACACCTTTGACTGCAATTGCCGAACCGGACGGGCGATCGGGATGACCGGGAATATCGGGAACTTGTCAACTCCGCAATACGGCACAACTTACGGATTATTAAAAATGGCACATGCCTACAGCATGCGGAGTAAACTGCCGAATAAAAACCACAATCCCGTAACTATTGCTGTAGATAAATTCATTCAAATGTTCTCAAAAGTAAAGGATTCTGTAAAATTATGAGCGATAAAAAAATCGGTATTGTCGGTATCGGAAAAGCCGGAATTAATATTGTCAGCACCCTGCATAATTTGAGGCAGGCACAGCACTTCACGCTGATGGCAATTGATACAGATAAGGAATCATTGCAGCAATCTCCGATTACCGAAACAAATAAGTTGCTTTTAGGTAATGATTGGCGTCAGGGCAATGGCTGCGGCGGAGATATGACCGCAGGAGGTCGAGTTTTCAGTCATGAGCGAAGCAAATTAAATCAATTTTTGGGCGGGTATGATCTACTGTTTTTTGCAGGCGGTCTCGGTCGTGGGACGGCTTCAGGCGGAGTTTCAATTATCGCAAGCGAACTATCTAAAATGAAAATTCCTGCAATTTTTGTCCTTACCTTGCCGTTTGTAATGGAGGGGCCCGCTAAAAATCGGGCGGCTGAAAATATTTTGAAATCTGAAATCCACGAAAGAAACAATGTAATTATCACAATTCCTAATGATCTGCTTTTCTCTAAATTGGATTCCAATTGCACCCTCAATGAAGCATTTGAACTATCAAATATCGAGGTGGCAAAATCACTGCTGGCTTTAGCACTTTGCTTTTCGGGTGGCAATCTTTTAGCGGCGAACTATGCTGATTTATTGGAAATTGTAGCCCAAAAGAAACATTTTGCCGCTATCGGGATCGGTACTGCGTCTGCGAAAGACGGCGAAAACCGATTCAATCGGGCGTTAGAGAAAATGCTTATGTCGCCCTTGCTCGGCGGTTTGGATAAATTACAAGAAGCCGATGCCCTTATTGTATCACTTATCGGCGGAAACTCCCTCGGTGCGGCAGATACCAAATATTTGCTTGAGAAAGTTAATTCCTTCGTCGGAGAAAATACTAATTTAGCGGTTAATTTCAGTACCAATGAGGATTTCGGAGAATCAATTATGCTCTCTGTAATTGCAATCAAATTCGACAAGTCAGCAATGGAGGATAAAATTTTCACCCAACAAATCCCCACTACTCCGTCATCTAAAAAACGCAGAAACGATAAAGATAATGGGCAGGCAAGTTTGGACTTAGTTTTCAATGAACGTGGAATTTTTGAAAAAACCAATATAAATTACCACGAGGGTGTCGACTTGGATATTCCGGCTTACCAACGCAAAAATATCAACCTGAAATAAAATAGGCGAAGCAAAATGAAAAGTTATCGAAAAGAGTTATATTTTAATACCAACAGCCGTCGGGCTTTTATCAACATAACACCTGAACTCAATGAGGCAATTCAGGCGTCGGGGATTCGTGAGGGTTTACTTCTCTGCAATGCCATGCACATTACCGCCAGCGTTTTTATCAACGACGATGAATCAGGGTTGCACCATGACTTTGAAGTATGGCTTGAGAAACTCGCTCCGGAAAAACCCTACAGCCAATACAACCACAACGGCTACGAAGATAATGCCGACGCCCATTTGAAACGGCAAATCATGGGGCGTGAAGTCACAGTAGCAATCACTAACGGCAGACTTGACCTCGGTCCATGGGAGCAAGTTTTTTACGGTGAGTTTGATGGGAAACGCAACAAAAGGGTTTTAATTAAAATCATCGGCGAATAATTAATTTTTTATAGCATAAAAATGGGTGCTGTTACATTTTGAAACAGCACCCCTTATTTTTTTAAGCAACAAATTACTTGACAAGTGATTTACCGACAGCAAAAGCCTTGCCGACAACTTCACCGAGTTTTATATAGTTGAGATTTACGGGATCGAAGCAAATCGGTTGTAACTTCGCAGGATCAATTTTGCCGTTTTCATCCAAAACGGAGTCGTCAACGCTGATATTGATAATCTCTCCAACCGCACAACCGCAACTATTGTCATAACTAATTAAGCGACACTCCAAGGTCATCGGCAATTCCTTGAAAATCGGGGCATTGACAAATTCCGATTTTTCAGGAGTTAAATTTGCCTTTTTGAGTTTTTCAGGCTCATCTTTAGCAGAAACAATCCCGACATAATCACACTCTGCCACCTTGTCAAAAGTACCGATACTTACGGTAAATTCTCCTGTTTTCTGCAAATTCTCAGCAGTTTTGTGCGATGGGTCAATACACACTCCGATTTGATTGGTATCATGAATACCGCCCCAAGCAGCATTCATGGCATCTGCATTACCATTCTCATCATAAGTACCGACAATTAAAACCGGCATCGGATAGAGCCAACTTTTCACTCCGAAATTTTTTCTCATAGTTAAATCTCCTTTGTTTAAGTTCTGAAATAATATAAATTCAAAAAACAAAAAAGCAACCGCGATAGAAAAATTTTTATAAAAAATAAAATTGGATGCATGGATGCGTCCATACATCCATACATCTGTATTATTTTTTTCAAAAATTTTCCCATAAACTATTGACAATTTAAAATCTTGTGCTATACTATTAGTAACTTCACCTTGATTGAAGTAATAACTATCACTTCAAGTCTTGTGAAAAATAACAAAAACAATAAAAAAAAGAATAAATGAAAGGAAAATTATGAAAAATTTATTCAAATTCACCCTCATTGAGTTGTTGGTTGTCATTGCAATTATTGCAATCTTGGCTGGAATGTTGCTTCCTGCCCTCAACAAAGCTCGTGAAAAAGCCCGTTCAATTTCTTGTACCAACAACCAGAAACAGTGCTTGCTCGCTGTCAATATCTATTGCCAGGATTATAATGGTACAATGATTCTTCGTTCAAGAGATCTTGCCCCCAAAAACTGCACTTGGTTCAATCGCTTGAAACAGGCTGGTTATATGGAAAACTTGTTAAGTGCTCGTTGTCCTTCTTTGCCTGCCAGAGATATTAAAACAGATGATACTAACACAGAACGTCAGAATATTTTTGGTATGCCGAGAGTTGTTAGCATATGGGCTCCGTATTTGGGCACAAGTGCATTCACATTCCCGGCTGGCGAAAGCGATGACTGCGGTATGATTAATATTTACAATCTGAAAAATGCTAAAATGATTATGGCTGACTCTCGCTCTGACAGCGGCACTCAATGCTGGGAATGGCGCTTAAGTAATCTTAATTGTGCAACATTTCAGCATGGCGAAAGAAATAATATTGGCTGGTCAGATGGTCACGTTGAATCAATGGATGCTAAAGCTGTAAGAGCGGCTTTGGATGATGATGACTACAATGAGAATTTCCAATATTATGTAGCCGGCAAAACTGATTTGCAGACATTGGCTGCTAATTAATTTTGAAATAGCATAATATTTTTAAGAGCATGAGATTTTTTGAAATTTCATGCTCTTTTTTTCTGGATTCTTCGCTTCGCTCTGAATGACGTTGTAAGTTTATACCATGGTGGCAGAATGAAAACTCGTCATGCAGAGCGTGATGACTATCATGCGAAGCATCCAGCATATTTTTTGTGGAGCAAAGCTCCACACCTTATTCTCATGCAAATACACACGATTTTTTCTGGATTCTTCGGCAAATAAAATATTAGTTTGTCTCTACCTCATCATATATCTAATTTTTATTACTAAAATTTATCAATGAGAATTTGACAAAGCGAATTTATGCTGTATATTATTATGATATTTTATTTTTTGTAAATTTTTAATAGTGAGGTAACTCAAGTGAAAGAAATTAAAGTTGGTATTATCGGATTCGGTACTGTCGGTGCCGGCGTAGCCGAAAATTTGGTGAATAATCATGACGTTATCTCCGGCAGAACCGGGATTAATGTTAAATTGCACAAAGTTGCAGACTTGGACATTACAACTGACCGCGGAGTAAAAATTCCCGACGGCGTTTTAACTACTGATACAAATTCACTTATCAATGAATGTGATATTGTCGTTGAATTAATCGGCGGTACAACTATTGCTAAAAAATTCATTTTGCAGGCACTTGAAGCAAAAAAACATGTCGTTACTGCCAATAAAGCACTTCTGGCAATTCACGGCAAAGAAATTTTTGAATGTGCGGCGAAAAATAATGTCGATGTCTTTTACGAAGCAAGCGTAGCAGGCGGTATTCCGATTATCAAGTCACTTCGTGAGGGTTTAGTCGGTAACAAAATCAACCGCATTTACGGTATTATGAACGGCACCTGCAACTATATCCTTACCCGCATGGAGCGTGAGGGAGTGGACTTCGAACCGGTTTTGAAAGATGCCCAGAAACTCGGTTACGCCGAAGCTGAACCGTCATTGGATATTGACGGATTTGATACTGCACATAAAACAGCAATTTTGAGTGCACTTGCTTTCGGCGAATGGTTCGGCATGGAGCCATTGCATGTTTCAGGCATCCGTGACATCAGCCTTTTTGACTTGAAGTGTGCAGATGAACTCGGTTATAGAATTAAGTTGCTTGCAATTATCAAAAACACTGACGGCAATGTTGAGTTGCGAGTTCACCCGACTTTAGTTCCGAAAACAGCGATGATTGCCAATATCCACGAGGTTTTCAATGGCGTTATGGTTGACGGCGATACTGTCGGCGAAACACTTTTCTACGGTCGTGGAGCAGGCAGAAAAGCGACTGCGAGTGCAGTTGTTTCAGACATCGTCGATGTTGCACGCAACATTGCTTCAAATTCAATTGGTCGCGTCAAATGCTTTACCGAGAGCAAACTTTTTAATCGGCTTGTGCCGATGGATGAGATCAAATCTCGTTACTACTTGCGTTTAACTGTCGAGGACACCCCCGGTGTTATGGCTCAAATCACTGCAATCCTCGCAGAGAACAACATCAATATTTCAAGTTTGATTCAGCATGAAAATAACGATTGCAATAAAAAATCTGTCTCAGTTATTCTTTTTACCAGCATAGCCCAGGAAAAAGCTGTCCAAAAAGCTGTAACTGCTATCGAAAATCTCTCATCATCGCTGGACAAAGTAAAACTTTTGCGTATTGAAGATATTTAATAACTTATTTAGGAGTGTGTCAAATGGGTAACCATACAGTTGAAAAAATCGGAGGAACTTCCATGACTCGCTTCGGCGAACTTATGGACAATATCCTTTTAAGTGAAAGTCAGAAGAAAAAAGGTATCTATAATCGTATCTTTATCGTCAGTGCTTACGGCGGTATCACCAATTTGCTTCTTGAGGACAAAAAAACCGGTGAACCCGGAGTTTACGGCAAATTTGCCGAGGGTAATAGTGCTTGGATTACCAAACTCGAAGAGACCCGCTGCAAAATGATTGAACTCAACCACTCCTTTAAGTCACTCGGACTTGATACCGATGTTGCTGATAATTTCGTCAATGAGCGTATTCAGGGGATCAAAGAGTGCTTGCTTCACTTGATGGAATTACGCAGTTTCGGTCACTTCAAACCTGCTGATTATCTCCCTGCGAGCCGTGAATTTTTAAGTGCCGTCGGCGAAGCCCACAGTGCTTTTAACTCGGTTGAAATTCTCAAAAAACACGGAGTTAATGCAGTTTTTGTTGATTTAAGCGGTTGGCAGGATCACGAGAGCCACTCAATTGAGCAGATGATTGAGAAACACCTTGCGAAAATTGATTTTTCAAATACCATGCCGATTGTTACAGGTTACGTCAAGTGTGCCGAGGGAATTATGAAACGCTATGATCGCGGTTACAGCGAAATTACTTTCAGCAAGGTTGCCAAAGTTACCGATGCCAAAGAGGGTATCATCCACAAGGAATTTCACCTCTCAACCGGCGACCCGAAACTTATGGGCGTTAATAATGTCAAAATCATCGGACAGACTAACTTCGATGTCGCTGACCAGCTCGCCGATATGGCAATGGAGGCAATCCACCCCAAAGCATCTAAAGAAATGGAACTTAAAAACATTCCGATTAGAGTAAAAAATGCTTTTGATCCGGAACACCCGGGAACTTTGATCAGCACTAATTTTGTCTCTCCGAATCCCAAAGTCGATATGATTTGCGGTCGCAATGACATTGTTGCTATTGAAGTTCACGACCCGGAAATGGTCGGAGCGGCAGGTTATGACTTCCGCTTAATGTCAGCTTTTAACGATAATCAAATTAGCTACATTGCTAAAAACACCAATGCTAATACCATTACCCACTACGTTTCTGACAAGTCTAAAAATCTCCCGACCTGCCTGAAACTTATGGAGAAAGAGTTCCCCGGTGCATCAATCAGACTTCACCGTGTGGCAATCATCGCCGTAATCGGTACTAATATGAAGATTCCGGGATTCCTCTCTCGTGCGGCAAAGGCATTGGCTGATGCGGACATCAATATTCTCGCACTTGACCAGTGTATGCGTCAGGTAAATATGCAGTTTATCATCGAGAGAGCCGACTTTGAAAAAGCTCAAATCGCTTTGCACAAAGAATTGGTTGAAAAGGAATAATTTAACTTGAATAAGTTTGATTTCCAAAAATACCTTAAAAAAAATCCGTCAGATTTAATTGAAAAAATCAATTCATCATCTGATGGATTTTTTCATTTGGGCGTAGTCATTCCGATTCTCGGCGAATCTGAATTTATTTGGCAGACATTGGAGAAACTGAATGAAGCACAGAGAAATTTTGCCGAAAAAGTTTTGGTGCTTTTGGTTTTTAACCACAATGCTAAAACACCGCAAAATTATATCGACGACAATTTGAAGTTGCTTGATAAGTTACGGCACAGCCCATTCCCCTACCCTGAATTAAATCTGTCAATTATCGACGTTCAGAAACCTCTGCGTTACGCTGTCGGAGAAGCAAGAAAAATCGGCATGGATTCAATAATCAAAGAAATTTCTCCCGATTATTCAATGGCTAAAAATTCCATAATTATCAGCTTGGACGGCGATACAATAGTCGAGAATGATTACTTTAACAAAATTTCAAAATTTTTCAAGGAAAATCCCAAAACCGATGCCGCCGCTTTTGAGGTCGTCCACCAAAAAAGCAACGATGAAAAAATCGAAAAAGCAATTCGCCATTACGAAGAATATCTGGAAAAATACTATCTTGCCTTGCAGGAAGCCGATTCTCCATTTGCCTACAAAAGTGTCGGTTCAGCTTTTGCGGTAAGAGTATCAAGTTATATCCGTTCCGGCGGCATGCGGAAAGAGCGGGCGGGCGAAGACTTTTATTTCCTCGAAGCAGTTGCCAAAATCGGGCGGATCGATTTCACACGAATAATCACCGTCCACCCATCACCGAGAATTTCCAAAAGAGTTGCATTCGGAACCGGAATTGCGGTGGAAGAAATTATTAACGGCAAAAACTACCCGCACTTCGGCAACAAGGCAATTCGGGAGTTAAAAAAACTGCTTGCTTCAGCAACGAATGAAAATTTAACTTCCGTTGAGTTATTCCTTAAACTTCAAACAGCAGAAACAAAAGAGTTTTTAATCACCCATAATTTCCCGATTTTGTGGGGTAAAGTCTTAAAAAATTATCCGACGGAAAAACTATCCAACCAATTTAAATACTATTACTTCGACGCCTTAAAAACCCTCCAGTTTCTTAAAATCTGGCAATAAAATAAAAAAGAACAACACCTGCCGTAATTTATAATTCCCCTGTCCTCCATAGCCTTTGGCGAAGGAGGATAATTCTTAATTCTGAATTTTTAATTTTTAATATTTTGCCTCCATGCCGCCCTATTTTATAGAATATTTATGAATTTTTTATGATATACGGTCAAAAAAGTTAATTTTTTATTTGAAAAAGTCAAAATTTATGATACATTATTTAAGTTGTTAATTTTATAATGTTTAACTTTACATAAAGGATTCAAAAAAATGAAAGTTGTTGTTGCTTATTCAGGCGGTTTGGATACTTCCGTAATCGTCAAGTGGGTAAAAGAAACCTACAATGCAGAAGTTATCTGCTACTGTGCAGATGTCGGTCAGCAGGAAGAACTCGCTGGCTTGGAAGAAAAAGCCATTGCCACCGGTGCCAGCAAGTGCATCATTGACGACCTTAATGAAGAATTTGCTCGTGATTTTATCTTCCCGATGCTGCAGGGCGAAGCCATTTACGAAGCTAATTACCTGCTCGGAACCTCTATCGCTCGTCCTTTGATTGCTAAACGCTTGGTCGAAGTCGCTAAAGCCGAGGGTGCTGATGCAATTTGCCACGGTGCTACCGGTAAAGGAAATGACCAGATCCGTTTCGAACTCAATGCAAATGCGATTGACCCCTCAATCAAAGTTATCGCCGCATGGCGTGATCCGAATTGGAAATTCACCGGACGCCTCGACATGATGGAATATGCCAAAGCAAACAACATCCCCGTAAGTGTTTCAGCTAAAAAGCCTTACAGTATGGATAGAAACCTGCTTCACATCTCTTTTGAGGGCGGTATTTTGGAAGATCCCTGGAATGAACTTCCTGAAGACATCAGCGTTATGACTGAGCCTTTGAGCAAAGCCGCCGATGCTCCGGAAGATGTAATCATCACCTTTGAAAAGGGTATTCCCGTAGCAGTTAACGGCGAAAAACTCTCTCCCGCTAACTTGATGAGAAAACTCAATGAAATGGGCAAAAAACACGCTGTCGGTCGTGTTGACATCGTTGAAAACCGTTTCGTCGGTATGAAGTCTCGCGGTGTTTATGAAACTCCGGCAGGCACAATTTTGCAGGCAGCTCACAGAGGCTTGGAGGAAATCACACTTGACCGTGAAGTTATGCACTTGCGTGACAGTTTGATTCCCCGCTATGCGGATATGATTTACAATGGTTTCTGGTACGCACCGGAGCGTGAAATGCTCCAGGTTATGATTACTGAAAGCCAGAAATTTGTTACCGGTGATGTCCGAGTAAAACTTTTCAAAGGAGCTTGCCATGTAACCGGACGCCGTTCAGAATACAGCTTGTACGATGATGCGATTGCTTCATTTGAAGACGGTGATTCATACGATCACAAAGATGCAACCGGCTTTATCCGCTTGAATGCACTTCGCTTGAGAGTTCTGGCAAGAAGCAAGCAAAAGCGTTATTAATCTATTATAGATATTTTTTAGGGATTGCGGCAAAAATTGCAGCAATCCCTTTTTTCCCTACATAGAGAATTATTATTTTTCGTAAAATCCGTTTTTATTGCATTTTTACGAAAAAATTTAACTTTTACGCTTGATTTTTGCAAAATTTGCTATAAGTTATGTAAGGAGAGGGGCGAGGTTGCTCCCGACAAAAAAAATAATAAAATGAAAGGATATAAAATGAAAAAATTTTTAGTTGCTGTTATTGCGGTTTTTGCTGCAGTAAGTTTCGTAAAAGCAGATGAATCATTTGCCTGCGGTTTCTGGTTTGATGCACCTGCAAACATCGCTAAAACCAATGTTGAGGGCTTGGCACTTGGTATTCCGGTAATTGCCAGCGGCGATATGGAAGGTGCTTCATTGGCAATCTGCGGAAATGATCAGGACAAGGTAACCGGGTTCCAGTTTGCTTGGCTCGGCTATAACTATGCTAAATCTTTAGAGGGAGTCCAGCTTGCCTTTATCAACGTCCAGGACGGCCAGCATGGGGACTTTGCGTTCCAGTGGGGCTTCTATAATCAGGCGAAAGAAAATGGCGTACAGATTGGTTTTTTGAATAATGGACAAAATAATGCGACCTTCCAGCTTGGTCTGGTAAATATTAATAAGGGCGGTTTACTTCCGGTAATGGTTTTTGTAAACTTCGGCAAAGACCTTTTTGATTAATCTTGCAATAAAAAACACAAGCGGTACCGTTTTTAACGGCACCGCTTTTTTCATCCCCAAAATCCAAAAAACACTTCACAAAATCCTATAAATATTTATAATCAAATCTCAAACTATTTTCCAATCTTGTAAATGCGTGATTACCAACCATTCACACGGAGACACGAGGATCAGAAAGTTTGGATTCAGAGAAAAATCTTTGGGGATTTATTTTTTCTTCTCTTGAAAAGCGAAAAATCAGCCAATTTTGAGCATAAACGCGGTGTCCCCGGGAAAGGCAAAACGGAGAATTTTGGCTGCTTTATGGCGTTCCCCTGTTCTCTCAATTCTCCAAACAGAGAATTGAAAACGAAAAAAGCCAGTAGGTTTGACTGGCGTAGATTATCAAAAAATATGCCGATTGGCACGCTTCATATCGGGAGCGAAGCGGACGATGCTTCATATTGTGGAACGATAGTAAAACAATGCTTCATCTGAAAAGGCGGTATTATGAAGCACACCTTGCGGTGCATGAAGCAATCCTATGGATTATGAAGCGGTGCTTGTCGCACCATGAAGCGAAAGCCTTTTCAGGCTTCATGTTTTTTTTGCCTTTGGAAAAAAGGCAAAAAAAATGGTGGCCGGACCCGGGATCGAACCGGGGACACAAGGATTTTCAGTCCTTTGCTCTACCGACTGAGCTATCCCGCCACATTTCTTTATGTCCTTTAATATAGACCACTTTTGGCAAATTGCAAGTTTTTTTTATAATTTTTTTAACTTTTTTCTGAATATTTATCGCTTTTTATCGCATGCACTCGTTTTTTATAAATCTTAAAAGTTCAAAAATCTCTTCCGAAGTCGCTCAAGTGCCGGCTCTAAAAGAGCTTTCGGCATGCCGATTGCCAGACGAAAATGATGCTGCAATCCGTGATAATCATTAATTTTATAGGTGTCATAATAGTGACCCGGATCAGCAGAAATTCCCGCCTCTTGCAAAACTTTGCCCAGCTCTGCCGTATTCAGATTCAACTTTCGGCAATCTACCCAAAGCAAAAACGATGCCTCCGGACGGCGGAAACTTATCGGTAAATCAGCAAAATACTCCTCTGCCAAGTCAATATTACTGCTCAAATACTCCAGCATTTCATCTAAATAATTTTCTCCGTACTTATACGCCGCAGTCTGGGCAATCAAAGAAAACAACGGCGGTCGTCCACACTCATGTCCGAACTCATAAAGTTTGGCTCTGACCCTTTCCCGAAGTTCTGCATCGGCGATTACTGCCGAACCGATATGGCATCCACCCAAATTAAAAGTTTTAGATGGTGAAAAAACTGTTACTACCCTCTCTGCCATATCAGGCAATGAAGCAAGCATGATATGTTTACTGCCGCGATAAATTAAATCCCGATGAATCTCATCCGAGATGACCATAACATTATATTTTTTCACCAATTCGGCTAATTTAGTTAATTCATCCATTCGCCAGACCCTGCCTGTCGGATTATGAGGCGAACACATCATCAGGACTTTCGCCCCATCGGAAAAATGTCGCTCCAAATCAGCAAAATCAAATGTATAATCCCCTGCTTCATCAAGTTTCATATAACTTTCGCATGCGATTCGTCCCTGCATTGAAGCACTTTTGATTGAGGGTGTATGCAATGGCAGAACTACCACTACCTTGTCCCCCGCTTCGGTCAATGAATACATACTGCATCGCATGGTATTAAGCACTCCGCAAGTAGGGAGCAACTCTTCACGTTTTATGGCGAAATTATGTCTTTTCTGCACCCAACTCATGACTGCTTCATAATCTTCATCGGTCATCATGGTATAGCCGTAATTTCCAATTTTCGCCCTTTTTGCTATTGCTTCCGTCACCTCCGGGGGAGGCAGAAATTCCATATCGGCGATAGTCATCGGCAAAATATTTTCATCCACCCCCAGATACTTACAAGTTCCCATTCCTCTGCGATTAACCAACTTATCAAAATCGTACATTTTTCACCTCAATATTTTAATTCTGAATTTAATTACACAACGCCACTACTCCGAGCATACAAAGAATCAACGCAATAATTTGCAGTAAAGTTCTTTTTTCACGCAAAATCAATAAAGCTATTACCTCAAAGCAGATCAAACACGAGCAAACCATTAGCGGATAAGCAATCGCACCTGCCCCTGCCCGAGATAAACTATCCATGCCCCGATACAGCAGCAAAAGCGAGCAAATCAACTCAAAAAGCTGCAAAATACAAGCGTACTTCCAAACTTCAAAACTTTTTGCACTATTTTTTAATTCACCCCAAAAATTCCCAAAATTTTTGACATTACCCACTACCGCTCCAATCATCAGTCCCAATGACCAGAACGCCGTCCGAAACGCACTTGAAACTTGATTCATTTCGCTGAAATAAGACGGCAAATTACTTAAACTCTGACTGATACCCGTAACTAAAAAAGCACTGAATACCAATAACTTCCACTTGCCCTTGCCTGTTTCATTTTTGGTTAGACCGAAAAGGATGAGCGACACAATCACACTTGCAAATCCAAGCATCATCGCCCAACTTAAATGAACACCGAAAAATACAATCCCCATAAAAAACGGCCAGACAAATCCTGCTTGAGTGATGCTCCAAACAATACCATTAGGCCCTCTCTGCATCGCCTTTGACATAAGCGTTAATTGGAAATAATTTGCCAATCCGCAGAGTGTCAACACGGCAAAACAACTCAAAACTCCTCGTGCCGAAGGCAACTTGCTGACAGTCAAAATGCCACAACTCAAACTAAATAAAAATGCAATTAATGCCCCCAAAAGCAATAAACTTGAAACATTAATATTTTTCTTGGGGGCTTTGCCCATGACATAGCCGCATAATGTCCAACTGCACCCGACAAGCACCATTGCGATAATTCCGAAAGTCATAATCTGCTTCTTTCTTTAATCATCAATCGGGCGGCCGCCGGCGTCAATTTTTTTGCCGAGTTTTTTTGCAGTTCCGTCAGCGACAGCAACTCTTTGCAACAAGTCGATACGATCCCACTCTGGAGCATCGGCATAACTGCCGCTATCTAAATATTGCAGAATCGAGTAAAGCAGATACTCTGATGCCGCATTATTTTTATTCAAATTAAATCCGCAGATAATCAAACGGCCTTTCCCGACTTTGTATTCGGCAAGCAATGACTTGTGTCTAATCATTTTGAATGACGGAATCAATTCAAATAACGGCTTAAATTCCGGCATGTTTTCATCTGTAACCAATGATTTTGAGTTAGTCATGAGTTCATAAAACTGCCAATCTGCAAAGTTTTCATGCGGAAATTTCTCCCAAACAGGATGCTGATTAACAAATCCTCCTGAATGTCCCAAACTTCTGCCTGAAGTATGCGGTCTGAAAGTCTCTGCCAAAGTTTCACCGGGGAAGTTATTTAATAACAAAACTCCCCCGCCCTGCTCCATAAAAGCGAGTTCATCAGCACTTAATCTATCAACCATTTTTGCAGAATTTGCAACTGCTTCAACTTG
Source organism: Lentisphaeria bacterium (assembly GCA_017456285.1). Taxonomy (GTDB): domain Bacteria; phylum Verrucomicrobiota; class Lentisphaeria; order Victivallales; family Victivallaceae; genus RGIG5270. The sequence continues at coordinate 60,443 of JAFTJQ010000004.1, forward strand.
CGGAAAGAACCACAAATTCCAACAATTTTTTACTGTAATTTTTTCTGTGACTACTTCGGCACTTAAGATTGCCTTTTTCCCAGCCGTCAAGTTCGGAACTGTAAACTCAATTTGAGTCAATTTACTGATTTGCCCATTTGCGATTTCAGCGATTTCAATAGTTTTTTCCGCCTCAACTTTACCGTCAATTGCTAACTGCCACTTAACCTGACAATTTTTCAAACTCTCTTTCCCGTAATGCGACAAACTCAAACTTGCTGAAAACGCCTCATTTGCCCGGTAGTTACGGAATTTCCCCATACTGCACAACAACACCGAATCATTATTATAACGCAGTATATCGGCAGTAGTTTCACCGTACTTCTCCTCATAAAACTCATTAAATAATCCGCACGGATAACCGATTGTGTGCCAATGGGTATCAATTCCGCCTAAATAATCGTATCCTGTAATACTCGGACAACTGCGGAGATTTTCAATTAATTGCTTACGAAGTGCGGAGATAAAAAGGGTATTATACTCGTAATATTTTTTCCAATTCTGATACACCCCGTGTCTCTGCATATTCTTTCTCGCAGCAACAAAAAGGTCGGTTCCGATATAGGTATCCTCATAACGCTTTTCCAAATCAAAATCCAAATATCCGCCCAAAATTCCGATTTCATGGCTCAAACACGGTTTGCCTTTGTAAGCACTTAAAAGTTCTTCCATTTTCTCCGTCCCCGGAAAATCATCATGCTCGTAGCTGAAGTATGAACAGCACAAGCCCCCGTAAACATCTGAAAATTCAGAAACTTTTGCCAACTTCTCCGCATCATGCGGATATGGATACATTTCGATATTTGCTCCATCCTGAAGTTGATACTCAATGCCTCTGATTGCCTCTTGAGGGTTAAAAAGCATACCGGGAGCAAGAGTTTTCATCATATTAACAACTTTCTGCAAGCGGATAATCGCCTCTTCTCCGATAATTTTTTCATTGCCCTCGCACAAAATTACCGCACAACTGTGACGGCGAATCATGCGAATAATTGCTTCAGCTTCCTCAAATGAATAGACCGACGGGAATTCAGTTTGCACCAAAAATCCCAACTCATCACAAGCATCATAAAATGGTTCAGGCGGACACCAAGTGTGACAGCGGATAAAATTAAATCCTGCTTTTTTCAGCACGCCTAAATCTTTAAGGTACTTATCCTTATCAAAATGCGGATTGGTAGTTTCGGGGAAGTAGCAATGCTCGGTTACACCACGCAAAAATGTCGGCACATCATTCAGGAGCAATTGCGGATTGCGAGCAGTAAAAGTCCTTGCACCGTATTTAATTACTTCACGGTCAAGCAGATTATTTTTTGCATCATACAAAGTTGCTTCAAAGTCATAAAGTTTCGGATTTTCATCACTCCACAATTCAGGAAGTTTAACATCACATTCAAAATCAAAAACATCTCTTTGGTCGCAGATAACTTCACCCGAATCGAGTATATTTCCGCCATCACGAACTTGATACTCCAGACGCTTTCTCTCGCCCCCTGCAAGTTCAAAATGCCAGTGAAGTTTACGATTTTCAAATGATACAAACCAATCCCGAAAAGCAGATTTTTGAGTTACATGAATTTTAACTCCGCCGCCAATCCCTCCACGCTCCGATTGATACCCCTGTGCCGCCAAGCCACGGTGCTGTCCCGGACGACATCCGGTCGGAATACCGTCATGGGATTTATCAAGTCGGTGATATGCACCGCCGTCATCATGGCGGTTGCAAACAATTATGATAAGTTCATTAACGCCCTTTTTAAGGAGTTTGGTTATCTCATAAGTTGATCCGACTGAATACCCTGTCGTATTACCCGCATATTTGCCGTTGCAATAAACTGCACAGCCCCACATTGCAGGCCCGATTTGCAAAAAAGCCCGTTCATCCGATGCTAAATCAAGTTCAATCTCCTTGCGGTAATATCCGCTTCCGACCATAAATGAACTTGCCGCATGCGGAGTAAGCGACTTTCCCATTGGGAAATGAGGTTTTCGATAATCAGGATTAAATCTGGCAGTAAGTCCGAAAAAATCCTCTTCGTCAAAAAGTTCGTAATGGTCATCCCAATAACCGGGGATTACCATTTTTCCCGAATACTCTTTCAATGCCGGCAAATCACTTTTGCCGACTTCAAACTTTTGCGGATTATAGTAAAAATCCCAAACATCATTCAAAATAATATCACGCATTTTTCTCTCCTGATAAATTAATTAAATAAATATCGGCAAATTATCCGATTGATTTCCCTCATTTTCGACGTCCAAAATATCATTGACATCGACAAATCTGCAACAAAATCCCCAGGCATTACCTGCTTTGCCACTTAAACCCATTGTAAACTCATGCTCTCCTGCTTCAAGTGAAATGTCTTTCATAAACTCATCAGGAATCACGGGATTGGCAACATTTTTTTGCGACAAAAGTTCTTTGCCGTCACAGAAAAGCCGAAAATCGGAGTCACTGCCGAATAAAATACGGCAATTAACTGCTTTTTTGCACAAACACCGCCATTTGACGAATCGGACATAATCACCCTGCTCCAAAACACGCTCAAATTCCAGATAAGTTTTCGGACTTTTTACTTTGCTGAATTGCAATGAAGCAAGTTTATTTTCATCAACATACAATGCCTCAAAATTATCCTCGCCCATCACCGCTTCTGAAACTTCTACTTCAGCAAGAAGCGGAGTGCTTCTGTAAACATCATGGGAAAACAGTGGCCCGAATGCAGGCAATGGGCGATTCAAATTGTCATAAACATTGCCGATCGCATTGCAGCCGAAAGCATAAGCAACTTTGCACCCCAAAGTGGAAGAAGATGTCAAAATAATTTTGTCGCCCTCAAGTTTGCATTTAAAGGGGGGGACGCTTATTTTATTGTCACTTCCTGCTTCATGCAAAGAAAAAGTTGCAGCAAGCGACCCTCCGCTATGGAGAGACCCTACTACATTTTTTACCTGAATAATTGTCAAATACTCATGGTATTTCTTATTTTCAACATACTCAATTTTGCCGATTTCGAGCGGGGGATTTTCATTTTCGATTCCACGGATAAAACAAGCCGCATCCGCCATTCTCCGACCTAAAATCGCCTGGGCGTTTCCGCTTAAATGGATAGAATCATCCAACTCCAAATCAACTGTCGACACCATGATACAATTACCAATCAAATTGCCGATTAATCTCTGCTTCTCCCGAATTTTGCTCCACCGATTATCCAAAGCAAAATCATACGCCGTCGCCGTCCTTGCAAGCTGTGCCAAAACTATCGGGAGTTTTTCGTCGCCGAAATCACGACGCATCGCTCTAAATAACTCCAAAGTCCTTTGAGTATATAATTCAACATTTTCATCCGGCGAAGAATCACTGCACCCCTGATACCACAAAACTCCGGCAATTTTTGACCCATTCATAATAAATCGGTCATACATCGCCCCGTAGAGAGAATTTTCGCCTTGCTCTTTCAGTTCGGGATTCCAGAGTTTCATATTCGTTCCGCCGTGGGCTGAAGCAATCAAGCCCTGCGGCACCCCGGTTTTTTTCGCCATAGCCTGCCCGAAAGCAACTCCCGACCCGACACCTTTTATCGGCACTTCGGGGGCATTATCAAATGCATGATGACCGCCATTAATCGTCCAGTGAATCTCCGCACAAGCTTTTTCCATATTATGCAAAGGGTCTTGGGCAACACGCCATTGATTATCCAAATAAAATGCTCTGACCTCGTCCGACGAGGGCAATGCCTGATCCATATTGCCGATTCCCTGCATATTGGATTGTCCTGCGAGCATCCAGACATCGCCGACCATTAAATTTGAAAAAGTTATTTCAGTAACTCCGTCACTTACAGTAATTTGATACGCACCACCTGCTTTTAAACTTCGGAGAATCCCGCAAAATTTTCCGTCACTTGAACTTTCGCCCAAAATCTCTTTTTCACCATTCGGTAAAATCACGAAAACAGTCTTATTCGGAGTTGCTTCACCGCAAATTTTCTGCATCGAGAAATTATTTGCATCCCGCTGCATGACCATATTATCAAAAAGTCCGCTGATTATTTTCATAAATCGCCCCCTCTAAAAATATCCTGTTAATCCATAACTTTTCTTTGAGGCGGAATATAATTTCGCCCTCCGAGTTTTTTCCATTGCAGATAGACCAAAAGCATCGCAGTCATCGCAATTGAAGTTACCGCAAAGTCCCAGATAAACATTACTCGATAGCCGAATAAATCAGTTAAATATCCACCCAAATATGCACCCAAAATTACCACAACCGAATTGACCATGCTATTGGCACTTGCGAATTGACCGAATTTATCCATGGGAAGCATATTTACCAGCAACGGAGTACCTGCCACACCCTGAATTGCATACATCAAAGCCGTAACAATTCCGATAACTCCGAATGTCAGCGGAGTATAGACAAAATAATATCCGAAAATATTGGTAATAATAATCAAAATTCCTCCGTAAATATAGAGAAACATCGGGTGAAATTTATCCATTAATTTACCCATAAAAAATACTGCAACCATCGCAATTATACTGCCGATTCCCATAATTTTGCCGTAAAGTTCAACCGACACGCCGATATCTTTAGTCGCAAAAAGCACATTGTACATCCCGCGGCAAATATTCGATGCCTGATTCAAGCCCGTACTTAAAAACAACAATACATAAATGCGATGCCCGAAACACTCCTTGAAAAAGAGTGTAAAATATTCCACACCTCGCACTAATGATGATTTACTCCTGTCAATTTCATCATTTACGGGCGGATATTCACCCTCTTTGACCGTCAGCAAAAGCAAAATGTAAACCGCCAAGTACAATATCCCCATAATTGCAAAGGTCAATTTAGTATTTTCGACCGATACTTTCAGAAGGAAAAAATTAAACCCTGCCCCGATCGCTGAACTGCAAATCGTCGCTACCGCAGTATAACGGCCGATAAAGTTTTTGGGGATAACGTCCGCAACCAAATAATAGACCACCGATCCCGGAAAAAGGAATACCACCTGAAATACCAGCATCAAAACTGCCAATACCCACAATTCGCCGTTAATATTTGCAAATGACGGCACAACCCGATTAATAAAATCAGTAATCTCCTGATAATAAGCAATCATCACCAGCAAAATTGCCAGTATCGGAGCAGAATAGATTAAGTAAGGCATTCTGCGTCCGATTCGACTTCTGGTTTTGTCGCTGATTGTGCTGATTAAAGGGCAGAGGAAAAATCCGATTGCCTGCGGCAAGGTCGCTAAAATTAATGAAATCTGCCGAGCATTTGCCCCTGCTTTATCCAGCAGAATCGGTTTAACATTCGGCAATAAATTGTAGCAAACCAGCCCAAGTGTTTGAGTTGCAAGCAGCAGCATAAAGCCGACCAATAAGAGCTGGTAAATATTATATTTTAAATTTCTGACAGTATAAACTTTTTCCATAATCATTATCCTTTAGCTAATTCTGCACTCATATTTTTATCCATTGTCAGAACAAAAATTTGCTCAGTAAATATCTCTTGCTTGTTGTTAGAATAATTAACTTGACATTTTTTAGGGAACCACGGGTTTTCAATTTTAATTGTCCCTCCCACTTCAGCAAAAATAGAAATGCTTTTTACTTCATTGGTTCCTTTTTCTGCACTGATCAAAAATGCTCCATCAGCTCTTAAATTTTTAAATGAAGCACTCTGTTTTTCGGGAATACCTTGAAAAATTTTTACTGTTCCATTAATGCTGAACATCAACATATCAGCCAATGCACCAACAATTCCAAGAGACTCTGTCCACCCGCCACGATAATTATGTGTCGCTACTGTCATCGCTCGCAACATTCCATTTGGAAGTTCCCAACGTTTCAAAAATTTTAACAAATCAGCATACCAAGTATCTTTTTGCCACACACCACTCCTCAAAAAAATTGAAAATTTATAAGGCATTTGACCAAAATACGCATCATGGAATCTATTACCGACAATAAAGAAATCCGGAAGCTCTCCAGCTTGCGGAACTACTCCGTCAAATGCAGAAAATTCCGGATAATTACCACTTTCCAGCATAAAAGTAACTTGCGGAATTTTTTGGCTGATTTCATGCCATTTTTCGGCTCTCTCTTTATCGAGTCCTAATACATTTGCGGCGTCTGCTGCTGCATGCAATGCAAATGCTCCATGCATAAGGACTTGCATTTTGTCATAAGCCCCTGCCCTGCTAAACTCACTTTCGCCTTGATTAGATGGATATGAATGGTAGTATCCATCATTACCCAAATGCAAAAAATTCTCATAAAATATTGCAAATTTTTTAAGTGCAGGATAACCATAATCAACTAAAAACTTTTTATCCATTGTTAATTTCCAGCGACGATAAAAATACGCTGCTACCCAACCTGTCATATATGCCATTCTGCCAAGAGGCAAGTAACCATAACAATCATCTTGCATATCAATTGGATAACCGCAAAGCTGAATAAAACAGCCGCCGTCAATATTATAATAATCACGGGAAATTTTTTCTCCAAGTTTAACTAATGATTTTATACCCTCAAAATATGCATCTCCCGTCTCAATATGATTAGTTTCATAGTCGCCCAAAAAGATTGATTGATAATTATAATTCATGTGGAAATCACCCTTCCACTGAGCATAATCCAATAAAGTTGACGGCATAAATAATCCCGGTGGCAATTTATTTGCTTTCAGCACACATTTTTTTGCATATAACGAGCCATAAAAACACTTATTCAAAAAGTCGTCTCCCAAATCAACTTCTGACTTACTCATAAATTTTGCAGTTTCAATAGCTGTCAAATCTGCTGTTGTTTTATAAGATTTATCACCAAGAGCCTTCAACGCATCTTCACGGCTGTCAGTTGAAATTCCAACAAAGAACTCTCCGGACATTGCCTTGCGTTGAGGAAGTTGCCGCAAAAAGCTATCCGATGAATTGCTATTTGTATTTTCATCTCCACTTAGAGCGAGAAAAAGTTTCCCGCCATCAGGATTTATTTGTTCTAAAACATTATCCTTTATCTGGGCAGCAGGAAGTGATGGGAAGCCAACATATTGAAAATATCTACACCCATGCTCTAAAAGTTCTTTCTCGGCAAATTCTGTAATCGAGAGTTCTTTTTCTCTAAAGCAAGTCGCATAAACTAATGGTAAATTCGGGAAACCATGAAAGAAACAATTATATATATTTTCATCAGTATAGTTTTCTAATTTCCACTTAATTGCCAATTGGTTTAATTCCGGATGAATTACTGCTGACAAAATAAATTTCGCACCATCATAATTAGTATATTCAATTGTTAACTCACCATTTTCCATATCCAATTTTTGCAACCATGTACAATCATGCCAATCTGCAGGGATATGAATATATAAGTTACCAGCCCTTTTAGGCATAGGAGCAGAACATTTTTGAGAATAAAATGATTTACATATCTCTCGTTCCCGTTCTGTTATGTTATCGCCCTTAAGTTGAAAGGTTACACCATCTATTGTTGCCCCTTTTTCAATTAACTTTTTTAATTCCTCAATATTAGCAGGCTTAGGATTTTGGGAGAAATCAATTCTGCGGTCCCAAAAATCACTTTTGCCCAATTGAAAAACAATTTTGCCGGGTTTTTGATAGCAACTTACAGAAAAATCACCATTACCGAGGAGAAGTCCCTCCTCGGCAAGGTAAACTGGTTTATTTATAACTATTGAATGATCCTTTTTCATAATTTTTACCGATTAAAAATAATTTCATCTTTCAAATATTTGCCGTTATAAAGTTTTACGATAACCTTCTTTGCTCCGTCTTTCAATTGGATTTTTAATTCGCCATTGTTAAATTCCAAATTTTCAGGAGGATTTTTGAAAGTATCAACATCATAGATGATTTGACAAGTCATTAACGGCTTATCGCATTTAACGGTTAATTCATTACCGTTAATTTCAGCATCCATTGATTTTTTGAAACGGGTAATAACCGCTACACTCTTGTCGGCGACTTCACCTGTGATCACGAGTTTGCCATTGCGTTCTTCACAAGCAAATTCATTATCATTATAGAGTTCCACATAGCGGTAATCATCAGAAACTTCGCCGTCAACTGCTAAAAGTTCTTTTTGAGCTTTGCCTGAACGGTTAAGGAGAGTCCAAACCTTTTTGCTGTCATCTGCACCGCCGAAGTAGTTTGCGAAAGTCCCTTCATTCAAAGTCGGAATTAAAGGAGTTCTTTCGCTGCCTTCTGCTTCGGTGCAATCACTGTTTTCTTCCAAAGTTCTGAAAGCCTGAATTGCCAGAGTTGAGGTGCAGGCAAAACCGCAGGAGTTAAATAAACTCATCAAAATTCCCTCTTGGGTATTAGACGGTCCATGAATCCAAGTTTTAATTTCCGGGAAGTAGAAGTGAGTGAAAACCGTCATATATGCATTCAAATTACGGAAGTGTCCCCACTGCGGAGATTCTGAAATCCAGCAGATATTTTCAGCGAAAAATCCGTCGTGATACTGTGAATTGTAATCGCTTCCAGAGTGTTCCACTGTAACAATTTTTTCAGGTGAAACATCATAGATTGCCTTGCGGAAAGTTTTTACGGATTCCGCCTGCATTTGCGGATTGATAGTACCTCTCAAAGTTCCGTCATAGTGAGCATGTTTATCATTGTAACAAGGTTCAACTCGACTCAAAACGTCCATACGGATACCGTCACTGTCGGTTTCAGAGACAATTTTTGCCCAAACTTTGCTGAAATGATCCGCCCAGCCTTTTTCCAAATCACAGAAGAACCAACCCATATCGTCCCCGGTATAACTGGTTTTGTAGTAACCGGGAGCACTCATCATCGCCCAGTCTTCTGATTTGTCATAAATTTCAGTACCTTTAGCACAAGCCTGGAGGAAAGTGTACCAAATAACTCTGCCCTGTTTTGAATGAATCAAATCAACTTCATTCCGCAAAGCAGGCAAACCTCCTCTGCCCTCATGGTACTTGTAATCACCGAAGTGACGACGATTAATTACCGGAACACCTGTTTTGCTGAGATCTTCAGTCGGAATATCATATTCAGCAGGGACATCCCAGATATAAGCCATTTCCTGAAGCGTATTTTTCTCCAAGTGAGTCATTGATTTACCGTAACTGTACTCATTGGCTTTTTTGTTGTAGAAACCGCGAGAGGGAGAACGGCTGTACATCCACAACCCGCTGTGCGGATGTGCAGAAAGTGCAGAGAATAACTCCATGTACCAGCGTGGAACCTTAATCGGTTTTTCAAACCAAGTATGTACAAAATCTGAATAACTTTTTAACCCTGCCTGCCAAATTCCGGAATTAACACCGATTGTAGCATCAGGCAAAGCAAAGTTTGATTTCGGAGCCATCTCTTTATCCAAGTGACGCCAGCCGAGTGAAGTTCCCAAAGCATTCTGGTTAAAGATTGCTCCCGTACATTCCGGCCATGAGATAATATTGTAACTGTACATTTGAGCATCTTTGCTTGAGCGGTGAGTCAAATGCAGAATATTCGGATAACCGTCACTTGAACGGCTGTAAGCATAAACCCCGCCGCCTGCAACCGGACTCCAGACGCTCATTAACTGCATAAAGCAGGTTTTGCCGTAAATCTGGCGTAATTCACAGTCCAAACGACCTGCCATACCTGATTCCATCGGGAAGAAAAATTCATCATCGGTAATTTTTTCACCTACTTGAATTTTATCTAAAACCGGCACACAGAAACTTACGGTTTGTTTTTTATCAGCCAAGTTGGTAAATTCAGATTTTACTCTGATTTCAGGAGAATTTGCTTCGCCGCTTATTTCCAAAACTCCGGCAATATTTCTTGTACTGTCTTTAACTTTGATAAGAAGTTTTTCGCCTTGTTTTTCAAAAGACGTTACCGAAAAAGCATTATTCGGCAATAAGTTGCCATCGACAAAAGCACCAATAAATCTGCTTGGTTCACGCAAAAGATTTTTGTTGAGAAATTTACTATATAATTCTTTTAATTTCAAACCGCCGTCATTAGTAAAAGTATAACGGTAGAAACCATTTTCAATTACTGCAGAATTTTGAGAAGCGACAACTTTTACTGCTTCATTTGCATTTGCAACTGCATTAACTTTTGCTGCTTTAGGCACGGGGATTTCTACTCTTTTTGCCTTTTTGTCTGCTTGAGTGTTGCGTGCAGGGTGAGTGCTTTTAGCACCGCCTGAAATTTTGACGGAATCAAGCGAGAAAGATGCTTCAGTTTTGGAGGTATTCAAAGCACAAAAAAAGGTCAAGTTATCATCGGGATTAGCCTTTGAATCAGTCAATCTGCCACGAGAAAGTCCGTCAATAAAAAGTTCAACTCCGGTCATATCCCAAACAATTTTAAGTTCATACCACTTTCCCTGCTCCAAACTGCCGGTACGAATACGCATCAGGTCTTTTTTGGAGATTGAAGTGCCATTTTTTTTCATGTACAAGTGACCATTGCCTGAACCATTGAACATGACCCACGCAGAACTATTGTGCCACGGCTTCATTTCGACGAAACCGATATAAACATTGATGCCTGAGCCGATATTATTAAGTCTGATTTTAGCAGTGAAAGTTCCGCTTGAGAATTTCTCTTTTGAGTACATTCTGACTTCACCGCCGCCGGGACGTGAACCGAGAGTAAGCACTCCGTCAGTACACTTAATCAATCTTTTCGGGCCCTCAAAAATCCACGGATTGAGTTCAGGGTGATCCTCAATTGCCACGGTTGAGCGTTCAAGCTGAATTGAGTTGAAATTGTCATTAATTTCAATATTTTTAGCATTTACCTGCGATAATGCCGTTGCCGCCAGAAAAAAGGCACAGCAAAGCTTGGATATATATTTTTTCATAATTTATTCCTTAAAAATTTTTATATATTTTTGATTTTTGCAGACTTATTTGAAAGTTCCTGCTACGCCGTCAATCCAAATATTATTACGACTGTTTTTCGCATAATAAGGATAGTTGGAAGCCAAGTCTGCAGGAGTAAATGAATCTGCATGACCGTCAACAAATCCCATATTAACTCTGCCTGAGTGACCGCAACTGATACGATTATTTTCAGCACTCAAGTTGTAAGTATTCCAGCCTGCATTGTCATTTCCACCACGGAAAGCCTCGGTACAAACCAATGCTTTGCCTGCATCTTTAAGCGATTTGGTATTCAATGACCAACCATTACCGCTGCCGTATTTAACAATTGCATTAGTTACAACGCCATTGTCATCACAGTAGGAGAAGTGTACACTCGGAGCACAAGGCAGAGCAAAAGAGCGATATGCCTCATTCGGATTTGTATTGCTCGGACAGCCGGCTGCCTTTAAGTCCATATATTTCTGATCCTCTGCCCAAGCGGTCTGACCATGATTTTTATGAGTAACGATATTCCAGAAGTTATCATATCCGCCGCCATTTTGAGCTTGCATAAGGACTTCCCCATTGTGGTCATCAGCATATTGAGCGAAAGTCAAAGCACATTGTTTCATATTGCTGATACATGAAATTGCACGGGCTTTTTCGCGAGCTTTATTGAGTGCGGGAAGCAACATTCCTGCGAGAATTGCGATAATTGCGATTACAACCAAAAGTTCGATAAGGGTAAAATTCATAATTTTTTTCATTTTTTAATCTCCTGATTTTTTGTTAATTACTTTACCATCTTTTTGCCGAATTAAAAATTGGCAACTACATTAATTTTAGTTCAAACTTTCTCTATACCTCCTATAAGTTAAATTGTTTGTAAGTTACTTATTTTGTTTTTAACAAAATAACTCTTATTATTCCCTAAATAAAGTAACCATTAGCAAATTAATAACTCCGTAAATCTTAATTTTCAAGACTTTACAACAACCAAGCATCACAAAAAAACTTCAAAAAAAGCGTCTATTTCGTGTAACTTTGCTTATAATATAGCAAATTTTTTCTTGTTTTGCAATGTTCATAATGTTTTTCTTATGTCCAAACTGTTTTTTATTTTAAAAAAATCTTATTATCATATTTTTTACACCTAAAAAGTCTGATTTACGCTATTTTTATTGCTCAAATATTTTATTTCGGCAAAAATATTTTTTTTGATTTTTTTTAATTAAATCGCTTGAAAAATAATTATTTTATGTTAAATTAGTAGAAATCAACCATAAAAATCTGATTTAATTATGAAACAAAAGGAAAAATTATGAAAAAATCCATCATTTCAACAATCGTGACACTATTAATACCGATAGTTATCCATGCTATAGAATTACCGAATGCAGTAATTTACGGAACAACCAATAAAGAACCTTTAAGTTATCAAGTCGGAGAAGAGATGATTTTCAAATTTCAGCTCAAAAATGTTGACAATAACAATTCGAGCAATACCTTTTTCAAATACTTCCGCCGTGGCGATGACGGCAAAACTTTTGAGGGCAAAGCTCCGAGCAATGAACCACTGATTTTGAAAACTTCCCTTGATCGTGCAGGATTTGTCGGAATTGATGTTTTTCTCGTTGACAGCGAGGGCAAAAATGTAACAAGCAACGGCAAAAAAATCGCCTTTTATGCCGGAAGTGCAGTTAATCCCGAATCGCTTACCGACTGCGGCGAGCCTGAAGATTTTGACAAATTCTGGGCGGAACAGCTCAAAAAACTTGCCGCCGTACCTTTTCGTGATAAAGTCGAGAAAGTCCTGCTTTTTACTAAAGGCACCATGAGTTATTACAAAGTAAAAGTTCCCTGCCTCGGCCCTCGCCCGATGACCGCTTACTTGTGCATGCCGAGCAAAGCGGCAAAGCAGAGTTTGAAAGTCGAAGTTCACTTCTGCGGATACGGCACTTACAAAGTAACTTGTCCGACCCAGTGGCCGAAGCACGACCGCATAACCCTTTTGGTCAATGCACACGGCATGGAATTGGGCGAATCCGATGAGTATTACAAAGAATTTTTTGCAAGCCTCAAGTCAAACGGACACAATTACGCATTCGACCCTGAATTAAATAAAAAATTGGAAACATGCTATTTTCACGGCATGGCGATGCGTGCTTTGCGTGCAGTGGAATACGCAAAAACCCTGCCCGAATGGGACGGCAAAAACTTAATCGCCATCGGCGGCAGTCAAGCAGGTTTGCAAACGATGTGGGTAACTGCGCTTGACTCTGATGTAAGTGAAAGTTATCCCTCAATTATCTGGTGCTGCGATATGGCAGGTACAACTAAAAAACAGCGTTGCCATGGGGGATGGAGAGTCAAACACACTCCGCTTTTAGATTATTTTGACCCGGTATTCATGGCAAAAAGAATCAAAAATGCTCAAGTTCACATTACCAGAGCAGGTTTAGGTGATTATATCTGTCCGCCGTCAGGCTTGGCAATTTGTTACCGCAACTTGGCAACTCCGCACAAAAAAATTGTCTGGGTGCAGGGAAGCAGTCATGATTTTACTCCGGCAGATGCAGAAAAGGTAATTTGGGCAAATGAATAATTTTATTTTTCCAGTAAGCAGCAATAATTCCTATATCCCCGATAATTTCAAATGCTGGTCGCTGGACTTATCGCTTCCGGAATTTACCGAATTAGCATTTTCGGGATGCAGCTGCATTATTTTAGTTGAGTGTCCTGCCGGCTGGAATATCAGCCGTCGGGGGGATTGGGAAGAACGCCATCTCGACTTTTACTTTATAGAATCCGGCAGTTTTACACTCCGCACCAAAGATAAAGTAATTCATGCCAAAGCAGGAGAAATACTGCAAATTACCTCATGGGATGACCGCTATTTGGAGCAAACAGCAAGCGGCAGACACGTTTATGTCAGATTCAACAATCCAGAAAACTACCCTGCCGTAAGTGCCAGCCGCTGTCATGAATGTAATGCAATCGAAGACTTGAATTTTTATACGACAAAACTTTTGCACCCGAATGTTAATTTGCCGAATGAGAAACTTTATCGTCAATTTCTTGCTCAATTAATACACATTTTATTGCAAAGAGAATTGCATTGGCTTTCCGATTCGGAGTCCGAGGAAATTCAAAAACTTCAGCAGATATTAAATGACTCACAACGAAGAAATTTTGAGGTGCTTCCGATTGCCAAGCAGATGGGCATGAGCTTCTCCAAATTCCGCAATTTCTGTCTGAAAAACTTCGGAAAATCTCCTCGCAAAGTCGTTGAAGATATCCTAATGACCAGAGCCAGAGGCATGCTTAATTACAGCCCGCTGACGATTGACGACATCGCCGAGCAGTTGGGTTTCTCCGACCGCTTTGCTTTCTCAAAAGCCTTTGCGAGACACAACAACACCTCCCCTGTTGCCTACCGTAAATACTTCAATAAATAGAGTAAAAAATTATAAGGCATGGAGACATGGAATATCCGTTAACAGCTCATAAATATTTTTTATTTTATCACATATCTCTATTTTTTTTAGTTTTCTTCTTGACTTTTTCAAAATATGTGGTAGAATAATTATAGAAGTCATCATGCTGAATGTGAACTTTAGATCGATTCTAAGGCTGCATTATTAAATGACTTCATTTTTTTAACAACCATTTATGAATAATTGCCGAAATTATTAAATGATTAAAAATCGGTATCCATAAACAAGGTAAAATAATGAATATTAATGCAAAATTATCAGGTTCGATTTTTGGGATTATTTCTGCTGTAACGTACGGCATGAATCCGCTTTTCGGGTTACCGCTTTACCAAAAAGGGATTACCACATATTCGGTATTGTTTTACCGTTTCTTCTTCGCCCTGATTTTATTGGGAATAATCATGCTCATCCGCAAACAGTCATTTAAAATCGAAAAAAAGCAACTATTAATGAGCGGAATCGGTGGCATATTACTATCGCTATCCTGTCTCGGACTTTTTTTAAGTTTCCACCATATTGACGGGGGAATAGCAGTCACGATACTTTTTGTCTGCCCTGTAATCATCTCTTCAATTATGTATCTTTTTTTTCATGTCAAGCAGAGTATATCTACATTGATTGGGATGTTTTGTGCTATGGGAGGAATCGCTTTGCTGTCTTTGGGTAAAGGGGTAGAACATTTCAGTTTAACCGGCATTGTTTTGGCGTTTTCCTCTGCCTCGACCTATGCGATCTATATGGTCATGGTCAAAGTCAGCTGCTTAAAAAACCTATCGTCAGAAACTCTTACTTTTTATGTTATGCTTTTTGGGCTTTCAGTGTTTTTTGTTACCCTGAATTTTGGCATAAATTTGCAAATACTTCCTGATATTTTCAGTTTGCTCTGTGCTTTAGGATTGGCATTATTCCCATCATTGTTTTCATTTCTTTTCATGGCGATTGCGATTAAACACATCGGGCCGTCCAAAACGGCTATTTTGGGAGTATTAGAGCCGGTAACTGCCTTGCTGATAGGGATTTTAGTTTTCGGAGAATCTTTAAGTTTTCAGCAAATAATTGCGGTGGCAATCATACTTATTTCCGTATCAATAGTTGTTACGGGGAAACCGCCTGCTACAGTAAAAGCAAAACTCAAATCATAAAAAAACTCTTTTATCCTAAAAACTTTTATGAGGGGGGGGGATAGACTAATTAAAAATTATCCCCTTATCGGCAATTATTTCTGCTTTTGAATTATAGACTTGACCGATAACTTCACTATTAAGAATGCTTTTCGGTTCACCGCAAGCAACAGTTTCACCGTTTTTCAACAAATACAGTTTATCCGCATATTTCCATGCCATATTCAAGTCATGGCAGATCATCAAAATACCGATTTTATCGCTCAATTTGCGGAGTATCTCCATGATTTTTTTGGCATTCTCAATGTCTAATGCGGCAGTAGGTTCATCGAGTAAAAGGAAATCACTTTTTTGCACCAGTGCTTTAGCTAAAAAAACTCTTGCTTGTTCACCGACCGAGAGTTTATTTACCACCCGATCTGCAAATTGACTGATTTCAAGTCTATCCATAACCGCCTGACAAATCTCTGAACTCTCTCGATCAATCGGCAAAAATCGACTTAAATAGAGCGATCTCCCCAGCATCACCAATTCACTGACAGTAAAATCCAATACGACATTATTTTGCTGTGGAACAACTGCAATTTTTTTCGCCCGTTCCGCCAAAGGGATTTTATTAATATTTTCACCGTCAAGCAGAACTTCCCCATTGTCGCTTCGATAAAAAGCACTTAAAAGTTTCAAAATTGTCGATTTCCCGCTGCCATTCGGTCCCGAAAGCATTACAAACTCTCCACGCTCAAGCGAGAGTGAGAAATCCCTTATAAGCGGAGTTGCTCCGTAACTGAAATTCAAATTCCTTGCTTCCAAACTCATTTGAAACTCCTCTGTTTTCGCAAAATAAAAAGAAATAAAGGCCCCCCGATAAAGGCACTTAAAATGCCGATCGGAATCTCTCGCTCGGTAAATATAACCCTGCTGCCGATGTCACAGAGCATAAGAAAAATCCCCCCTGCCCCGAAGGTGCTGACCATAATTTTTCGGTGATCACACCCCCACAAACGGCGAACAATGTGCGGAATTATCAGTCCGCAAAAACCGATAATCCCTGCCAAAGCAACAGTCGATGCACTCAAAAAAGCCGCAGCAACCGTAAATAAAATACTCATTTTTCGAGTATCTACCCCCTGATAAAAAGCACTCTCATCCCCCAAAGAAATTGCATTAATTTCAGACGCAAAATATTGAAAAAACAACACTGCAAAACTTGCATAAATCCCCAAAAATAACAGTAATTGCGGATTTACCGCTTGCAAATCTCCGAGCATGAAATAGGTAATACTTGCCAAATCCTGTGCATCAGAAATGCTGATTAGATACATCAGTAAACTCCCTGCCAAAGTTCCGACAATTATCCCTGAAAGCAGGAGATTTTCACTTGAATAATTGCTTCGGAAACTAATCGCCAAAACTATCGCAAGCACGATTAATGACCCAAGCAGTGCCGAAAATGGTACCGCATAAATCGTAATTGAGTGCAATCCCCAAATAAATGCTATCGCCGTGCCGATACTTGCTCCGCCCGAAATGCCGAGCGTAAATGGTTCGGCTAAAACATTTTTCAATATTGCCTGAAAAATTAACCCCGACAGTGCCAAACTCCCCCCGATAAAAAATGCTCCGAGCATGCGGATAAACCTTAATTCAGCAATCGGCGATTCCCATAGTTCACTCCAAGTCAATGTGCTTGACCCGAAAAACACCCCAACAATGAGCAAAATAATGCTTAAAATAAGCAAGAATAAATTTCTTTTCATTGCAGTGCCTCCAATTTGCTCCTTAATTCCGCTATTCCCTCAAAAATTCTCGGTGCCATGCGGAGTGTAATATCCTCATTTAAGTCATAAATAATTTTGCCCTTTTTTACCGCAGGAATTTTTTGCCAAATCGGCTTTCTCCACCCATTCGGAGAGCCGCTGTAAATTACCACATCAGGATTTTGCTTAATAACCCAATCAAGCGAACACTTGAAATACGGTTGCCCGATATTTTCAGCGATATTTGCCACCCCTGCAAGCTGTAGAATTTCATCAGGAAGTGAATTTGCCCCTGCAACCATCAGCGGAGCGTCAAAAATTATCCATAACACCTTGATATTTAATGGCTTATAACGATTTTTCTTAAAATCAGCAATTTTTGCAATTTCTTTTTCTGCAAGTGCTTGTTTATTAAAGAGTTGGGATATTTTTTCAACACACTTCTCATAATCATGCAAACTATTGCATTGCAACATCAGCACTTCAATTTTCTGTTGCTCAAAAATTGCAATCACACCGGGATTGATCAAATCATTAGTTACAATATGTGTCGGTTTCAATCGAAGAATTTTCTCCACATTAGGTTTGGCAAAAGCACCTGCAATCGGGAGATTTTTGACCGATTCCGGATAGTTGCAAACTTCGCTTCGACCGACGAGGTTTTCCCGTAACCCCAGATGGCAAATAATTTCCGTCATTGCAGGAGAGAGTGAGACAATGCGGAACTCCTCCGCATTGCTCAATATTGCAACAAATATTAAAAACAGTTGTAAAAGTTTTTTCATAATTTTACCAACTTGGATCAAACATATAATTTCTGTCGCTTCCGCTCTTTTTTTCGCCGATAAAGCCTAAAAAATATTCATTCTCAAGTTCATCTGTGCTTGCACCCGAATAGCCTGCTTGAGTAAAACCCCATTCCGCAGATTCCGCATGCCCATCCGCAAAAAGCGTATTGCAACGCTTATTGTGCCGAAAGTGCATACTGGGTGTAGAGTCACCGTACCCATTGTCAGGAGCGTAAATTGAGGGGGATTCCTGCATGACCCCCGAACTTAAAAGCGAACTATCTGCGAAAGCAACTTTAGCCGCAACGTTTTTAACAGATGAAATTCGATATTGCTTTTCCTGCATAGTTGCCCAATCGAAAAAGCCCAGAAGTTCATTGTAACCGTATCCGCCTGAACCTGCATTGTATTGAGTTTTGTCAGTGTATTCGGCTAAAGAGGGGCAACTTTTTATTTTTTTGCTGCTGCCTAAATATGGGATTAAACCGCCCTCCGCTTCCCAGTTGTCAGCACCTTTTCTCAAGCCGCACCAATACTGAACAGAGGCTTGGTCATAAGCAAGTACACAATAGTCATCATTGTCATTAGTGTACATCAAAAAAGCCATGCCGAGCTGTTTAATGTTGCTGATACAATTTGCGGAACGTCCCTTTTCACGGGCTTTATTGAGTGCAGGCAGCAGCATCCCTGCCAAAATGGCAATGATGGCAATAACCACGAGCAATTCAATGAGAGTGAAGCGAGATTTTTTGACGGCAGGAGTTACCATGCGATTGCAGAAAACTCCACAATAAAATTGAGTAAAAATTTTTTTCATTTTGATTACTTTCTTGTGTTACGCGCACAAATTAAGCGATTTTTTCATCCAAAGGTCGGGATCTGACTTAAAATTAATGGTTCGGTACATTAACTTCTCACAGTTACGCGATAGTTCCGGATTTGCACCGGATTCACCGATATTGCTTTGAATACTTTTTTAATATACCGCTTAAGTGAAAGTTTTTCAAATGAAATAGATTAAATTTTTAATTTTTTTGCTAAATCATCAGCACTCATGTATCCGACTAATTTCTGAGTTGCTTCACCATTCTCATAAAAAAACATGGTCGGGACGGTATTGATTCCCAAACTGATTGCTAATTCTCTGCACTCATCGACATCGATTTTGCCGACAATTATTTCAGGGTGAGCGGCCGCTAATTTATCCAATTCAGGTGCAAGCATTTGGCACGGGCCGCACCAAGTTGCTCCGAAATCGATTAAAACTTTCTTCTCTTTTTGGTTAGTTAATTTCTCGTATGATTCCTGATTCAAGTGCAAAACTTCCATAATTTAATTCTCCTATTTTTGATTATATGATTTTTTATTTTTCCTTGTAGTACAAGTGACAATGGCAATATCCGCTGAAATTTTCATCCGCAATTTGCTGTTGAAACTCCTGACAAATACACAGGTTTTCCGGGATATGCTGAAGTCGGCAGGGACAATATCCGCCGTTTTTTGCCATAACAGCCTCCAGTTTGGCAACAAAATTCTCATCGGGATTAATTTTAATATTTTCAGGCAACTTATCTTTTTGCATAGTAAAATTCTCCATATTTTAATTTATTACAAGAATAATATAATAAGTTTCCTGATATTTTCAAATCAAATTTAAATTTTTTAAGAATATTCATTTGACAACAAAGATTATCAAAAATAAATTTAATATTTTTTTATTTTTTCATTTGCATTTATTGTTATAACGTATATATTATTGAAGTAGGTAGTAAATACTTAAAAAAGAAAAGTTTTATTTATGTAGTATAATATAAAAAATTGGGAATAACTTAACTATATTGATTGCAGTAGAAATTAACAGCGAAGCAATTATAATACTGAGAGGGAAAGTGGGCGTGAAAATTATACCCCCGCTTTTTTCTTTTTTATGAATTAAAAAATTTAACAAAGGAGTTGAAAAAATATGAACAATGAATTATTGGTAATGCTCGACTATATCGAGCGTGAGAGAGGCATCAAAAGAAGCAGAATTGTGACTGCTTTGGAAACTGCTATTTTGTCCGCCTCCAGAAAAAGTATCCACCCGGCAAAAAATCTTTCAGTCAAAATCAACGGCAGCAACGGCCATATTGAAGCTTGGGCAAAATTAGAAGTTGTTGAGAGCAAACCGAATAATGATCAAATTCTGCTTGAAACTGCGATTGAAAAATATCCTGATGTGCAACTTGGAGACATTATTGATTGGGAAGTTACTCCGAAAGATTTCGGACGCATTGCGGCTCAAAGTGCAAAGCAGGCAATTGCAAATGAACTCAAAAAAGCCGAAAAAGAGAGCATTCTTGAGGAATACGAGTCAAGAATCGGAGAGATTATCACCGGTCAGGTTCACACAATTGAACGCAATGGAGATATTATAATTGATTTCAACAAAACCGAGGGTATTTTGCCGCGTCGTGAACGAATTTTTGATGAGCATTTCGGACCCGGCGATATGATTAATGTGCTTTTGCTTGATATCGGCGTAGAGGAAAAAGATAAGGACAAAAACAAAGCTCCGTCCTTGATTTGCTCTCGCAGCAATCCTGACTTCGTAAAGAAACTTTTTGAGCGTGAAGTAAGCGAAATTCATGAGGGTATCGTTCAGATTATGGGAATCGCCCGTGAAGCAGGTTCCAGAACTAAAATTGCGGTCAAAAGCAATGACGAGCGAGTTGACCCCGTCGGTTCATGCGTCGGTGTCAAAGGCATCAGAGTTCGCAATATCACCAATGAATTAGGGGCGGAAAAAATCGATATTATCCCCTACAGCGACGATATTGCTCAATACACTATCAATGCTTTGCAGCCGGCTAAAGTTCAATCTGTCGAAGTCAGAGATGAACAGAATGAGGTAATTGTACACGTCAGTGAGGATCAATCAAAACTTGCTTTCGGCAAAAAAGCACAGAATGTGCGACTTTGCTCAAAATTGATTAATCGTGCGGTCAATTTGCAAACCGAGAATCCGCTCGAAGCTAAAATTGTCGAAGCCGCAAATAAACTTGCCAGAGACTTCGGAGTTTCAGTCGGCACGGCAAATAAATTGGTTCGTGCAGGCTATGTGACTTTGGACGGAATCCGTGAAGCAGGACTTGAACAGCTCCTCGAAATTGAAAAAATTAATGCACCAGAAATTACTGCCGCTTTTGAAAAGATTGATGCTTAAAGCGACTTGAAAAAAGGGAGGTAAACCATGAAAAGCATAAAAGTTAAAACTATCGCTCAGAGATATGACGTCTCTGAAGCAGAAATTTATGATGAACTCGAATCACAGGGATTCTCTATCAGCAAAAAATCAGGAGAAATCCCTGCTGATGTAGCGGAACTGATCGAGGAATTTTTTGAAGACCTCTTCGCTAATAAAAAGGCCTTCGCTCAAGCAAAAAAACATCGCAAAAATGCCGAAGAACTCGTTATCGATTCTCCCGTAATTGTGAAAAACCTTGCCGAAGCTCTGAATAAAAAGCCGAATGTCATTATCAGCGATTTGATGAAACTCGGCGAATTGGCAAGCATTAATCAGGCAATCAGCGATGCAACTGCTAAAAAACTTTGCAAAAATTACGGTATCGAACTCGTAATTGCTAATGAGAAAGTAGTCAGAGAGCCGAAGAAAAATCATGTCACTGCTAAAACCGAAGTCAGTAAATTTGATGTCGAAGAAGCAGATGACGAGAAAGATTTGCTTGAACGTCCGCCGGTAGTAACTTTTTTGGGTCACGTTGACCACGGCAAAACCTCTTTGCAGGATGCCGTCCGCAAAACCAACATCGTTGCAGGCGAATCAGGCAGAATTACTCAACACATCGGGGCTTCAACTATTACTTACAATGACAAAATGATTACTTTTATTGATACTCCCGGACACGCCGCTTTTACCAGCATGCGAGCCAGAGGTGCAAATGCTACGGATATTGCGATTTTGGTAGTCTCTGCAAGTGAGGGCTTCAAAGCTCAAACCGTCGAGGCGATGAATCACGCTCTGGCGGCTAAAGTCCCGATTATCGTGGCAATGAATAAAATTGACCTGCCCGATGCTGATCCGAATAAAGTCCTGCTCCAAATGCAGCAGAATAATCTTATGAGTGAAGACTGGGGCGGTGAAGTCGGTACTGTGAAAGTCTCTGCCAAAACCGGTGAGGGCTTAAATGATTTGCTCGACCGTATCCTGCTTGAAGCTGAAATTCTGGAACTTAAAGCTAATCCGAAGGCAAAGGCTCGAGGGATCGTCCTTGAATCAAATATGGAATTCGGTTTGGGTGCAGCGGCAAGCGTGCTTGTTCAGAAAGGCACTCTGAAAGTCGGCGATCCGATTCTCTGCGGTACAACTTACGGCAAGGTCAAAACTATGATTGACGATAAAGGCAAAAGAGTTAAAGTTGCTCCGCCGAGTACCCCCGTTAAAATTATCGGACTTAATGCCGTTCCCGAAGCAGGCGACAAATTGATTGTCTGCGATAATGAGAAAGAAGCCCGCCTCGAAGCAGAACGCCGAATTGCCGAGAAACGCAATTCTCAACAGGCTTCAAGCTCAATTACTTCAGCGGAAGACCTTTTCAGCAAGCTCAACAGTTCATCAATTGAAACTTTGGACATCATTATCAAATCTGACGTCCGCGGTTCAGGTGAAGCTATTGCCCAGTCGCTGGAGAAAATTCCGTCTGACAAAGTTAAATGCAATGTTGTGGCAAATAGTGTCGGTGCAATCAGTGAAAATGATGTTATGCTGGCAGCCGCTTCAAATGCAATTCTCGTCGGGTTCCACGTCAGAGTCAATCCGGGCGTAAATGATTTAGCGAAACGTCAAGGAGTTGAAATTCGTCTTTACAATATCATCTATGAGTTGCTTGAGGATATTACCGATGCTCTTGCCGGTAAACTTGAGCCTGAAAAGCGTGAAGTATCGCTCGGCGAAGCCAAAATTCTTCAAATTTTCAACCTCTCAAAGGGTGGAAAAATTTGTGGCTGCATGGTTGAATCAGGAGCAGTTAAAGTCGGCTCAAAGGCACGAGTTTTCCGCAATAACGAACTCATTTACAATGGTGAAGTCGCTTCGCTTAAACGCTTCCAGGATAATGTAAAAGAGGTCAAAGCAGGTTTGGAATGCGGTATTAAACTTGATAACTTTGTCGATTTCGAGGAAGGCGACTTGATTGAAATTTTTGAAATTGAACTCAAAAAAGCAACTTTATAATTTCTCAAAATAAGGATTTTTATTATGGCTGAAGTTGATAGACTTACTCGGGTAAATGAACTTCTCAAAAGAGAAATTGCCACTATTCTGGAGAAAAGACTCCTTGAGCGTGGAAATGCTTTTGTATTGTTATCAGTAACTGAAGTTAATACCAGTGTCGATTTGAGAAATGCCACGGTTTACATCAGCATTTTCGGCAATGACAATGCCATGAAGCATAAACTTATGAATGAAGTGGAAAAATCCCGAATTCAGATTCAAAAAGATATTGCTAAAAACTTGAAATTCAAACACACTCCGGTTTTGAATTTCAAGTTGGATACTCGACTTGAGAGAGGCGATATGGTGCTTGAATTATTAAATAAATCTGAAGAAGAGACGGAAAACTAAAAAATGCAAGCAATTATCGATATTCTGAAAAATAATAATTCTTTTATCGTCGTTGCCCATGAAAAGCCTGACGGAGACGCAATCGGCTCCGTTACGGGTTTGACCGCTTTTTTGAATGATAACGGCAAAAAAGCAACTGCACTTTTAGTAGATGATATTCCAACTAAATTTGAGGATATTATCAGTTGTCCTCTTACCCGTATGATCAGTGCAAATGAGATTAATTCTGCGGACATCCTGATTATCCTCGATAGTGCCAGAAGTTCCAGAATCAATCTCCCAAGCAATATCAACATTGATGAGATAAAAATTCCGATCGTCAATATTGACCACCATATTGATAATAATGTCAACGGCACAGTTAATTATATCAATTCTGCCGCAGGTGCAACTGCGGAAATTATTGCTGATTTGGCAAAAAAAATGGAAGTGTCAAATCATTGGATTGTAAGCCGAAATTGTGCAGAAATGCTCTATTTGGGAATTGTAACTGATACCGGGTCATTCAAATTCACCAATACTACTTGCAATACATTTCAAGCGGCGGCTTATCTCCTGAGCAAAGGAGTGGATATTAATAAAATCAATAACGCCGCATATTTCTCAAAAGCATTGAATCAACTGCTTTTTGAAGCGGAGATGATTAATAATCACTTGAAATGCGACTTCGACGGCCGCTATGCACATGCAATCATTCCGCAATCGCTTTTTGATAAATATCAATTCAACATGAAAGACGGCGAAACGGTTATTGAATATCTGCGTGAAATCAATACTGCCGTAATTGCGGCATTGCTTTACCCCAAAGATAGTGCGGTCAAAGTATCGCTTCGAAGCAAAAACTCCGCCTACCCCGTCGGTCCGATTGCCCGCAAATTTAATGGTGGGGGGCATGAAATGGCAGCTGGAATAACATTTGAAAATAAGTCTTTTGAAGAAGTTGACAAACTTTTGTACGATGCAATAAAAGAGGTTTTAGAGAAAAATGAGATATAACCCTAAAAAACACCATCTGCCGCCATTCAAAATGGACGGGATTCTTTTAGTAAACAAACCGACTGAATGGACAAGTTTTGATGTAGTAAATTTTTTACGAAATCGCTTCAATATTCCGAAAATCGGGCACTGCGGCACACTTGATCCTGCCGCTACGGGTTTGCTGGTAATTGTGATGGGCAAATTCACGACCTTGAGCCAAAAATTCAGCGGAGAGGACAAAACCTACGAGGCTGAAGTTCTGCTCGGGCAAACTACCACCACAGAAGACATGGAGGGCGAAATTACCTCAACTGCCGATACTTCGCATCTAACTCAAGCAGCCGTTGAGGAGGCAATTAATTCATTCCTCGGCAAGTCAAAGCAGATTCCGCCGATGGTTTCCGCCATTAAAAAAGACGGAAAAAAACTTTACGAACTTGCTCGTCAGGGAATCGAAATTGAACGTGAACCGAGAGATATTGAAATTTCTGAAATCAAAATTCATTCAATTAATATCCCCGAATTTCACTTTACCGTAAAATGTTCCAAAGGCACCTACATCCGCACTCTCGCTGCGGACATCGGTGCAAAACTCGGAGTCGGCGGCACTTTGAAGTCACTGCATCGCACCCAGAGTGGTATTTTCACTGTCGATGATGCAGTAACTATTGAGGAATTAAAGGAGATGGAACAGCCTGATTTATTGATAAAAATGAGAACTTTTTTAACAAAGGTTTTAGATAGTAAATTAATTTAACTTTTAATATAAAATGAGGTGAAACTATGAATTTTTATGAAAAACTTAATGCCATTTGGGCAAAAAACAACTCTTTTGTCTGTGTCGGATTAGACCCTGACTTGAACAAACTTCCTGCTTGCGTCAAGGACAAGGAATTTCCGATTTTTGAATTTAATAAAGCAATCATTGATGCAACCAAAGATTACGTCTGTGCTTACAAACCGCAGGCAGCTTACTACGCAGGTCAAGACCGTGATGCTGAACTCAAAATGACCATTGACTATATCAAAGAAGTCGCCCCCGAAGTCCCCGTGATTCTCGACGTAAAACGCGGCGACATCGGCTCAACTGCCGACATGTATGCCAAAGAAGCCTTTATCCGCTACAATGCCGATGCCGTAACCGTCAATCCCTACATGGGATTTGATACATTAAAACCCTTTTTGGACTACGCGGACAAGGGTGTAATCATTCTCTGCCGCACCTCTAACCCGAATTCAGGCGATTTGCAGAATCTCGTTGCTGACGGAAAAATGATTTACCAGCATGTCGCTCTGCTTGCCAAAGACAAGTGGAACTACAATAACAATATCGCTCTCGTTATCGGTGCGACCTACCCCGAAGAACTGAAAGAAGTCCGCACCCTCTGTCCGGAATTGCCTTTCCTCGTTCCCGGTGTCGGGGCTCAAGGCGGCGATGTAGAGAAAGTTGTAAAAAACGGTACTACTGCGGCAGGCACAGGTTTAATTATCAACTCTTCACGCGGCATTATTTATGCAAGCAAAGAGGATGACTTCGGAGTTAAAGCAGGCGAAAAGACTCTTGAACTTCGTGATTTGATTAATTCATTCCGTTAATAATCCATAAAAAAATAGAGGCTATTACGAATAACGTAATAGCCTTTTTTATATCGAAAATTTAATTATTTTTTTAGTCCTCTTCTTTGCTCAAACTGCCGATAAAATATTACAGCAATTAACAGCATGAGAAAAATCGGAATCAAAAGTAATCCAAAATAGGAACGGAATAATGGCGAATAATTAGTCGCACCATAAATATTTTCACAAATTTTATAGACAAACATCGCACCGAATGACCCGAGGAAAAGCCCGCCGCTTCGGCACATGTTATAAGCAGAAACGTAATAATTTTCGCAACCCTTGCGAGCTAATTTGCTCCCTGCCCCCATCTCGGTCGCATTCATCCAAGCACCGACAATTGACACTCCGCTGCCATCCCAACTAATCAACCAGAAAAGCAAAAGTACCCAAACATTATTCCAACAAATACAGAATAATGCAGTTGCTGCAAAAATAATTGCCGTTTGAATAAAAAAAACTTTATGGAAACCATGCTTATCGGCAATTTTACCGCCGAATGGCAAAGTAATATTTGCCACTATGCCGATAACACTTATCAAAATCACAATAATTGACATTTTCCAATTCAGAGTCAACATCAAATAAACCACCAAATACGCCCCTAAACTGCCACAAGTCACTCCATGCAGCATCGTAATTACGGCAATAAGTGAATAATTTTTGTCCCGATACGGAATTAAAATATCCTGAAGTCGAATACTTTTCTTTTTAGGCGGCGACATCACATGCAATTTAACTTGCTTCATTGCCCTAATCGCAGGATATTCAGGCAAAATACAAATTGCCTGAATCAAAAAATATACCCAATAAAATGTTTGGTTACTGCTATTTTCAAAAAGATCCATAAAAATCGCCATCGGTACACCCAATATATTTGCAGGCATGCACAAAAGCATCAACATCGTATTGCTGTATTTATTAAATGATTCAGGAGGCAATGCTCGGCGATAGATAACCATTAAACTATTATTGGCAAAGGTCGCAGTCATCATTCCGATCGGCAGAATTATCGCACTGGCAATCGTTAAAATTCCGACATTATCGGTAAAAAGTGCAATCAACGGCAATAAACACGGTACAGATACCCTTGCTAAATAGCCATACATACAAATTTCACGGTCAATCTCTTTTTTCTGGAGCCACGGGGCAAGGATAAAATAACTTACCGCAGGCAGGAGGTACATCAAGCCTTTAATAAACCCGAATGCACTCAAATCAATATTCGCCCGCAAGAAAAATTTATCCATGAATACCACATTGGCACAATTCATAATCGCCAATGAGATAAATGAATTATAAATATAAAGCAGTTTTACATTGCTATTCATTCAAATTACCGATTAAAATTATTTTGAAAACTTAAAAAATTCCGCTGCATTGCCATAGAAAAATTTCTCAATATCAGCAGTAGTTACACCTGCCATATCAGCGGCTTGCTTGGTTGCACGCAAATTTTCATAGCAAACCAGTGTGGCATCAGGGCGGCAATGCGGTACATCCATGCCGCGGAAATACTGCCAGCCTTTACCCCAGGTGATATACTTCGCATGAACTCCGCCTGCAACAATATTGTCAGTTCCGAACATTATGCGTGAAATATCTTCATGCTTAAAAAGCAGATAAATACTTCTCGCATCACAAACTGCAGAACTGTCATAATAGATATTCGGCATATCTCGCAAAACAAAAATATTTTTCTCCAAAGTAAATGGGTTAAATGCTCTCGCACAATGAGCCAAAATCCAACGGACATTTTTGTACTTCTTTGTAAAATACTGAAAATCCGCCAAATTATCAGGGTCTGCAATACCGTCAAATCTCGACATGTGCATGGTAATGCTGAGTTTATACTCGTCGGCAACCTCGATCAAATCCTCCCCGAAGTAATCAGTAATTCGGCAATTTGCAGGGTCTTTCGCCATAATTCTATAGGGTTTAAGTCCGGTAAAGTGATACTTCTCAATCGCATCAGCCAACCGCTTCGGAGTAACATCGGGAGTGATGATTGTACAACCGACATGGTTGCGAGTTTTTGCGATTTCTCCTGCCATGAACTCATTTTGCTTATCAAAATCAAGTCCGAGGTCAGGCATAATGATTAATTGATAATCAAGTTCACGATTCGGAAAAACCTCTTTTGACCAACTGTCAAGCACGGCAAAATCGTGATCTTTGTATTTTGTCGGGGTTTTGCAGCAATTTTGATTCCACAAGTGTGTGTGTGCATCAAAAACTTTTGCAGGCACAAACTCCTCTAATTCTTCCGCCCAAATTTCTCTATCAAAATCAGTTAATTTCTCGTAAAGTTCCATTTTTATTCAATCCCAAAAAATTGTTTAGCGTTTCCGTAAAAAATGTCTTGTAATTCATCATTGGTAATTCCTGCCATATCCGCCGCCTGTTTGGTTGAACGCAAGTTCTCGTAGCAAACCAGTGTGGCATCAGGACGGCAATGAGGAACATCCATACCGGGGAAAAACTGCCAGCCTTTGCCCCAAGTAATATATTTCGCATGAACTCCGCCTGCGTCAATATTATCAGTACCGAACATCAAACGGCTCTTGTTTTCATGCTTAAAAAGCAAGTAATGAGTTCTGCTGTCGCAAACTGCTGAAGTGTCATAATAAATATTCGGCATATCACGCAGAACAAAAATATTTTTCTCTAAAGTGTATGGATTAAATGCTCTTGCACAATGTGCCAAAATCCAGCGGACATTTTTGTATTTACTTGTAAAATATTTGAAGTCCGCCAAATTCTGCTCATCAGCGATACCGTCAAATCTCGACATGTGCATGGTAATGCAGAGTTTATACTCGTCGGCAACTTCGATAAAACTCTCAGGCAGATAATCGGTAATACGGCAATTTGCAGGGTCTTTTGCAAATAAGCGATAGGGTTTCAGACCTCTGAAATTATATTTTTCGATAGAATTCGCCAGTTCTTCAGGAGTTATTTCCGGAGTAACCACGGTACTACCGATTTTGCTCGGAGACTTGGCAATTTCTTCGCCCATAAATTCAGTATAACCTTTTAACTCTGTTCCGGGAAATGGAGTTGCCAAAAGCAAATAATCAATTTCACGATTCGGGAAAATTGTTTTTGAAAATTTATCCAAAGTTTCAAAATCGGTATTGATATACGGTGTCGGCTTGCCATTCGCATAGCGGTTGTGCCACAAGTGTGCATGCGCATCAAAAATTTTCGCCGGCACGAAGTCCTCTAACTCCTCGTACCAAATCTCTCTATCAAAATCACTTATCGGATTATTTAAGTCTATAATTAAATTTTTGTGCATTTTCTATTCCTTTTTTTTATTTTGCAAATGCAAAAAGTACAACACCTGAAAAAATTAAGGCAATCGCAATCCAACCAATCATCGAAATCGGTTGACGGAATGCGAGAAATAATGCTATCTGACATGCCAAAAAAGCTGAACCCGCACACAAAGCCTGTGCAACTGAACCTGGCAATGATTTATAAATATTAATAAGAAGCGGTGTGGCAAGGACATTCAAAACATTCAAAATCACTACCCCCCACCAATAGCGACTCGGTTCATTACCGCTCCACTTGGAGCAGACCGCCGAAGCTGCCTGTGTCAATAAAAATAGCGGCAAATTAATCGCCAATAGCAACATATTACTCATAGATCATTTCCCTTTTTCTATTATCCATATATGTTATTACTAAAAAAAAGGGAGTCAAAGAAAGCATAATTACTACTTTTCCCAACATCCCTTATTATTTCAAAACTTTACACAAAAAATGTGTAATCAATTCAATATGAGTAAATTAACGAATTTGCTCACATTGAACTATATCAGAATAACTTTTTTGAAATTACTTTCTGAAAACGTATCCTGCAGCTTCCAATTCAGCTTTCAATTTAGCATACTGCTCAGGAGTGTAATCACGAGCCGGAGCAACTGCTTTGCCTGCTTCAAATCCATTGAGGGTCAAAGCCGCTTTTACTGAACGGATAATATCGCCATCTGCCCAACGGATGAATACGCTGATAAGTTTATTCAATTTTTCCTGAACAGCCTGTGCACCTACAATGTCACCTGCTTTGAATTTATTGTACATTTCAACGAAAAGACCCGGCATAATGCTGTAAGTTGAACCGATACCACCGTCAGCACCTACTGAAAGACCGCAAAGCAACATTTCATCAGGGCCGTTAATAACGTTGATGTCACCGCCGTTGATGTGCTTCAAAGCCCACATAGCGAAGTAGTTAGCACGAGTATCTTTAGCACCGCAGATGTTGTCGATTTTGAGAAGTTCAGCCATCATAACATTTACATCAACTGCTGAACCTGACTGCTGGCTTGCATAAACCAAAACCGGTTTATCGGTATTGTCTGCCATTTCTTTGTAGTAATCAACTGTTTCTGCCAAGTTAAACTTGAAATAGAATGACGGAGGAACAGAAGAAATACCATCAGCACCTGCTTTAGTTGCATAACGGGTAAGTTCCATAGATTCAGCACAATTGATTGAACCGGTGTGGATAATAATCTGACCGCGACCTGCACTTGCTTCGATAGCAGCATCGGTCATTTCCATACGCTGAGCCGCACTCAAAACGGGACCTTCGCCTGTACCGCCGGTAACGTAGAAACCTTTAACTCCGGCTGCGTAGTTGTCGTCCATCAATTCTTTGACTGCCTTTTTATTGACGTGACCGTTTTTGTCCAACGGAGTGATCAATGCGGGCATGATTCCAGTAAACTTAATTCTTGACATTTGTCTATTCCTTCCTTTTTTATGGTTTATAAGTGTTGTTAAAAACGTCAAATTCTCTGCAATCAAACACAATTTTCGGTAATTTACTGTGCATTTTTTGAAAAGCTTTTCCATTTATCAAGCTTTTTCTGCAAAAAACATACAAAAAATTGCATTTTTTTGTTTTATATAATATACTCTATTTTTTTGTCTATGCAAATATTTTTTCACCAAAACTCAAAAAATATCCACATTTTTTAATACAAAATACGCTCTTTGGTCGAAAGTTTAAAAAAAATGCAGTGTGAATTATTGATTTATCACACTGCCTGAATCCCCCAAAAACTCTTTTTTCTTACAATTTTTACACAGTTTGAGACTTTTTTTGTTGTTTTTTCAATGCTCTTTTTGCCCTGCGTGCTTCCTTAACCTTTCGATAATTAACCACCAATTTTTTGACCACAAAATAGGTCAATGGGGTCATTATCGCCGCCCAAAGGAAACCGCCGAGAAAAAATGCCGCCACCAGATCCCAGCCCATTTGCATCATCGAATCAATTGTCTGCTCTTTGAGCATCTCATTTACTGCCTGCTTCGCCCCCGCATAGGAGAGTGAACCACCGAGGATGTGATTGCCGACATAGCACTGAATCGGATAGATGATGAATATAGTTACGGGATTGGTCAGAAGTGTACCCAAACTTGCTCCGATTTTGCTCCCTTTAAGCAAGAACGAAGTCGGGATTGACAGCATCAACTGAAATCCGAATGGGATAGTACACCCATAAAACATCCCGATTGCCCAACCTCGGGCAATATACGAGGGAGATGCTTTTTCGTGAACTATCTTATTGTAGAGTTTATATGCTTTTCGTTTAATGTAAGATTTTACCGACATAAGTATTTACGCCTCCTCAAATGTTTTGCCGACACAAGATGATGCACGTTCTGCAATATTCTCAAAGTGTCTTGATACCTTCAAAAATTCTGCAACCAGCTCGAGATAGAAAAGGCTGTTTTCGGCTTTGCAAAGACCTTTTTTCAAGCGGTCAATATGATTTTTCTCACTTTCAGCACAAAGAAGTTTCATTTTGCCGCTGAGTTCGAAAGTTTCGCCCATTTTCTCAAGTGAGAAGTTCTCAAGCAATTCCATAGTGCTGCTTGCCTGTGATTGTAATGTTGCAAATAAGTTATTAAATTCCGCATTGGAATCTTCACTCAAGGTTGCATTTTTCTTGAAGAAAGACTCCATCATATTGCGAATAATCAGTGCATGGTCGCCGATTCGCTCTGCATCGTTAGTACAATGAAGCAAATTCGGGATACGTTCAGTCTGCTCATAAGTCAAATGTCTCCGCATTAATTGAGAGAGATACGCGGTAATATCCTGCTGATAGAGGTCGACTTTCTCCTCTTTTTCTTCGAGGGTTTTCAAAACTGCCTGATTTTTTTCATCATTCTGATTGTAAATTTTGAATGCCGCATTGACCATAGTCCATGATTTTCTCACCATTCTCTGCAAAGCAAAAACGGTTTGGTTAAGAGCAATTGCAGGAGTATCCAGCAAATGCGGTTCCAATTTTTTGAACTTAATTTTATCTTTGCCGAGCGGAATAATTCGCTCACAGATTTTTGCCAACAACGGGATAAAAGCAACTAAAATCAAGGTAGTGCAAACATTGAAAATTGTGTGTGCATTAGCGATTTTACGAGGCAAATCGCCGCCTTTGGAAAACCATTCAACCAACTGAAAAAATACCGGCATGGGATTATCTCCGATATGCCACCAGAATGTCGCACAAATCAGCAGCACACCGATTGCATTAAATAATGTATGTGCCAAAGCCGCCTGTTTCGCAACTCTATTAGCAGTTAATGATGCTAATTGTGCAGTCGCAGTCGACCCGATATTTGAACCTAAAATCAAAGCGACTGCGGTGTAAATATTGATTAATCCGCTTGAACCTAAAGCAATAACAATTACCGAAACCGCCGAACTGCTTTGAGTAATTACAGTTGCAATTATGCCAATGCAGATAGCACCTAACAATGCCACCAAAGGCATACTGCCGTCAATCGGAGCACAATCAAAGGTTTGAAATGCCTGCAAGAATTTTGGGTTATTCGCGAGAGTTTTTAATTCTCCGCTCATTAGCCCCATTCCGTAGAATAACAAGCCTAACCCCAAAATAGTATCGCCCCACCCTTTAATTACGGGATTTTTAATGAAAGTCATCACCAATCCGAGAATAATTGACGGCATGATGATACAACCAATATCAAATGCTACCAATTGTGCAGTTACTGTCGTACCAATATTCGCTCCGAAAATAATTCCCAGTGCTTGAGTCAAATTAAGCAACCCGGCATTAATGAAGCCAATCACCATCACGGTTGTCGCACCTGATGATTGAACTACTGCGGTTACAACCGTACCTGACAGAATTGCCACAAATCGATTTGCAGAGAAAAACTGCAAAACTTTCTGCATTTTCTGACCTGCTACTGCTTGCAAACCATTACTCATTAATTGCATGCCGAAAACAAAAATCGCCAAGCCGCCGAAAACATTCATCAATAACGAATACATAACTTATTCTTTCTTCTTTTATCCCTTTTATTGTTTATTACCTTATTATTAAGCTCATTACGAGCAAAATTTATTTTAATTACCTATCTTCACGCATAATTACTTGATTTATGCCTCACTGTAAGTTTTGCCAACGCAAATACTTGCACGTTCTGCAATATTTTCAAAATGTCTTGAGACCTTCAAAAATTCTGCAACCAGCTCAAGATAGAAAAGGCTGTTTTCTGCCTTGCAAAGCCCTTTCTTTAAGCGGTCAATATGATTTTTCTCACTTTCAGCACAAAGAAGTTTCATTTTCCCACTGATTTCAAAAGTTTCACCCATTTTCTCAAGCGAGAAATTCTCAAGTAATTCCATAGTGCTGCTTGCCTGTGATTGTAATGTTGCAAATAAGTCATTAAATTCTGCATTTGAATCGTCGCTCAAGGTTGCACTCTTTTTGAAAAAATTCTCCATCATGTCACGAATAATTAACGCATGGTCACCGATACGCTCTGCATCATTAGTACAATGAAGCAATTTCGGGATACGATCAGTCTGTTCAGGACTTAAATGTCTTCGCATTAATTGAGCGAGATAATCAGTAATATCCTGCTGATAGAGGTCGACTTTCTCCTCTTTTTCTTCAAGAGTTTTCAAAACTGCCTGATTTTTTTCATCATTCTGATTGTAAATTTTGAATGCCGCATTGACCATAGTCCATGATTTTCTCACCATTCTCTGCAAAGCAAAAACAGTTTGGTTAAGTGCAAGTGCCGGAGTATCCAGCAAGTGCGGTTCCAATTTTTTGAACTTGATTTTTTCTTTGCCAAGCGGAATAATTTTTTCACAAATTTTCGCTAAAATCGGAATAAAAGCAACCAAAATCAAGGTAGTGCAAACATTGAAAATTGTATGTGCATTAGCGATTTGACGAGGCAAATCGCCGCCTTTGGAAAGCCACTCGACAACTTGGAAGAAAATCGGCATGCCGCTATCACCGGGGCATAACCAGAAAGTTGAGCAAATCAAAATCACTCCGATAACATTAAATAATGTATGTGCCAATGCCGCCTGCTTCGCAACTCTATTAGCGGTCAATGATGCCAATTGAGCGGTTACAGTAGTTCCGATATTTGAACCCAAAATCAAGGCAACTGCGGTATAGAGATTAATCAAACCGCCTGCCCCCAAAGCAATTACGATACCGGAACAAGCAGAACTGCTTTGAATAATCATGGTCGCAAGCACCCCGATACAAATTGCTCCAATCAATGCCCCTAAAGGCATACTACCGTCAATCGGAGCGCAATCAAAGGTCTGAAATGCTTTCATAAAGGCAGGATGACTTGAAAGTTTTTTCAATTCTCCGCTCATAATTCCCATTCCGTAAAAAAGCAGTCCGAAGCCCAAAATAGTAGTACCCCAGCCTTTAACTGATTGCTTTTTGAAAAAAGTCAAAATCAATCCTAAAATAATCGCAGGCATAATAAGCCAGTCGATATCAAATGCTACCAACTGTGCGGTAATAGTCGTACCGATATTCGCTCCGAAAATAATCCCCAATGCCTGTATCAAATTAAGCAAACCGGCATTAATAAAGCCGATTACCATGACAGTTGTCGCACTTGAAGACTGGACAACTGCGGTTACTACAGCACCTGACAGAATAGCGACAAATCGATTTGCCGAGAAAAATTGCAGAACTTTCTGCATTTTCTGACCTGCCACCGCATTTAAGCCGTCGCTCATAAGCTGCATGCCGAAAACAAAAATCGCCAAGCCGCCGAAGACAGTCATTAACAATGAATACATATTTTATTTCCCTTTTATCCTATGTTCACATATTTGCTATTAGATACCAGGTGTAAGCAATAAATGACGCGAGAAGTATTACACCCTCAAGTTGCGAAATTTTTCGACGTGTAAGCATCATAATCATAACAAGAATTGACACTCCTATCATCATTCCGAAATCTAAACTTGTCAAAGTTGCTCCCTGCAAGGGAGAGATCAATGCAGTAACACCCAAAATACAGAAAATATTGAAAATATTTGAACCGACTACATTGCCGATAGCAATATCATCTTCATGCTTAATAGCCGCAACCACACTGGTTGCAAGTTCGGGCAAACTCGTTCCTGCCGCCACAATCGTCAAACCGATAACCGCCTCAGGCATATTGCAAAGTTTAGCAAGATAAATTGCTCCCCACAAAAAACATTTTGCTCCCAAAACCAATCCAGAGAAACCGAGAATTGTTAAAGCTAATGCTTTGTAAATATTCATGATTTTTTCTTCTTTTTCATCGCTTGAATCTGCATTATTCTGGTTCTCTTTACGGGAAGCAACGATACTCCAGAGCGTATAAATCACAATACAGGCAAAAAGTATTAAACCCTGCCAGCGATTCAAACTGTGATTTTGAAAATAGAAGAAAGTTAATAAAACAGTAGCAAAAATCATAATCGGGCCATCGAATTTCACTGATTGAACTTGGACACGAATCGGATTAATAATGGCTGATAACCCCAAAATGACCGCAATATTAAAGATATTTGAGCCAACTACATTGCCGAGAGCAATTGATGATTTATTGTCCAGTGCGGCACTGACACTAACAACTAACTCAGGTGCGCTCGTTGCGAAAGCAACCAGAGTTAAGCCTATAACTAATGGCGACACCCCTGCCCGACGGGCGATGGCAACTCCGCCTGATACTAAAAAATCAGCTCCGAAATACAAACACGCCGAGCCGAAAATCAGATAAAAAATATTCAAACACAAATCCACTTTAAAAATATCTCCTCTTTTATATCATTCTTTGTGTTAAAATCAATTAAAGTTACTCCTTTCCCCGCATTTGGTCCTGCTCGGCAAGGGATAGAACTTTTTATATATATCTGATAAAAAAACTTGAATAAATAATTTTTCTTTCTGCTGACAACAAAAATCGTATAAAAAAGTGTTGCCGCAAAAAAATACTGTCCGGCTAAACGAAACCTGAAAAGCAAATCAAGCTGGAACAATCGATTAAAATTAAGATTTTGCAAAATTGTCACGCTCGAACTGCTCTGTCGGGCGTCGCTGTAACTTTGAGCTTCTACTGAACTGATAATGCAAGTGCTGAAATTATCAAATTTATACGCATTTGTGCGGATAGAATCATGACTGATAAAAAAGAGTAAAAGAACCAATACCCCCAAAAAACTGATAGTTAGTTTATTTGACGGCATTTTAAGCAATTTTTTGAAATAATCATTTTTTTCGTATTCTAATTGCATAAAAAACTCCAGTTCGATAATATAGCATCATTTGGCAATTTTTCAAGTCTTACAAGGTAAAAAACAGAATAACTAAACAGATTTTCTGCATATTTACTTTCAGAACTTGACTTTTTCGAATATTGAATTATATTATCCGACACAAAAAACAAAAATCAAAAAATTAAGGAGAATTTATTATGAAAATTGCAGTTACATGCGAAAACCACCAGGTTTTTCAACA
Source organism: Lentisphaeria bacterium (assembly GCA_017456285.1). Taxonomy (GTDB): domain Bacteria; phylum Verrucomicrobiota; class Lentisphaeria; order Victivallales; family Victivallaceae; genus RGIG5270. Next base: position 97,550 of record JAFTJQ010000004.1, read on the forward strand.
CTTTGGACACACCCCCGAATTTGCAATCTTTGAGATTGAAGAGGGCAAAATTATTGACGAAAAAATCATCTCTTCAGGGGAAGAAGGTCACGGTGCTTTAGCTCAAGTGCTTGCCAATGAAGCAGTTGACACTCTTATTTGCGGCGGAATCGGCGGCGGTGCAATAAATGCTTTAGCTCAAGCCAATATTCAAGTTATCGGCGGTGCAGAGGGCGATGTACGGGAAGTAATCGAAGCACTCATTAACGGTACTTTGGAAGTCCGTAGTGATTTCCATTGCAATCACCACCATGACCACGAAGAAGGACACACCTGCGGACACGGTTCCTGCGGACACTAAAAAACGTATTTTTCATTCAGACTAAATAAAAAAATCGGATAGAAACTGCTTTTTTCTATCCGATTTTTTCTTATACTGCAAATTAAATTCTCAATCAACTACAACTCATCAGGACGAATTTGTGCAATAATTCCTGACGCCTGCACTCGTGGAGTGCCAAGCTTAAAAATTCGTTGCCAAAAAGTCGGTTTAGGACTGTATTTGAACTTGATAATCGCATTACCGCCGACATTGCAAGCAACTTCCGACATCTCCTCCATAACATCATCGAGAGTTGTTAATTGATTGCGATTTGGGAAATTTTTATTTTCCGTAGAAATTCCATCAATAAACTCATATTTATCAGGAGTTCCCTCGATAAAATAGATTCCGTTATAGATTAAAATTTCAATATCATTCTTCATAAAATTACCCTTTCCATTCTTCAAAATAATTCAAGTTGTTCCGCTTGTTCGCTTTGTTTGAGATTAGCAGGTATTTCAACTTGCTCAAGCCAAGTTGCCAAAGCAATTGCTTTTACCCCCAATTTTTCTGCTTTGGCAAGTTTGGTGCTTTTTTCATTTAAGTCATTGGCAACCAACAAGTTCAAACTCGAATTGACATCGTCGGCAATTTCATAATTATTTGCTCTGGCAATCGTCTCATAATACGACCGTTTTTCGGGCATTTTACCGGTAAAACAGATTTTCGGTTTCTCAATCCCGCCTTGAGTTGATTCGACGAAAAGCGCCTCTTTGAATTCATTGATATACTCTTTATTTGAGGCAAATTCCGCCACCAAAGCTTTTGCCCGCTCAGGTCCGATCCCTTTGATATTGCAAAATTCCTCTTCCGTCATCTCAAAAATTCGGTCAAGCGGATACTCTTTCAAAAGCAATTTCGCCATATTGATTCCGACATGCGAAATATTCAATGCCGCAAGCAATTGATAATCTTTGATATTTCTTGCCCTTTGAAGTTCATTGAATAAATTATTTATTTTTTTACTTTTGAAGCCGGGGAGTCTCTCCAAATCAGCTTTAGTCAGGTCAAAAATATCTTTCAAATTTTTAACATTCAAAATGGTCATCATATTGCGAATATTAGGAAGTCCGAGTTCTTCAATGCCGATGCTTTTTACTGAAGCACCCAGCCGCTGCAAATTACTCTCAAAGCAATCACGATTTACACAGCAAATTTCAGGGCCTTTCCGCACCAATGTACTGCCGCAGGATGGACAATTTGTTATTAACGGCGACTCACGCAGCAGCCCCGGGGTAGATTCTTTGATGTACGGAATAACGTCCCCTGCCCGCTCAACCAGAACCGTATCGCCGATTTGAATATCACGGTCAAGCACATTCTGATAGTTGTGCAAAGTAGCATGCTTAATGGTAATTCCGCCGATATCTATCGGCTCAATTTCCGCCACGGGAGTCAAACAATTTTTTCCGAAACTCCAAACCACATTGACAAGCGTGCTTTCTTTAGCAACATTCTGAAACTTAAAAGCAATTTCTCCCCGCGGGTGGTGAGCAGTATTACCGAGCGACTTGCAATATTCCTTGTCTGCAAGTTTGACAACAATCCCGTCAAGCGGATAAGGGAGTTTCTCAAACTCGCTGATTATAGACTCCCACTCTTGCTCAATTTCACCCAAAGCAACTTCAATTGAAAAAAGGTCGTAGTCAACCAACGTCAAAAACGCATTCAAATTCTTCATCGCAAATTCGAGCTGCGAAATATATTTTTGCTCTTTCAAAACCATAAATCCCGTCAAAATATTTCTGGAATTTTTGTAGGTAATCCCATTCGGACGAATTGAATTTTGGAGAGTAGCAAAACGGTCTTTTCTAACTAAAATCTCCCCTCTGGCATTGCGGTCAAGTTTACCCGTATAATTCGGACACTCAAGTTCAATCAGAGGAATTTTATCAGAGATATTTTCACCCTGAAATCCATCGCCTCTGGTAGATAACACACCATTTTCAAATTTAGCAGAGATTCCGTCATACTTCGGTTCAATCAAAAATGCCTCATCTTCAGTTCTGGCATATTTTTTTGCCCATTCCATAACCTCATTAAGCGAATACGCTTTATCCAGTGACAGCAACGGTTCAGAGTGATTCACACTCCCCATAGACGAAACATGGGGGGTATAAATTGCACTTATCAGTTCATTATCTGGATCAATTTCACGCAATTTCTGCATTAATGAATCATATTTCACATCACTGATTTCAGGTGCGCCTTTTTCCCAATACGCCTGATTGTGATATTTTATCAATTGCTCCAAATCTGCTTTGCCGAGTTTGTCGGCATCAAAATTTTTATAGTCCATAATCTACCATTTTTCCGTCAAAATTAATTGTTCTTTATAGAAATATATAAATATAATTCATTTTTTCAAGTTTTTTAATGGAAATTTTGAAAAATTATGCTAAATTAATAGGCGATAACGTTTTTTGTATCAGAAAATAGAATAATTTATAAAAATTTTAACAAGGATTATGAAAATGGCTAAAGAATTTAATGTAGCAGTAGCAGGTGCAACCGGTGCAGTCGGTGTCGAAATGCTTAAAACTTTGGAAAAACGCAATTTCCCGATTAAAAATTTGAAACTTTTGGCTTCAGCCCGTTCAGCTGGTCAAGTCGTTGAGTTCAAGGGCGAGAAACTCGTTATCGAGGAGATGACTGAAAATTCATTCAAAGGCGTTGACATCGCTCTTTTCAGTGCCGGTGGAGACATCTCTAAACAATTCCGCAAATCAGTCGTTGACGCAGGTGCGGTAATGATTGACAATTCAAGTGCTTTCCGTATGGAAGCAGGCGTACCGCTGATTGTCCCCGAAGTCAACCCCGAAGATATTAAAAATCACAACGGCGTAATTGCTAACCCCAATTGCTCAACCATTATCATGTTGGTCGCAGTTGCTCCGCTCCACCGTGCAAAGAAACTTAAACGCCTCGTCGCAGCTACCTATCAGGCAACCAGCGGTGCAGGTGCTAAAGGTATGAGTGAAATGCTCACCCAGACCCAGCAAGTTCTTAACGGAGAAGCAATCAATCCGCAAGTTTTTGCACACCGAATTGCTTTTAACTTGATTCCGCACATTGACGCATTCACCGACAATGGTTACACCAAAGAAGAACTCAAAATGCTCAATGAAACCAGAAAAATGCTCCATGATGACAGCATTAATATCTCATGCACCTGTGTTCGTGTGCCGGTTATGAGAGCCCACAGCGAAGCATTGAATTTGGAATTTGCTGATGATATTACTCCGGAAGAAGCCAGAGCAATTCTCGCAACTGCTCCGGGCGTAACCGTAGTTGATGATATTGCTAACAAGGTATACCCGATGCCGGTTGACGCAACCGAGCAGTACAATGTCCTCGTCGGTCGTATCCGTCAGGATATTTCACGCAACGACAAAAAAGGTTTGGATATTTTCGTTGCCGGCGATCAGGTACTTAAGGGTGCAGCTTTGAATGCAGTTCAGATTGCTGAATTGTTATAATTGATAAGTTTCAAAACGGAATTCCGTCCGAATTGGGTAAAATCTCAAAAAAGTGCGGTGTTCCGTTTTTTCTTATTTTCTTAAAGGAATGGTGATTTTTTATAAAAAATGAATGATGTAAAATACTTTTTTTCACAAACAATTAACATGCTTTACTCACTGATTGCAGTAAATGCGATATTGTGTATTTTCGATATTCGCATGCCGTTATTGAGTTACGATATTAATTGGGTAAATTTGGTCGGAGCGATTTTTTCGCATGCGACTTTCAGTCATTTAATTTTTAATATGATAGGAATGTATATTTTCGGTACTTTGCTGCTTAAAGCATTGAAGCCGTGGCAATTTCTGCTGCTTTACTTTTTCAGCGGAATAATCGGCAACTTAATTTTCATTGCATTTTTTCAGGGACAACACTATATCCTCCTCGGAGCAAGCGGAGCGGTTTTCGGAATTATGACTGTTGCGGCGATGGTTGAGCCGGATCAGAGATTCATGCTGATTTTTCTCCCCTTTATGCCGTTAAAAACTAAAACTTTGGTAATAGTTTATACTATTATTGAACTTTTAAGTCAGGCAAGCGGTTCAAGCAACGGCACTGCACACTTGGCACACTTGGGCGGAATTTTAGGGGGTTACATTTTTGCTGAAATTTTCATTCGCCGAGAGATTCGTTGGGAGCCGCTGGCATTTTTGAAGAAGCCGAAAGTCAAAGTGCAAACTTTTGAATCGCCGTTCAAAGAAAAATCAAAAAATGACAAGTCGAACAACCAAAGTTTCGGCATCCCTTTTTTGCAGCCTGTAAGTCAGAAAGAATTAGATTACCTTTTAGACAAAGTTTCTCAAGGCGGAATCAACTCATTAACTCCCGAGGAATTAGCACGTTTGCGGCAAGCGCGTGAGCAAATTATTTATCAACAGAAATTCAAAGATAACGAAAGAAATAAATAATGACTCTTGCTACTAATTTATTTGATTACGTTCTTCCAGAGGAGTTGATAGCCCAATATCCTGCCGATAAGCGTGGCGACTCAAAAATGTTGGTGCTTGACCCCAATGACGGACATTGCGAAATTCACCCTTTTGCCGATATTGTAAATTATCTGAATGCCGATGACGTCATGGTCTGCAACAATACAAAAGTGCTTCAAGGCCGCATGTACGGAATCAAAAACGGCGATGTTGACGGTGCTAAATTTGAAATGCTGTTAGTCGCAAATATCGACAAAAATAATCCAAAACGCTGGTCGGCTTTGCTTAAACCGGGGAAACGGGCAAAAGCAGGAACATTTGTTCAATTAACTGATTCAGATGGTTCATTAAATAGTAACGGCGACGGCTTTACGGTGCTTGGTCGTTATGATGATGACACCTTTGAAATTGAATTTAATCGTGATGATGTCGAGTCCTTGCAGAAAAAATACGGTCACATTCCCCTGCCGCCCTATATCCGCCGCGGCGATAGTGCGAGCGATTATGACCGCTATCAAACGCTTTTTGCCTCCGAAGCAGGTGCTGTTGCCGCTCCGACGGCAGGATTGCATTTTTCGGATAAAATTTTAACGGAAATTGACCGCAAGGGGGTAATCAGAAAAGAATTAACCCTCCATGTCGGGCCGGGAACATTCAAAACCGTCAGCGTCGATGATGTAACTAAGCACAAAATGCACTTTGAAGAGTATTTTTTCCCGAGCGAAACGGCTGAAATTATTAATCAAGCAAAAAAAGAAGGGCGAAATGTTTTAGCAATTGGGACAACTACCGTCAGAACCTTGGAGAGTTGCGTAAATCAAAAAACTTCTCTCCTTGAGGCAAAAAGCGGTAAAACCGATATTTTCCTCTATCCGCCGTATGAAATTAAAGGCTGCAACATGCTTTTAACTAATTTTCATTTGCCGAAAAGCACCTTGCTTATGCTCGTAAGCTGCTTTGTTGATCGGGAAGTTATGCTTGAAGCGTATGAATTTGCTAAAGCAAACAAACTGCGTTTTTACAGTTACGGCGACTGCATGCTGATTTTGCCGAAGAAAAAAAATTAGTGATAATGAAAAAAATTTTAGTTGAAACAATTATTTTTTTAAGTCTTGCCCTAATTTGCGGGTGCAGCAGTTTCGTATCAAGGAACAATAGCAATACCCACGATTTTGACATTGTTTGGCAAAAAACTCTCGATGCCTCACTGGCAATCAAAAAAGATGCAATTAATTCTGAATTTACAAATGAGTTTAACTACGGGGAAAGCAGTTCCAGATTGCATAATTTAACTTTGCTGTTGGCAAATAACAACTACTCTGAAGCCGAAAAAAGTGAACTTATTATCGAGAGTCTGGAGCGGGGAATCCTATACAATATTCTGGCATTTAATTTCGACAAAAGAGCTGAAATCATAGATTTTTATGCCCAAAGAGAGTTAAAACGTGAACTGTACAAAATTCTATACAGCTACTTTTTTTATCACCGCTTGCTTGAGGAATTGAAACAAAAAAACTTACTCACTTCAAAATTGCAGGATAAATTAAATCAGGAACTCCAAAGTTTAGATTTACTCTTCATCGCTTTGACTAATGAAAACGGCAAAACTTTGGAGAAAATTTTACCAAAATTGCCGAAAAACTTCTATAAAATGCCGAAAAATCCTTTGCTTGAAGCAGTAAATTCCAATATTGGATTAGCAACAACTTACAATCAGGATTATATCAAAATCGCCGATGCGGTTTCCGAACAATTACCGCCATACGCCACCATGTTCGACAAGGCTATCAAATTTAATGAATTACTCTTTCAAGCCCCGAAAACTCTATATCAAAAATACTCTAATGAACTTTTTATCCAGTCGGATTGCAGCAAAATTTTCGGCATTATCGGAATTGATTGCGAATTAGAGTTAATTCAAAGCAATTTGAAAAAACTCGAACTTGATTACGCAATCAAGCATAATGAATATATGCTGTCAGAGAAAAATGCAGATTCAGACGCAGGCGAAAAATTTTTGGAATTAAAAAAAATCGAACTTGCGAGATTCAAAGCATTTCTCTTCCTCTATTTTTTGGTGCATGAAAATAATCCGGCATCAGTGAATAACGATCAGCAAATCCCATCAAACATCCGATTTTTGTTAGAAAAAACCATTCTTGATATTGTCAAAGAAAATCTATTTGCCGCTCAATAATACCCTCATTAAGGAGTCATGGCAACATAGATGGAATCATGACATTCAATTTGTGTTGTACTTTGTGGGGGGAACTAATAACATATAAAAAATATTTCAATAATATTTTTACTTCACATACAAATTCAGAAACTAAAATAATATAATTTTCACTAATAATTTGATAAAACAGTTGCATTCTCCACAATAACTTATTATAATATAACTCTATATGAGCGATTTCTAAAAAAAAATAATTTACGCCGTTTAGTTTCTATTTTTATAAAAAGATTTTATTATTATATCCTTTAAGTATTGTTATTTTTATCACAATAATGTATAATAGATTATAAAAGGAGCAAAACATGCTGACAGATTTTTTACAACTTATAAAATCAAGAATGGGGATGCCACGTCAATTAATCTCGATTGACGGACATGAAAAAATTGCATTTTCCAATTTAGGAGCCCCGCACGTACATACAGAATGGGAACTTAAATTCAAATACAATGACTCTGATGAATTGATTCAACCGGGTCTGATTCATTACACCAGCAATGTTCATAATCATGCCTCTTTTTTCTGCGGCACTCAAGTTTTTTCTATAAGTATGTACCAGCAAATCCTTGTTCAGGAAAAACCGCCGCAAAAAATTTGCGAGCAATTAATTAACTTTATGGAACTTTTCAATAAAAGCCGTACCGATGATACAGATTACAGAAAACATCTTTACTACATCATTCTCCATACCATATATGAAGCAGTTAAAAATTTTCAGGAACAACCGCAAAATCTTGTCGATTTACCTTCGACAATATACAATCGTGCCATAACTTATATTCTGGAATACTATTACCGCCCCGAATTAAGTGTAACCGATATTGCGGATTATGCAGGAGTTTCGCCCCAGTATTTGAATAAAGTTTTTCACAAAATGGGCAAAGGAAGTATCAAAAGCGAACTCTTAAATACCAGAATGGGACACGCCTACAAACTGCTGTCAACGGGGGAATACTTTGTCGGCGATGTTGCGAAATTAACCGGATGGCGAACCCAATTTTATTTCAGCAACGCCTTCAAAAAATATTACGGATTTTCTCCAATGGAGATAAGAGACAAAAAAAACAAAGGCAAATTTAATGAAATGCCTATTATCACCCAAAATATAAAATAAGAAAGGAGGATTTTTACCCTGATAAAATTTTTATTAAAAACAAAAAGTCAATTCTATTGCAAACAACAATAGATAATGACAAAAAATCAAGAGGCAATTTATCGCTATTGTCTCAAAACAAGAACAAAATTAACTAAAACAAGGAAAAAACAAAAAATGAAAAAATCACTTTATTTTACTTTAATCGAATTGTTGGTTGTTATCGCAATTATCGCAATTTTGGCAGGTATGCTTTTGCCCGCACTTAACAAGGCCCGTGAAAAAGCCCGTGCAATTTCATGCACAAACAACATGAAACAATGCGGTTTGGCTCAAACTTTGTACAGCAATGATTACAATGGATTTCTGGTTATTAACCGCAACACCACAGGCTTAACTATCGAAACTGAATACACCAATGATTACGGCAATGCCTGCTGGTTTGCTACCTTGATGAATGAGGGTCATTTACCTGTCGGCGGCAAAGTTCATTTTTGCCCGTCAGGCAAAGCTCCGACTTCAGACGAAACTGCAGAGGGTTACGGTATGTATCACAACTGGGCAAGTGCCAAAGGACACATCTACAAGCCGTCACTTTTCACTGCCACAACCGGAAATACCTTTATCGGTATCAATACCAAAGCAATGCAAAATGCTGCTTCTACCGGTATCATTTTTGACAGTAACGACAAAAGCAACGGCAAACAAACTTTTTGGTTGAATAACGAAAATGCTGTCGGTACTGCGGTTGCCCGTCACGGCGGCAAAATGAATATTGCTTTCGCTGATGGTCACTGTGAGTCTTTAGATCCGAAAGGATTTTATGAAAATTGTTTCAAAAACAACTCTGACAGTGCTTATTCAACCAGAACTGTTTGGTATTATTGCGAAAACGATAGCGATACAACTCACAAGTATTTGCAGTAATTACGCGACACGAGTTTTAAGCAAAAAAACTACTTAAAATTCTTAAAGGAATAAAAAAATGAAGAAACTTATTTTGCTCATTGTGCTTATCGGCACAATCGGGTTGGGAGATCTTTACGCCTCAAATGACAGGGTAATTGTAAGTACTACTCTCGATTTTCTGGATATTGCCATGCAATCAAAATGCCCGGAGGGTTATTTAACTCTCGAAGCATACGAGGCACTTATCAAACGCTTGGCAGATGCAGGAATTACCCGAATTAATCTGCGTACCAATGTCATCGGTGTCGTATTCCACAACTCAAAATACACTATCAAATACGGCGAAAACGGTGCTTGGCACTACTATAATCAGGCATGGTCAAAACGTTTAATTGAGACCTTGAAACACTATGACCCATTGGCTGAAACAATCCGACTCGGACATAAATACGGCATGGAAGTTTGGTGCTGGGAAAATATCACTGATGAGGGCGGTTTAAGCAAATACGATCCTGCAACAGTGCCTGCAAATGCCCAAAAAGACAATAAACTTACAGGCGGCTACCCTTTGGTTGATCCTTTTTTCCGCACGCATCCAAGCTGCTGGGCGACAACTAAACCATTTGATTACGCCGAAGTTGCCTCAAAAAACTTTAAGGCACAGCAATATCCGATTGCAAAAATCGTTATTACTTCATACCGTACTGACCGTCCGCCGATTAAATTCAAAAAATCAGACATCGACCTCTATTACAGTTACGACAACAAGTCTTACATGAAGTATGAAAAAGATTTTGAGTTTATTGCTGAAAGAATCAACGGCCATAATCAATTAACCCTTAAAGGTTTGTCGATTCATGCTCCGTATATCAAAATGGCGCCCAAAACTGTTTATGACTCAACTCGCCTCTACACTTTTGCGGTCAAAGGCCACTACGATAGCGGCAAAGCATACAACACCAAAGGCAAAGAAGTTCCGATTTACTGGGGGCATAATGACCCAAGAGGCGTAAAATTACCTGCTAATTTCCAGTACAATACTTCTATTTTCTTCCACTCCATGCCGTCAATTGCGATTGACCACGGTCAGCGTCAAATCGGTTTTTATGTAGGCGAAGTAGTCGGAGAAAATCACCTCGTGGGCGTAGTTGAATTTTGTGACCCGGTGGCATTACAGCACAAACTCAATAAATTCAGTGAACTTGCTGCCTACGACTTTGACGGATTCAGAATGTCTATGAATTGCCACAGCGATGCGGATAATCCCGACCGCTTCAGTTATCACCCTGCTCTGCGTGAGAGATTACTCAAAAAAACCGGTAAAGACATCTGGGCGGATGAACTCCCCTTGAAACGCATTGTCGAAGAACGTGCGGAGGGTTTCGTTGATTACATCAAAGGCTGCAAAAAATTAATCGGTGACCGTCCGCTCTATATCTACGGCTGGCGACCGGGAGATAAAGAATTTTTTATCAGCCACGGCAGAACCAATATGGGAACATTAAATTGGCCCTACAAACGTATGATTCAAGAAAATATCATTGACGGGATCTGCATGTACGAAGATTTCTCAAACTATTTCACCCCGGAGATTACAGGCGGCAAGGATCTTCACTTGTCCTTGTACCGTTGTTTGGAATCAGGCAGACGCTCCAAAGTTATGGAGCTTGACAAAGTTACTCAAAACAAAGCTCTTGACGAAGTTGAATACTACGGAACCATCGAATTGAGTCAACAAATTTGGCAGATGATTAAAAATTACACCGGGAAATAAAAAATGAATAAGTTGTATAAAATATTTTTTACTTTTACATTATCATTCTTTGTTTTCCAGTCAGGATTCGGAGAAAGTTTCTCCGATTTCCTGAACAACCCAAAGATTAAAGACTTTACCGGCTGTATGGCATATTCAAAAATTGAAAAGCAGAAACGTCGTGATATTTATTTAATCAATTTCAGTCAATTATATGCAAACTACGGTGATAATGTCGATTTTACCTTACGGGAAAATGCAATTTTGCTCGACAAAGCCAATATGGAGTTAATGTACGGCAACTCATCAGTTCCGCCATGTCGCTACCCAAAGGGCAGTCGCCCGATTTTGGAAGCCGTTGTCGAAAAATGCCGAGGCAAAAACGATCAGGAAACAGCACTCAATTTCATGCGTTTCTGCCGTGATTTGCATAAAAAACGCACTCCGAATCAGGAGTGTGTCTATGGCGGATTTGAGGAGGAAATGATTGACAGAGGCGAGATTCTTTGCGAAGAATTGGCTCGTTTAATTGTCGCATTGGGGGAAATTGCCAATATCCCCGGACGCATCATTCTCCATACCGTCGGCGGACATTATACTGCTGAACTTTATATCGACGGAGCATGGGCTTACTTAGACCCGAGGATGGGAATTTATTTCTTGAAAAAGGACGGCAAAATCGCCTCTGTCAAAGATTTGCTGGCTGATCCCGAACTCGTTTACCAACAGAGTGAAGCGGTAAAAAATGAGGTGGTTGCCTATACAACTTGGGATGTCAGAGCAAAAAAATGTCATGACATATACTTTCAGGATGTGGAACTTAATTGCATGAGTTACTATTCACTTGCTGATCAAGAAAAATATAATTTCAATAAATTATCACTTCAGGAAGCAACCGACCGAGGGTTATTTTACTACAATAAATTCTATGGACAATTAATAAAAGAATTAACTCAAAAATAGTTAAGAAAGGTCTTATAAATTCTATGTTGCATTTATCTGAAAACTATATTGACTACTCAATTGTGGCATTGTATATGCTCGCAGTTGTAGGCATAGGAGTTTATTTCTCACGGGATAAAAAAAATGCGGAAACGTATTTGCTGGGGGGCCGTGCACTGCCTGCCTGGGTGATCGGTATTGCCTGTATGATGTCTATGTTAAGTTCAATTTCCATGGTCAGCGGACCGGGTGAAATTTTTAATTACGGGTGGACTCTCGGTTTTCTGGGATCAATTTTCTATCCCTTGCTTTCAATTCCCGCCTATTTTCTTTTTGCTAAATTCTATTTTAAGTTAGGAAGTTTCACCCCCTACGAATATCTAGAATACCGCTATGATAAAGGGATTCGCGGAGTTGTAGCATTTTCTTCATTTTATCTGCGGGTCATCTATATCGGCATGGTTCTCTATACCTCGGCAAAAATTTTTGAGGGTGCATTTAATTGGCCTGCATGGTTTTCAATTATTCTGACTGCACTTATCGGGATTGCCAGTTGCTTTATGGGCGGAAGCAAAGCAGTTGTCTGGACAGATGTTTTTCAGGCATTTTTGACCTTCGGAGGGCTTTTAACCGTAATAATTATTGCCTGCTGGAAAATTGACGGCGGACTTTTTACCGCGGTTGATACAGCTTTGGCGGACGGACATGGGATACCGCATTTCAGTCAGGCGGATTTTTATAAATTTCACCCGTACGAGCGATTGCTTTTCTGGATGCTGCTTTGGAATGTAGTCAATAATGTTCTGGTCGATGCTTGCAGCAATCAAGTAACAATTCAGCGAATTTTGAGTTGCAAAAACTTTTGGGAAGGCTTAAAAAGTCAACTTTACTCTAATGGGTTGGCCATGTGCAGTTCATTATTGCTTCTGCTTATCGGCTGGTCGCTTTACAGTTTCTATAAATTCAATCCGACCCCGGAAATTGTGCAGGGCAAAGGTGATTTGGCTTTGTTTTACTTTATAAAGCACTATGTTCCTCAACCATTTTCCGGACTCTTCATGGCGGCAATGTTTGCAGCAATTATGAGTACAATCAGCGGAGTAGTCAATTCCATGGCAGGGGTCTGGGTCAAAGAGTTTCATATCCGATTTATCAATAAAAATGTTACTCCGGAGAAAGAGTATCAGCTTCTTCGCACTTCAACTTTGGTAATCGGGGCTATCGGTATTACTCTGGCATTGGCAATTGACTTTGCAGGGAAATGGTTATCACAAACCGTTTCGGAAGTCGGAACAATTTTCTATCTGCTCGGCTCGGCGATTTTACCTGCTTATCTTTTTGCGGTGCTTTCCAGAAGGGCAAATTCCAAACTCATCTGGGCGACCACTCTTTTTGCATTCGGCGAGGGAATCAGCAGCAATGTCTGGTACACGCTATCCCGTCATTCACGGCAAGTATGGGAAGCCGACCATTCAGCAGGATTCGGCTGGGCGGGGGCATTGGAATTCAAATATATTATTCCCTATATCGCAATTACGGTTATTTTTTCCTTGCCTTACATCATCAAAACTACTCGCAAGTATCTGATTTCCAAAATCATGGTATTAATCGGTTTAATGGCGGCAGGAGCAACGGCAGGAATGTTAGTGTGGTATATTTTCAGCAATGCGATGATTACCGATGAACCGCTGGCAAGAAGTTTTGCCTTTACTTTCCCGGTGCCGTTTATATTGAGTTGTATTATTTTGCGGTTCTGCCCGATTCAACCTGAAGCAAAATGGCGAGGCTTATGTTTATCGGACTTGAAAAATTCAAAGTAAAATTTTAATAATTTAAGGTATATTTTATGAAACAAAAAATAGATGAGACTCAATGGAGTTATTTTTCAAGTGATTATTCAACACTGAATATCACTAACCAAAATACTCCGCATGTCTGGAACAACTATATTTACGATAAAACAGGGCGTTTTTATGCTCTGGTAAGTCAAAAAGGGCATGGCAAAGTTTCCTATAATTACGAACAGAATTTAGTATCAGAGGGGCGTGACTATTTCTTGCGTTCAGGTGATCAAATTTGGTCGCTTAATGGGGCTGCAGCTCCCTGCAAAGCGGAAAAATCTCTCTGCAAAATGATTCCGGGAAAATCTGTTTTCGAAGTTGAAAATTGCAAAATTTCAACCAAATTAAGCGTCACTATCGACCCAAATAGTTTTACTGAAGTGAACATGCTTGAAATCAAAAACAACAGCAAAAACACTTGCGAACTTGATTTGACGGCAGTCATGCACACCTTGCTTTTAGGTGAAGACAATACCCAGCAGCTTGACAGCAACTATTTTTCAGTTGAATCTAATGCAGTTATCATGCGTAGATACCATAGCGAATCAGCCCCAAATAAATACGCCTCATTTTTCTGTGCCGATTATCAGGCATCTTCATGGTGCGGTTCTCGCTTGGACTTTATCGGTGCTGACAAATTATTTTGCGAAGCAGATTCGCTATTCAGTGATGAATTAAATAATGGTGCCGCCTGTGCTTTGGCTGACCCCTTGTCGGCATTAAGATTTCATCTGTCGCTTAAAAGCGGCGAATCGGTAATGCTCCATTTGGCAATGGGGATTTGCGATACAGAAAAAGAAGCACTTGAACAAGCCGAAATTTGGAAAAATCCGCTTCAAGTGCAAAAAGCTTTTGCAAATAATTCCCGTTTCTACAAAAAACTCCTGAAAGGAAATTTAATTCAAACCCCTGATCAGAGGATTAATGCCGCTTTGAATATCTGGACTAAACTTCAATTAACCCACCAGAATTTAAGCGGAAGAGACGGCAAAAGTTATAATTGGCGAAATAATTTGCAGGACTCAATGGGATTTCTCCATATTAATACAGAATATTTGCGTTCCCGCTTAATCGGCATGGCTCCGCATACATTCAAAGACGGATTCGTCCCCAGAGTTACTCTGAAAATTGACGGCAACAAAAAATCCACTGCACACAAACTCCGACACAATGATATTGGCTGTTGGTATGCGATTGCGGCAAGTTATTACATCAGAGAAACCGGTGATTTGTCGGTGCTTAATGAGGAAATTTATAATAACGACCGGGAAAAAATCATCACTGTCGGACAAGCAATTTTCGATGGGTTAATGTGGACTTTGAGCAACCGCGGAATCAATGGCTTAATCCGTTTCGTGGACGGCGACTGGAGTGACCCTTTAGAGAAAGCAGGCCGCCGTGGTATCGGAGAATCAGTCTGGACGGCAATGGCAGTTGTGCTTGCCTGCAAATCATACGCTCCGCTTTTGCGTGAAATCGGGCAAACTCAAAAAGCAGAAAGGCTTCTCTATGGAGCGAAAGATGTTGAAACATGTATTGTCAAAAATGCCTGGGACGGCAAATATTTTGTGCGTGGTATAACTGATGACGGAGTTAAATTCTGCAAATCTGATGATGTCGATGCTCAAATCAGTATGCTGGTTCAAGCATGGGCAGTTTTGGCGGAAGTTGGTTCAGTTGAGCAACGCTCCTCCGCAATGGATGAAGTCAAAAATCGCTGTCTTACTGAATTTGGACCGATGCTTTACGGTCCGCCATTCCTTACTGAACGCGAAGGAATCGGCAGAGAATCAGCTAAACGGCCGGGCTGCGGAGAAAATGGCTCATGCTACACTCATGGTGCAATGATGTACGCCTCGGCTTTGATTAAACACGGTAAAATCGATGACGCTTTGGAAATTATGCAAAAAGTCATGTTTCCGATGATGCCTGAAATTTATCAAATTCGTTGCGGCAGTCCCTTATGGTGGGCAAATTATCTGCAAGCACCCTATGCTGCTCATCCGGGGCGAAGCAGTAACATTATCTCCAGCGGCGCACCTGCTTGGTTTTACCTGAATATCCTTGAGGGATTCTGTGGAATTAAGCCGACTTTGCAGGGGTTATTAATTTCTCCTGCCCTGCCAAGTTGCTGGAACGAAGTTTTTGTCGAAAGGTCTTGGCGTGGAGCAACTTACAAAATTTCCATCAAAAGAACGGGTAAATATTTATTAAAACTTGATAATCAAGAACTTAAAACCAATATCATACCAATTCCAACTGAAAAGAGAGTTTATGATGTGCAAGTTGAATTTTAATTGATTAAAGTTCGCAGTTTTTTAGAGAAAGAGAATTAAAATATTTTCTTTCTCTTTTTTTATCTCAAAAACTTGCTTTTTAGGCAATTTTGAGGTATATTATTAATAGAATTTCTATATGCTCAAAAAATTAAAACTATGAGGCAAAAATATGGCAAGTGTGAAAACTCTCGCAACCGTAATTGAACGCCCTTATGAGGCGAATTTCCGTGAAGTAACTTTAACTCCTAAACGTGATGATACTGTCGTTTGTCAAACTATTTTCAGTTCAATTTCAACCGGAACTGATATGAAAACTTACAAGGGACTCCAACATGCAACTTCCTGCTACTATCCATTAGTCCCGGGTTACGAAAATATGGGCGTAATCCTCGAAGAGGGTGAATACGCTCAAGGTCTCAAAAAAGGCGACCGTGTGATGATTAATGAGTGCCGCAAATACCTCGACGCCTGCTCCGCTTGGGGCGGTGGTACTCACATTGTCCACAAGGACTTGGGCAATGCCAGTGCCGGACTTGACCGTTTAGTGAAAATTCCTGATAATGTGACTGATGAACAGGCGGTTTTGGCTTACTTGGCAAATGTCTCACTCAAGGGTGCTGAACGCTTTAACTTCCGTGAAAATGAGTTTATTTTGGTTTTCGGTTCAGGCATGATCGGGGTCGGAGCGATGCAGGTACTTAAAATTTTGAATCCCTCTGCCACAATCATTTGCGCCGAAGTACACCCGTATCGTCAGGAGATTGCTAAATTATTTGCCGATCATGTCATCACCCCCGATGAAGCAGGATTGAAAAAACTTGCCGACATCACTAATGGCAGACGTGCTGACAAAATTATGGAGTGTTCAGGAAATCCCGCCGTGCCGGGAACTCTTTATAAATATTTAAAAGACGGCGGCTGGGGCGACCTCGATGAACCCGGACACATTCACTTGCAGGGAGATTATCCGTCAAATTTAATTTTTGATGCCTACAATTTGTGGTTCAACCGCAATGCGACTATTACCATGAGTTGTGCAGGTAAACGCCGCTGCAAGGAGCAGATTCTCCAATGGATCAGCGAGGGTAAATTCAAAACCGACGGTCTCCCCTACGAAGTTTGGGAAGCAGGCAAAGCCAAAGAAGCCTTTGAATACCAGCACAAAAAAGGCATGGAATGCTTCAAAATTCTTTTTGACTGGAGAAATGTCTGATTTTTAGAACTTAAGGAGCAAAAAAATGTTAGTTAAATTGCATGATAATACAAATTTGGAAATTAAAGCAGATTTAGGGAATTGGCAACTTTCAACTTCCGATAATTTTGACAATGGAGTTGAAACTCTTAAAATTACTTTGCAAAATAGCGAGAATGCCCCCTACCCTCAAATCCGACTCAAGTGGAAAAGTCCGAAAATCGATATGCAATATTTTTGGCATGAGAGCAAAATTTTTGACAGCCATATTCCGCCGAATTGGTGGGGATTTTGCGAGTCAAATATCGCAAATTCGATTCCGATCATGCAATTAAGCAACCAGCAATGCCAAAATCGCTATCTGGTTGCTGTCGGCGAACCCTTGAGAAGCGTTAAAATGAAAGCAGGTGTTTACGAGGAGGACAATAACATCGAATTTGACATCATGCTTTTCTGCGACCCTGAAGCCCCTGCAAACTTCTATGAACTGGAAATTCGAATCGATAAACGCAACATTTTCTATGCCGATGCCATCAATGATGCAATGGAGTTTCTCAAAAAAAATAACCCTGCAAAAAAAGTTCCCGAAAGTGCTTTTTTGCCGATTTACTCAACTTGGTACAACTTCCACCAAAACCTTTTCGCCCACGAACTCGAAGCAGAATGTGAGGCGGCAATCAACTACGGAATTAAAGGAATCATCGTCGATGACGGCTGGCAAACTGATGACAATAATCGGGGGTATGCTTTCTGCGGTGACTGGCAGCTTGCAAAACGCCGATTCCCTGACATGAAAGCACATGTCAAAAAAATCCATGATCTCGGAATGAAGTATTTAATGTGGCTTTCTGTACCGTTTATGGGCGAAAAAAGCAGTAACTTTGATAAGTTCAAAAATATGCTTCTTCATACCGGAGCAACTAAAAATACCGGTGTGCTTGACCCCCGATTCGCGGAAGTCAGAGAGTTTCTGATTTCAACTTATATCCGAATGGTGAAAGATTTTGACTTGGACGGACTGAAACTTGACTTTATCGACTGGTTCACCTTTAAGGGCGAAGATCCTGCCGTCAAAGATAATTATGCGGGGCGAGATATAAAAAGTTTGCCGTCAGCAGTCGACCTTTTGATGACTACAATCACCAATGAACTCACAAAAATCAAGCCCGATATTTTAATTGAATTCCGCCAAACCTATATCGGTTCGGCAATCCAAAAATACGGTAACATGCTTCGAGCAGCAGACTGCCCGAATGACAGTTTAAGTAATCGTGTCCGCACTCTGCGGCTTCGCTTGTGCTGCGGAGAAAATGCCGTCCATTCCGATATGATTGAGTGGCATAATAACGAAAGTGTCGAATTTGCGGCATTGCAATTTATTAATATCATCTTCTCGGTACCGCAAATTTCAGTTAAACTATCAGAACTGAATGAAGCTCACAAAAAGATGCTCAAATTCTACCTCGGTTTCTGGAATGAACATCGTGCAACACTGATGTTCGGGAAATTGCGTCCCTACCAAATGGCAGATAACTTTCCATTGGTTACCGCCGAGAATGAAAATGAGAAAATCATTGCCGTTTACGGTGCAAATCAAGTAATTAATTGCGATTTTTCAGGGAAAGTCTATGTCGTTAATGGTTCAGGCGATACGGCATTAGTCTTTGACAATCTAAAAATCGGACGCAAAGCAACAATTTTCAACGCCATGGGCGAAAAAGTTGCAGAAGTTACAAGTTCTGCCACCTTGCAAAAAATCGCTATTCCCCTCTCCGGAATGATTGTAATTGAGTAATTTTTTTATGGAGCGCTGAATTTGGAATGCGAGAAGCATGGAGTACCCGACAAATCTGACAAGTGCGTAAGCGTGATAAGATGCGAAAAATCCGGCATATTTTTTGTCGCACTTCATCGTGCGACACCTTATGCTTCACCAAAAAAATCGGAAGTAAGTTGAGTACTACAACTTGAAATAGGAAGTAGCTGAATTGCAAAATTCAGCGATGTCCGGAAAAGTAAATTCAGCGTATTTATCGTAATCGGTTTCTTGAGCATTAACGATGATTAACTTTTTATGATTCACTCTGCCCGCCATCGGCAAAGTCGATACCGGCGTAACCGTCAAACTGCTCCCCAAAATTAAGGCAACATCCGCCCTCTCGAAGTCCGCAAATGCCATATCCAGCAGCTCTTCATCCAAATTTTCCCCGTAAAAAACTACCTTCGGCTTGATCAAGCCTCCGCAACTGCAATATGGCACTTCGCCTTTTGCCGATTTTTCAACTATTTCGCTAATTGAAAAATCACTTTTACCGCACTCAAGGCAATAATGCTCCACCAAATTGCCGTGGAGTTCATAGGCGATTCCGCCTGCTTTGGTATGCAATCGGTCAATATTTTGGGTATAAATATGTCGGCAGATTCCTCGCTGCTGCATTTTAGCGAGGGTAATATGGGCAACTGACGGAACTTTATTCAACATAGGGTACAGGAACTCATTCGCGAACCCATAAAAAAGGTCAGGATAGCGTTTGAAAAATCCCAGACTCAAAAGCGTTTCCATCTCGAAGCCACCGTACTTGGTATTTGAAGTATAAAATCCGTTTTGTCCTCGAAAATCAGGGATGCCTGATAATGTCGATACCCCTGCTCCTGTCAAAACTACTACATTCTCCGCACAATCAAGCAACTCAAAGCACTTTTCGTATTTTTCAACCATGACAAATCATTCCTTTTTCGCTTCAAAAAACACTCGGTTGAACGCTCTACACATAGGAATTCATAAATTCAATTTGCAGCTCAAGCTGTCCTGAATACTCCTGCATAGCTTCGCTCAAGGACTTTTGAATTTCTCCGCAACTTAAGTAATAATTCCTCGGTATCAACATGTGGAAATTCAAAATTATCCGCTCTTCAGATTTCCGCAACCGAAAATCATAAACCTTGAATTTATTATCAAACTCGGCAACTTTCTGCTCCAACTTCACTCGCCACGAACTTATTTCCGGGTCAAATGTATTGCAGGGGTCACAATGGAGCAGCAAATGCACCGGCATCTCCTGCCCAATCATCACTTCCGTACTCTCCAATAAATCATGTACCGCCAACAAATCTCCGTCCAAATCAACTTCCGCATGTGCCGTCGCAAAATACTGATTAGGCCCGTAATTGTGAATGATTATATCATGCACCCCGGTAATGCCTTTGACACTCAAAATTTTTGCTCGCAACTCGGAAACGAACTCACTTGACGGCGGCTCTCCGAGCAAGGGATTAATGGTATCTCGAAGCACTTTCACTCCGCCAAAAAGCAACAATATTGACACCAGACCTCCTGCATAACCGTCGATGCCGATCCCCCAAAATTTTTCAACTGAAATCGCTAAAATTATCACCGAAGTTCCCAGCATATCACTCAAACTGTCAAATGCCGCAGCAATCAACGCCTGCGAACTGATTTTTTTGCCGAGATAGCGGAAAAAGAAAAACAGCCACGCTTTGAAAAGTAATGAACTTCCGACCACCCCAAGCATAATCCAACTCATATTCAAACTGTGCGGCTTAAATATTCTCATAATTGACTCTTTGAGGAAATCAAACCCCATTGAGATAATGATTATTGATACCACCACCCCGGCAATGTATTCAACCCGTCCATGACCGAATGGGTGGTCGCTATCTGCCGGTTTACCTGAAATTTTGAAACCGATAATGGTTACAATTCCGCTCCCGGCATCGGACAAATTATTGATCGCATCGGCGGCAACCGAAACGCTTCCCGACAAAATTCCGACACTTAACTTCAACAGAAAAAGCAAAAAATTGACACAAATTCCGACATATCCGCCCAAAATTCCATAATTTAATCGGACTTCAACATTGGTAATTGCTTCATAATTGCGAACAAATCTTTTTACTAAAAATTGGGTAAGCATTTTTCACTCCGTCAATAAAAATAATTTTTCTTAAATCTCTCTCAAACAAATCTGTAAATCAATCATCAAGTGCCGCTCGCATCAAATCAATCGGTGCTTGCAATCCTGTCCAAATTTCAAAGGATTTTGCCCCCTGATAGACCAGCATATCTTTGCCATTGGTGTAGTCAAATTGATTTTTTTCGGCAAAGTTAAGCAACGGTGTTGCATGATAAATTAAATCCACTACCTTAATTTTTTTATTCAAAAAAAGCAACTCAAAATCAAACGGCGCCGCATCACTCTCCTTTAACCCCAACGAGGTCGCCTGAATTATTACATCACTCACTTGAATTGCCTGTCCAAGTCGTTCAGTATCAGCAAGAAGTGATGTAACTATTTCAATATCGGGATAATTTTGCTTTATCGCACTTCCAAGCGATTCCGCACGCTCGATAGAGCGGTTAATGAGATAAAGTTTTTTCACCCCCAGCGAGGCAAAATGCCACGCAATCGCCTGTGCCGCTCCGCCAACTCCGACGAAAATCACTGATTTACCGCCGACAGTCATGCCGAAATTCTCTCGCAAAGAATTCTCAAGCCCGAATCCGTCAGTCGAATAACCATATAATTTGCCGTTTTTGTTGAGAATGGTATTCACACTTTTTGCCTGCAATGCAAGTGGATCAATTTCATCGACAAAGGGCATTATCGCCTCTTTGAATGGCACGGTAATATTGCAGCCTTTGAGATTTTTTCGGAGGAACTCAGCAAATTCGCCCAATTCCTCTCGCTCCAACAGCAACTTGCCGTATGGTCTCCCCAACTTATGATACTCAAACGCCGCATTCTGCATTTGCGGTGACTTGCTGTGGCAAATCGGATTTCCGATAACCAAATATTCAATATTTTTATCTACAATATCCATGATTTTCTCAAAATAAAAAGCCCCCTTTTTAACGAAAAGGAGGCGAATTTTTAATTAAACAAGTTTTACTTCTTTGAAAGCCTTTTTACCTGCTTTAAGCATGAAATCGGCAGAATTAACTTTTTCCAGAGTAACACTGAAACTCGGATCGGTAATTTTTTCACCATTGATTGAGACAGCACCGCCGGTAACTAATCTGCGACCGTCACTTGTTGACTTGACCAAACCTGCTTCCTGCAGGAGTTTACAAATCCAAATACCATCATTTTCAAAAACACTCTTTGCCAATGAGACACTCGGCACTTCCGCTGAAACCGCCTTTGATAAATCGACTTGCGCAATCGGACTGGTAGTTTTTACTCTGCCATCGGGATCAGCGAAACCGAATTTAGAACCTGCCGCCAAGTAGGCTTCGGTTGCGGCATCTTTGCCATGGGCAAGCATAGTTGCTTCAAATGCGAGAATCTCTTTTGCACGGTTGATATTTGCGGAATCCGCAAGAATTTCGTCAATTTCCTCAACACTGATTGCACTGAAGTAGCAGAGAAGTTTGCGAAGTTGTGAATCATCACAATTACGCCAGAACTGGTAATAATCAAAAACACTGGTTCGCTCGGTATCAAGCCAAACATTTTTGCCACCCGCAGTTTTGCCAAACTTCTGACCGTTTGAATCCATAAGCAAAGGAATTGTGAGGCAGTGAACTTCACGCTTCTCATCAGACATTTTGCGAACCAATTCTGTACCTGCGACCATATTTCCCCACTGATCCTGACCGCCCATTTCCAAGGTACAATTCAGATTTTTATTCAGAGTATAGAAATCGTATGCCTGCAAAATCGAGTAGTTAAATTCCAAAAATGACAAACCATTTTCCAAACGGCTTTTTACTGAATCCTGTGCAAGCATGCGGTTAACGCTGAATTTACTGCCGATGTCACGGAGAAAGTCAATATACTTAACCTCGCCGAACCAATCAATATTATTCACAAAGTGGCATTTACCCTCTTCCATAGTGATAAAACGGCTCAATTGTTTTTTCAAACACTCGGCATTATGGGCAACAACTTCCTTGCTGAGGATGTTACGAGCAACCGATTTGCCTGACGGATCGCCGATCTGTCCGGTAGCACCGCCGACCAAAACAATCGGGGTATGTCCTGCTTTCTGCAAAAGACGCATCGCCATCACGGGCAGCAAGTGTCCAACGTGCAAACTATCACCTGTCGGGTCAAATCCGACATAAAAAACGACATTCTCAGTTGATAATTTTTTCTCAATCGCCTTTTCATCTGTCTGCTGATAGATGAAACCACGCTTTACTAATTCCTGATAAACATTGCTCATAATACGTAAATCCTTAAAAATAATTACATTAACTTATAAAATCATCATTAGGTAATATAGCACATAAAAATTTCTTTTCAAGTAAAATAACTAATAGATATTAAACAAAATATGGCACCATCGAGGCGTAAAAGAGAGATTATTTTACTTTAACTTGAGAAGGAGTAATAACTTTTACTTCGCCGTTGCGGTAGGCCTCAACTTCAATAAGCCCGTAAGCACAAGGAATTTTGCCTTTAGCGTACTCAAGATCGCCCAAGTCAGGTTTAACCTCAATCAAACTCCCTCCCGGTTCAAGAAATTTCACCCCCAGCACTCTTTCACTCAAAAACGGAGCCGCTCCGCAACTCCAGCCGTGGCTCAAAATGTGACGCAATCCTTTATAGCAATAATTGCCGAAATCCGCATGTAAATCGGCTTTGCCCTCAATCGGAAATTCATCGATTCGGCAGGCGTTTTTCACCCAATCCAAGTCAAAATCTTCCCAGAAACTCGTTGCCCCATAGTCAAGCATTGCCCCCCAATATTTACGGATTAGATTCAATGCCGGCACTGTATCTTTGGCAAGAAGCATATAAAATCCGTAGAATGTACTAACATCTTTGAATGGTTCACTCTCCAAAACATCACGTCTGTCGGCAAGGTGAGTAATTGTTTGCAATGCCGCAGGGGCTTTGCGATTATCGCAATCAGGCACATGTCGGCGGAGCAACTCAATTTTTTGCAGAAGCATTGAATTATTTACGCCCAAAACCTTAAAAATTTTCGCTCCGCTCTCAAGCATCCAAACTAAAAGTGCCTGAATCCCTGCATGCTTCGACTGCGGATTGTCTTCATTGGGCCAGTCCAGAAACTTCCAATCAGGTATAATTTCCGCACCGTCATCACCGACAAATTGTGCATAATTTTCAACAACACCTTGAATATAATCTTTATGAATAAGCAAAAACTCTTTGTCCCCACTTGCCATATAATAATCATACAGGCAGATTATAAACCAGCAGCTGTAAGTCCAAATTCCATTCATCGGCTTGCCAAGCGGTGTATCTTTGATTTTGTACTCCAGACTTTTCCTTGCCAATGAATAATCAGAATAAGCACAGAACATCCCACGCAATTCCGGGTGCATGTCGCCCATCCAAATTAATCGGTCTCGCTTCGCTCCATCATAGATATAATCCTGCAAGCACAAGTGAAGTGTGCGAATTGCAGTTTTCCAGATTTGATTAAGTTTCTCATCTGAACACTCAAAACTTCCAGTAACCTCTAAATCTGACTCTAATGCAACAGCAATTAAATTGACCAAGGCTATTTCATTTTCGCTTAAATTAGTCAATTTGACAAATCGAAAAACGGTACTGCCAAACTCATACATTCCCATGTAAGGAATTGCCAAATCAGTATTGATAATTGAATGGTCTTGATTTGCTTCACCGATTAACTCGCTCACTGATTCCCCGAAACGCAAATTAACTTTGCCTGCTTTCGCCCTTCCAACAATGCGGACTCCTCCATGAATAGCCATGCCGTAATCAACATAAATTGAACCATTCGGCGGAATTATGGTTCTTTCGCCGCCATATCCGCAAAACATTTGAATTTCTTGATTGCCAACGAGTTGAGAACTATTTTTCACATCTCCGTCAATTCGCAAAATTCTCTGTATCGGCAGATAATAACGTCGTCTATCATCTTTAATTGCTTGTTCAAGGAATTTCATAAAGCAAAATTATTTTTCAAAAGTTTTCATCTTTTCAGCAGCAAAAAGCAAGCATCTCGGCACATGGAAGAAAGTTTTCCACTTACCGCCCTTTAATGTATGAGTCAACTCTCCCTTGCGGTTACAATATGCAAACCACTCGCCGTATTTCGGGTCGGCAAAGTGTTTCCACATGAATTTATCAACCTTTTTGAACCAATCAACAAATTTCTTATCGCCTGAAACCCCGTAAGCGTACAAGCAAGCCAAAGTTGCTTCATTGTGAACCCACCAAAGTTTCATATCATGCTGCAACTCCAAGTGCGGTTTACCGAGGGCATCCATAAAGTAATAGATCCCACCGTATTTTTTGTCCCAACCGAAGTTGAGGGTATTTTCGATAATTTTCAAAATCGCATTGATTTTGTCCTGATTTTTCTCCTTGTCCTGTTCAAGGTAGTTAATCAAAAACCACATTGCCTCAAGGACGTGCCCCGGATTCATCTGACGCCCGATACTGCTCGATAAATCAGGTTTATCGCTATCCATCGGCATATTTTCAAAGACTAACCCAAACTCCGGCGAATAGAATTTATTAAGCACCATATCAACTGCGACATCCATAGCATCGTCAAATTCATTGGTATCCAAACACTCTTTCATAATCAAGCCCAAATTCGCCATCATCATATAGTGACCAAGTGAATAATATGGAGTTTTGCCCTCAAGTGATTTATTCCACTGCAAAGCACTATTGCCTGATTTGGCTCGCTCAACGTAACTTTTCATCGCTGCCACTGCCGCTTCAGCGTGAAGTTCCTTGCCGCTGATTTTATAGAGTTTCGCTGCTCCCATTGCCGCAAAGCAATCAGAGAAAAGACTGTATGGAGCCATTGCGGGTACTCCTGCTTGATTCAAAGCAAAGTAATATCTGCCATTCTCATCTTTGCCCTTATTGTAAAGAAAGTCAAAACCCTTTTCGGCAATTTCCACATAAGAATCTTTCTTATGACCTGCCAAATAAATTTCAGCAAACATATAGACAATACGCCACTGCATCCACATATACTTCATGGTGTCGTAAACTTTGCCATCACGCTCAAATGAGGTAAAATATCCGCCGTATTGCTCGTCAACGCAATTTTTTTCCCAAAAAGGAATTACTGAATTAAGGAGTTCATCCTCATATCGCTTCGCACATTTCTGCCAATTCATAATCTATTTTTCCTCTTTCTGACTTGCCAAATACTCCTGATAACGCTTATAAAGTCCATGTGCCGCATGGTAGCATGAATTAGGACTCATAAAGTGCGAAAACTCAAAGGTCAAAGCATTTGAGATACCTGCTGACTCCGCCGCCTGAAGTTTCCACCATAGTTTATCCCACTTAATCGGCAAAAACTTAATCGGCATATCACGGTCAAAAGTCTCGGCATTTGTCCAGCAATCCATACCGTATTTGTCGCAAAGACGCTTATTGATTTTGAGGAATTTCGGCAGTTCTTCAAATTGAACGTGTCCGTCCTGAAAGGCGATAATATCAATTAAACCCTGCAATTTAGACAAAATTCGCTCCCACTGCTCCTCATGGAGTTTCGGGTCGACAGTAATTTGACCTGCAACCTTTGAACCACGCATAAAGGGAGAAATAATAATCGGCAAATTATTGGTTTTTTCTTTCAAACGCTTCGCCACATCACGGTAACAATCCGCCGCACGATAGCCGTCGCCTGCAATCTCCTGTGCTAAATACCAACCAGAAAATGCAGGGTGTTTGCTGTATCGCTCAATAATTTCATCATTGACTTCTTTGATAACTTTTGCCTCTGCATCGGGATCGTAATTGGGGTCAATTGCAGAGATACCGAAGTCGTAAGTTCCGCAGAAAAACTTCATATCATGCTTCTGTGCCAAATCCAAAAACATCTGAATCAAATCGGTCGAGGGAGTGAAGCAGGACTGTTCACGCTTTAATACTTCACTTGGGAATGTCATCTGACGGCGAAGTCCGCAACGAATGAGTACCACCATGTCAATACCGACTGCTTTCATTGCCTGAAAGTCTTTGTCCCACTCCTCTACACCCCAGTTCTGGTGAGGAATATCATAACTGATTTCATCTAAAAAAGTTGCTTTAATTTTCATTCAATCTTCTCCTTTTTTATAAATTAAAACTTTTTGAACTTTTTTAATTTAGGATAAAATTCTGACATAACTCGAACATATTTTTCACTGTCAAACGGCGGAATACCTGCTTGATAATGGTTAAAATATGTTTCGCCATTGCAATTCCATTTAATAATGTAAATTTCACCATTGCGGAGTTTAACTTGCGGAAGTTTCTGCAAGGTATTTTCGCCGACGGCAAATTCGCCCCGTGCCACTTCCTCTTTGGTATCGCCATTATAAATTGTGTAATCTCCACTCAAAGCAACGGAACTATCATTAACCGCTACAACCGTATGAGAAATACCGTCAATTTCAGGTTCTCTGATACCGATAATAAGCGGCTGCTGGATATTTTTGATATAATCAAATGCCAATTTTTTGCTGAAATAATAATCAACTACCGAATCAGAAAATTGCGGCCAGCCGTCAATCATATTCCACCAGATAAGACCACTGCGGCGATCTCTGGTCAAACGGAAATTCTCAATAAAAAACTTCTTCGCTTCAGCCTGTACAATCTGCGATGCTCCGACAAAAGTTTCAACATCATCAGGCATATAACCGAAAACATTTTTTACCTGCTTATCCATAAGTTCATTTCTGAATGCCCAAGGTCCTTTGACATCTCCGCAAGGTTGTGAAGCGTGACAAATCCAGCCTAAATCATTATTAGCTGCACTCTTTGACTTCAGAGTTGACTTATCAACAAATTTCTCCAAACTTTCAAAATTCGGCATTCCGTGATAACCGATTTCACTTGCAAAAAGTGCCGCAGGATCGATGTAATAACGGCTTTTGTAATAATCACGGGGACCCCACAAGTGATTTTCAGGCGCTTTGTCACCGATGTCATCATACAAAACATTGAGTGACGGTGGAAAATACGGTGAACTTGGCAGATAATCTCTTGCTGTATCATACAAACGCAAAACTTCCGGCAATACTTCACGGGTAATTCGGTTTTTCTCCGGCGAAAAACGCTTTCTCAAAGTGTGTGACCATGAGATAAATACATCTACCTCATTATCACCGCACCAAAGTCCCAAAGACGGGTGGTGTCTCAACTTTTTAACCACCGCTTCAGCCTCAATTTTTACACGGGAGAGAAATTCATCATCCTGCGGATTAAATGCACAGGCAAACATAAAGTCCTGCCAAATCAAAAATCCCATCTCATCGCAAAGGTCAAAAAATTCATTGTCTTCGTAAACTCCGCCGCCCCAACAGCGAATCACATTTGAATTTGATTCCTTGAATAACTCCAAAATTGCACGGAATTTTTCGCTTGTTTCTTCTCCATGTAATGCCTCGGTCGGCACCCAATTTGAACCTTTGAGGAAAACTTCACGGTTATTGACATAAAAGTGGAACTGTCCATTGCGGTCTCTATCAAGCACATCAGTTCTGCGAAGTTCAACTGTTCTGATACCGCTTCGCCATTTTTTGCAATCGACTACTTCCCCATTGTAAATCAAATCAAGTTCGACATCATACAAATTCTGCTCCCCTGTTCCGATAACATGCCAAAGAAGCGGATTTTCAATAATCATATTGCAGACACCCTTGATAAAACGCATTGGGAAATGGTGTGTAAAACTCGAATTTTTGCACTTCATCCGCAATTCAGCCTCAAATCCGTCAAGCACGACGACATTATCAGCATAAAAATTCCAATCAAGAATGATTCTCGCACTATTCTCCATGAGAGATGAAGTAAATAAGTAAACATCGCCCCAGCGAATCGGTTTTTCTTTGACGATTTCAACTTTTCTCCACAATCCTGCTCCGATCAGACGGGGGAAAATATCCCAGCCGTAAGTATGTGCCGCACGGCGAATATGAAGTGATTCAAAATTATAAGGCATAGCAAAATTTGCTGGAGGATACGAGTATTTTCTTGCCTCGGTAATCGGGCTGTAAATTTTTACTTTAAGTTCATTGACTTCCTGCAAGTTTTCAGGAAGTTCAAACTTGTGGGCAATAAACATATTATTTGCAGAACCGATTTTTTCGCCATTGACAAAAACATCTGCAATAGTATCAATCCCCTCAAAATTGAGGTAAAGTTTTTCGTCTGCTTCTTTTTCAACTTTGCGAAACTGTGTTGAGTACTCCCAATCAATAAACTCAAACGGACGCATTCTAACTGAATTATCGGCAAAAAACGGGTCTTCGATAATTCCGTTTCTATACAAATCCGCAATCGCATTTCCGGGCACTTGAGCCGGAATAGTTATAATTTCTTTATTGAGAGGATTTTGCAAAGTTAATTTCCAATTTCCTAAAATCATTTTTGTTTATCCCCTCTTTTTCAAAAGTGCATAAGCACCCTTATTCAACTTCAAAACACCATTGACAACTTCGCCTGTGCCTGACAAAATTTCATAATCGCCATCAAGTTTTACGCTGTCATTTTCTGATCCAAGTTCACGGAAATAGAGCAAATATCCTGCACTTGAAGAAAATCCGCTAATGCTTTTGCCATTCGGACGATCGCCGATTGAAGTAACAGTACTTGCGAAAACTTCTGGACGAATTGACTTATGAAGTTTAATCATTTTCGCTAAAGTTGCAGCAGTTTTTTCGCCTACTCTGCTCGGTGCAGTCCAGACCAAAATATTGGCAAAAAGGGCAATCGCACACCAAAATTCATAATCATACTCAAGCGGATTTTTAACACTCTCAAATCCCTCCGGAATATCATCAGGAGCAGGAACTTCAATTTGCAAAGTTTGAGTTCTGACATATTTAGCCAAATCCCACAAGTTATGAAGTACCTTTTCGGGGTGATAACTTACCACGGTTTTGCTGTACAAGTAACGATTTTCAAGGAAAATATTACCGTATTCAAGGAAGTAAAAATATCCCGGTCTCTGACCATTAGTTGTATCCAAGTTAAAATAGACATTGCCATTGGTTTCAACACGAACTCGGCGGAGCAATGACTCCAAAGCGACTTCCGCCTCATGTCTCTGTAATCTCACGCCGTCAATTTTGACAGTTGCAAAACCGTATTTATGGTGGTAATCAATCAGCATATCAGAGAATTTTTCCCAGTCATTATACATACTTGTATATGACGGAGCACACCAAAGTCCGAGTTTAATTCCTGCTTCTTTTGCCTTTTTTACCGCAGGCTCAAATCCGTCGGGCAATCGATTCGGGGAAATTTCCCAAAATTCCATATCCATAGCACGATTATTGCTGGTCATTTCAGCCAAGCCGATACCGGTTTTGACTGCGGAGCCCATGCACTTCTCCCACGCATCGTCAATCTGATAAATTTCTGCACCGATTTTGCCTGCGGCTTCAATTTCTTCGAGCATAAATTCCGGACTTGTCCACTCAGGAAAGTGACCGCAGCCCCACGGATTAACCAAAACTCCTGCCTCGCTCTCTTTCATCGGATAACGAAGTGCCATATATTTTTTTGCCATAGTTCCGAAGTCATCTGCCTTGTCTCCGATCAAAGTTGTGTGACGGTAGCCATAAAGTCTTTCGCCCAAACGCAAATCCTCCGGAGCAATACCCCAGCAGCAGGAGTGAATTTCGCCGTCTTTCATGCGGAAATCATGTTTCTCAAAATCTCTGCGTTCAGTTGAGGGCGGAGCTTCCTGCAAAAATACCAATTTTTTACCTGCATTATTTTCCATAAAAAGCAAGTTTCCGACTGCGGTAAAATCTCCTGCACTTAAATCATATTCAACTGTCATCTCATTGTGATAATCGGTACGCCCCTTAAATTCCACACTGCGAACGCCTTTGAAGCCATCGCTCAACTTCAAAGAATCTGCACAGCACTCAAGGTAACGCGGATTAAATCTGCTGGTATTTGCTTCACCTGAAAGAGCGCTTCTGTGAGTCCAGTAGCAATTAGGAATAACCGCAGTTTTGATTGCATTTCTTACTGAATATCCGCTGAAATCGGGATATACATAAAAAATTCTGGTAAATTCAACTTTCTGAACTGCTTCACCGAAAGTGATAATCAATTTAATATGAGGGGCATCGAATTGCGGATTTTCAACGACTTCAGATTGCACCGGGGCAGTAATTGAGTAAGTTGTCTCGTAATCTCCGGGCATATTGATTCCCAAAAACGATAAGTCACAAGCACTTTTGCCTGCCACTGCGATTTGACTATCCCCGTATGACAACGCAGTTGTTTCGGGATAACCTTTTGATAAATCAATAGTTCTCTGATAGAAATTATTGCCGAATACGACAGAATTGCCGTCCCACTTCACATAAGCATCTTTGAATTTTGCCTGATTCATAATAGTTTAATTCCTTATAATTATGAAGTTTTTAGTGTCAATACTATAATGTACACCTGCAAAAGCAAAATTCAAACTTTTTTGAGCGAAAAACGCACAAAAAAAACACTTTTTTGTGCCGTATTCTATTTCCGGACAAAGTTACTTAAAAAGCTCTTGATTTTCCAAGAGCAGCGAATACAATGAATCAAACCTTTTTGCATGTATCAAACAGCCTGATTTACCCCACATCCCCAAATTTTTCCAACATCTTCCGTCAAAATTTGTCTCTAAAACGTCTTCAGGGGTTTGACCTGACCTTATTTGACAGGCAGATATTTTTTCGGCAATTGTCAAATTTAAAAATTGATAGATACTTCCTGCTTCAGTTCGTTGCAAAGTCTGCAAATCAATTCTATCCACATTTTCCGAATCGGCATTTTTCACCCAAATATAACTGTAATTCAAATTTTTTGCAATTTTCGCAATTTCATCTGCAAAATTCGGTATCGAATTAATATTTACAATAATTCTGCCATTAAAAAAGTTATCTGTCTTAAGAATCAATCCCTTGAATAAATTAAGCATTTTCGCTTCCAAAAGTTTATGAGAAATCAAATTTGTATCTTGCTCATACTCTATAACTATCATCTCAAAGCGGTTACAATAATTTTTGATTTTATTTTTCATTTATTATCCTTGTATTTAAATTAAACTCTATTTATACAATAACAAGTTTTCCTGAAAAGTAAAATTTTTGTACAAAAAAACAGGCAGAAAAGTTCTTAAACATTTCTGCCTGACTTTTGACTTTTGCCGCTTTATTAATATTTTGACAAAATTTCAGCATACTCCTGAAATTCACGGTCGGTATATTTTTCCATATATGCACCGTCCATGCGAACTGCAAAAGTGGTAATATTTTTGATGCCGAGCGAAGTATAGAATTTAATATCTTCTTCGGCAATTTTTTTATCCCACGGCGACTTATGCAAATCACCCGGCTGACCGTAAAGCGAACCGTCAAGCCAATACTCAAGAATGTGCATTTTTTCCGGTCCGAAAAGTTCCAAAAGCTCGAAAAGATGCTTGATGTATTTGCGATTAATTGCACTTCTTGAATCATGAATCGGAAATTCAAAACTGCGGTGATATGGTGCAAATTCACAAATAATATTATCTTCCGGTTTAACCAAAGTCGGAGTTGCCATGGTTTCATAATAAGCCAAATAACAAACTTTTGCATCAGGATTATCTTCTTTAGCACGACGGGCAATAGCATTAAATGACATTAAACTCTGGTCAGGGATTGAATACTTATCGCATTCACGGCAATTACACCAACATCCACCGGCAGTATCACAACTCCAGATAAAATAGTTATTAGTAGTTGACGGCAGACGGCGAATAATATCTGCGCCATTTTCAGCGATAACTTTCAATGCATCAGCATTAGTTGCACACCAGTTTTTGCCTTGTACACGCACTCTGGAACGCAAGGTAAGCATAAAATACTCCGGATGAGTTTCAAAAAGTTCATCAGGGAGCAAATTTTTTGAAGCATGGAGTTCATATTCCAAATCTAATCCGGCTGCCTTTACTTTATTACGAAATTCCTCACTACCATACTCGCCCAAATTCTCATAAATATCATGAGCAGCACCACCACCGGAGTGCATACCAAGAGTATTTAATTCTGCACTTTTAACTTTTTCGACCCAGTCTACACCCTTAAAATCATCGGGAACGACCACGACACCTTTTTTGAACTTTGACATAAAATATCCTTTTTTTTACCCACTATGAATTAATACTCTTTAACTTCGGCTGAAATTATTGCACAACTGCCCTCAATCGCAGAAGAACCATCGCCGAAAGAGACTTTTGCATCCCCCTTATTAATTGCAAGTGCCTTGCGTATAATGACGGGGTCAACTGCACCATTGACATAAAATTCACTCATTCCGCTTGCCACATCGACTAAAACTTTTACATTGATATTGCCATTTTCATCAGGAGTAATTGCCACAGGTTTATCATCAGCGAAACGGATATGGTCTTTACCGACGCGACAGCTTACGAGGTTGCTTTTTTCGGCATTTACGGCAGAATCAAGTACAACTAATGTCTGCAAAACTGCCTTGGGAGTAGCAGGTTCAAGCACTCTGATTGAAAAGTTTACTTCAACCATTTTTTCTGCTGCCATTAAATCCTGCTGAATAATCGGACCGACTTTAACGCTATTAACTATAATTTCGCCATTTTTAACAACTAAATTTGTTGCATTAAATGAGAGACGCTTCCAAGTTTTCAAGTTTTGTGCAGTCAAAGTTGCTGATGAACTCTCTTCCAAATTCTGTACTTTGGTCAACAATGCACCGTCAGCCCAAGCTGCTGCACTCATTCCCAAAGAGATGCCCAAAACCGCCATAGATTTCCACATTTTCATAATTTACCCTTTCAAAATCAGTTGTTATTTATATTCTTTAATCTCTGCAGAGATCAACTCACACTTGCCGTCAACAGCAGAAGAGCCATCTCCGAAAACCACTCTGCCGTTGCTTTTTGCCAAAACCAAAGGTCCGCGGGCGAGAATCGGAGTTTCTGCGCCATTCACATATACTTCACAAACTTCATTATCATTGTCAATAATGGCTTTGAAGTTGATAATGCCATCCGCATTTGCCGCAATTGCCTTGCTCGGATCATCGGCGAAACACAAATAGTCATCACCTAAACGGAAGACATACCAATTACTTTTTTCACTATTTTTCGCACTGTCCAAAACCAGATAAAATTGAAATTCTGCTTTTTTCGCCTCTGACGGCAGAACTTTGTAGGCGACATTTGCTTCGACGAGTTTTGCCTGTCCGTTAAAATCCTTATTCAAAATCGGGCCTGCAACAGTGCTGTCCATAAGCAAGTTACCATTAACCGCTTTCAAATTAGTATTATTAACTGAAGAAATTTTCCAAGTTTTGTAATTTTGAGCATTGAGAGTAACAGTATTTTTCGGTTCTCCCTCAATTTTTGAGTTAAGATATTTTACACCGTAAACTTTTACTTCTACATCAAAAAGTTCACACTCACCCTCGACAGCTACTGTACCGTCTCCGAAATTCACAGTATTAGTACCGATTTTCAAATTCAACGCAGAATCACGCTGAATCGGGTCTTTGGCACCATTAATATAAATATCCGAAGCATTTTTCTTGGCATCGATGATGATTTTTACATCAGTTACGCCATCAGCGGCAACCGGGAATTTTTTTTGCTCATTGTCGCCGAAAGTGAAAAATCCATCACCCAAGCGGTAAGCATAGAGTCCATAAACATCATCTTTCTGACTATGTTTAGCCCAAGTTGCAACTTGCAATTGACCTTTCGGAGTATTATTATCCAAAGTTTTGTATTTGAAACTGATTTCCAAATAGTCAAATTCTGTCGGCAAAGCATGCTTAATTACGGGGCCGGCTTTTTGGTTTTTCATATTAAATTTACCGTCTTTGGCGATCAAATTGGTATTATTGACACTTGCAAGCATCCACTCTTTTTTGTAATTATCACTTGTAAGAGTATAAGTTTCACTTACTTCTTTATCCTTAATAACATCAATCAAAGGAGCGGTAAAATACGGTGACAAATCCCCTGCATTCGGATCATGAATAACCATAAGAGCACCGTCAAAAATTCTACCTGAACCTGCATAATTTTTGAGCCACATATTTTTGTAAGCGGCACCGCCCTTGCCCTCATTAGAGAGAGAACCGACAATGATACTGTTTCTATTCAGCCAGCTCAAAGGTTCATTTGAGTTACCCATAACAAGTGCTTCATCAACATTGAAAGGAGCAATCATCGGTGAAGTAAGTTTTTTAGCTCCGTTGACAAAAACCGTTATTTGATTTTTGTTAAGTTCAATAACATACTTATTAAATTTGCCGGTAGTATTCAACCGAACAAATTTGCCTGCATTTTTCAAAGCAATACCATTGGTACGGAATTCAACAGTTTCAGTGAACTTGTAATTTGCGACACGGACAACTGCAGTACCGTCAGCACTATTTGGAAGAACTTTTGCTTCAAAAGAGAGTTCAGCACGATCATTGACACCAACTTCCAACGGTTGAGCCAAGTTATTAAAATGAGTATCAGTTACATCTTCAATGACCATTGCACCGTCAACAATTTTCTCTGATTTACCGGTAACAAACCCCTCTGAACCATACAAACGACGCCATGCACCTTGATTTGCACCAAAAACCAGGAGACTTTTTCCGTCAAAAAGGAGTTCAGGAGTTGCATCAGCTTTCACGCCGACATGCGCTCTATTCATTCCTGACTTAATTGCAGATTCCGGAACATCGAAACTGATAAGTCCATGGAAATTTTTGCCTGTACCCAAGTCAACGCCATTAAAAGACGCCGTCATTGTTGCCGGTTTGACAGTATCCTTGGCATCCATAAGCAAGATATATTTAGCACCCGGATTTTCATCTCCCATGAAAAGTTCAAGCGTTTTTCCATGCATAGAAATAGTCGATGGTGAAGCAGGAGTCAAATCGGGCATACCGTAATATTGATCCCAATTTTTACCCCAACGACCTGCCGGCCAGTAACTGTGGCTGAAGTAATAGCACTTGTTCAAACCTTTCAAAGCTTCCTTATCTGAGATTTCTTTCAAATAATCAGCATGCGGCAAGGTCGGGTAATATTCATTAAAAGAGTAAACTCCATTCAAACCTGCTTTCCATGCGGCATTTGCCTGTGAACGATAAGCAAGTTTATTCAAGTTACGGCGAAGCAGAACATGCTGACCTGTAACCTGTGCATCAGTTGCAGTGATATAGAATTTAACATTCGGGTAATTTTTGCCCCATTCTGCCATATAGGTCGGGTGATTGAAACGGATTTCACTACCGCCGGCAATAATATCAACCAAACCCTCACGACACCAACGGTCAATATCAAGCCCCATACCGCGACAAGCCTCTTTGGAGTCCAAAATACGAATCATCATTAAAATCGGACGGTTGCGTTTCATACCGACTTCATCGGCATAGTTACGAATACGACGCATAAGTTCAGTAAAGCCGTCCATTTCCTGCTGTGATGGCAAGTTACCCCAGCCATGTGACTTAAAAATCGCCCAGTGACGACAGAAGTCAATATCAATACCGTCAATTTCATAGTTATCAATGATTTCTTTAAACATTTCAAACATGAAATCACGAACCTTTTTCTGACCGAAGTCAACCGCTGACCAGTAGGCAAATGGCGGGCGTTTAGAGGGAGTTCCCATAAGCAAATCACGGTTTTGCTTTTTGAATTCAGGGAAAAGCGGAGACTCGCCGCTTCCGTGAGCATCGTGGCAGTCATTGATACGGAATGACCAGAAGCACTCCAAATTATTATCGTGAGCAAATTTGACAGTAGTTTCAAGAACGTCAGTATCAAATTTCTCATTAAGGTCCTTCATCCCTCCGCCGAAACCTTTTAAGCGATAACCGGGTTCAGCAACTTTAGAACGGGTAGTAGTTAAACCAAAACCGCTGGTAAGGGTACAAAATGAGATAACATCGACATTTTTACCAATCACTCCGGCATTGCGGAGAGTATTAAAAAACTCCGGAGTTCTTTTTTCCGGTTTAAATAAAATCTCATTAATTTCACAACCGTCATTATTCCAAATTACAGCACGTTCACGCGAATTAAGTTTCTCCAATCTTGCTTGCTCGGCAGTAGATTTGCCATACAAATTAGTCATGCAAAAAAAAGCGAGAGTTCCTGCGAGAGAATACTTGCCTGCGGCAGATAAAATTTTTGATAAATTCATTTTGTCTCCTTTTGTTTTTTTGTGGTTATAATTTAATTTATCACAATATATTAATAATTCAAATCACTTTCATTTATTTTCGTGATTAATTTATCCGTAAAAATAAATCAATCAGGAAATTAAACGCAAATTCTTCAAAAAAATAAGTCCTACAGCGTTTTACCATAGGACTTATTCAAGCATATTCCTACGTCTAAAATCAATTAACGAACATCAAGTTTCTTGAAAGTTCCGTCATTGAATGTACCATGGACATTAGCATTTGATGCTTTGTATTCTTCCCACATTGCTTTGGGGTCCATAGATTCAACGTGACCGTCTGTCCAAGCGACATTAGCACGACCGCCGTGGAGGAAGTTCACACCGCTGTTTGAAGCAGCATTAAATTCACAGAACTGGCGATTTACACCGCTGACAACCAACATGGTATCAGTCATAAAAATCTTTGATGATTTCAAGCTTTTGAAGTTAAAAGTAACTCTATTGGCGGCATCAGAAGCAACCATGGGCGACATGACCCCTGCTCCCATATAGCCATCCCATGCAGCATGATTTCTTACAACACCGTAAGAATCAAGGAAGTCACCATCACCGGCTTCAGGAATCGGAGTTTCGATTTTACCTGCAGGCTGACGAGCTGAAGGACAACTGATAGTTTTGAAGTTATCCAAGTAACCAGCTCTGTGAAGTACCAAAGCCCAAGTTCTGTCACTACTGAAATACCAAATCAGTGGTGAGCCATTGCACTCATCACTGTACATTGCCCAGTAAGTCATGAGCTGTTTCTGCTGATTTGTACATGAAATAGAGCGAGCTTTTTCACGAGCTTTGTTGAGTGCGGGGAGCAACATTCCTGCGAGAATCGCAATGATTGCAATGACCACCAACAATTCAATGAGGGTGAATTTGAATAAATTTTTCATAACTTTTTTCCTTTCTTTTTTGTTTGAAAAACTTAAAATTGAACTCAAAAAAACAGAATTTTATCATATTTTTTTGATACCGCATAAAAATAAGATTTTTTCTATTTTTTTGTTTTTCCGCAAGTTGAAGTGACAGTTATCACTTCAATCATTGTGAACAAGAAAAAAATCCTATTTTCACCTACTTTTTTATCAACACAAAGGCAGAAGAGTTAAATGCAACTCTTCCCCCTTTTTTTTACTTTTTACACTAAAGTGAAGGCATTTTACCATCAATTTATTTTAGTTATTTTTTAGCATATTTGGTTGCTTTGGTTTCACCAGACTTACGAACATAGATACCAGTAGTACCAAATTCATCACCAATTGCCTGTGGAGCCATTGCTTCAACGTGACCATCAGTCCAACCGATATTTGCTCTATCGCCATGGCGTGCATGTGCAGAATGACCTTCTGACATACCCCATTCAGCCCATTGTGGATCAACCATACCATTAACACCTGAATGAGTAAGAATTGTATCAGCCAAAAGCATTTTTGATGACTTCAAACTTTTGAAGTGAACAATAACATCATTATGAGCTGCGGCACCATGATAACTCAAAGTTCCAGCTTCATAATATGCAGGCATCCAATTACCGGTATTACGAACAATACCATAGATAGCTTCGAAACAGCGATTGCTTGCATAATTAGCTAAATCGCCTTTGCCCGGATTGGTTCCCGGAGTCCAAGATGGACAAGTATAATTTTGTGTACTGGTAATATATCCGGCTTTCCAAAGACACCATGCATAAGAGGTGTTACCAGTATTTCCAGAATAAACACAAATTGAACCATTTTCATCATTTGAATACATGGTCAAGTCCAATAAGACTTGTTTCTGGTTGTTTGTACATGAAATTGCACGGGCTTTTTCACGGGCTTTGTTGAGAGCAGGAAGCAACATTCCTGCGAGAATCGCAATGATAGCAATAACTACCAACAACTCGATAAGTGTGAAACTAAATTTTTTCATTTTAACTTTTTCCTTTGTTTTTTATTTTTATACTACATAATATCAGAGCAGATATTTTATCTACTCTGATATCCAATAATCTTACCAATTAGCCTGTTCTTTCATTCCACCATCAATCCAACCACGAAGTGAAGGCATTTTACCATCAATTTCAGCTTTGACAGCTTTGGGATCCATCGTTTCTACATGACCATCAGTCCAACCCAAATTAGCGCGTCCACTATGAACGAAGTGAATACCCGCAGCATCATTCAACGCATAAAATTCTGGGAACTGTGCCTGATTTGACTTCAAAATACTGTCAGTAAGGAAAACTTTTGATGATTTAATACTTTTGTAATTAAAAATAATTTCTTTATCAGTACCACCACTTATAGTAGAAGTAACTGCACCGCTTCCCAAATAATTATTCCAGCCTGTATTACGAATATGACCATAAGCATTACCAGCGGCACCAGCAGTCCAATAATTATCATCCATAGCAACATTCATTGCAGCAGAAGTTGTTGCTGATGGGCAATAAATGGTCTTATTGTTATTCAAATGACCAGCCTTATAAAGCATTTTGTGCCAATAATCACTACTTGTAGCACCCCAAACCTGTGGAGCGTCATTGCATTCCTGTGAATACATAGCAATTGTCAACAATACTTGTTTTTGATTGTTTACACAAGAGATTGCGCGGGCTTTTTCACGAGCTTTGTTGAGTGCCGGAAGCAACATTCCTGCGAGAATCGCAATGATTGCAATAACCACCAGCAACTCAATGAGCGTAAAATTAAATTTTTTGTTCACTTTTTGTCTCCTTATTTTAGTTATTTTTTTATAATATTGACGGAAATACCGTTCTCATCAATACCGAAAATTGAGGTTAATTTACCTGTTTTTTCCCTCTCTTTTCTATTTTTACAATACCCCATGTATTGAAAAAATTCATTTCTCATTTTCAAGTCCATTGAAGTGACAGTTGTCAATTCAAGTACAATGCGTTAAAAAAACACCGCAGTTTTTACAGCCTCGGTTGTCATGCAAAGCATGATAACTATCATGTGAAGCATCCGGGTCTGCGAGCCATAGGCAAAGGAGAAGAGGAATCAATTCTGCTTGTCCCACTTCTGCAAGTGCCGACGCATGAGTCCACGAGCCAAGTCAAAGTTTTTGCCACGCAAAGCCTGAACTATCATCACATGCTCATTGGCAACTTCCACGCTTCCTGCCAACTCCAGCTTATGATTTAACAAAATTTCGGGGTCGATGCAGAAAAAAATCTCAATCAAACGGGCAAATCCGCCCAAAACCTCATTACCTGCAAGCGACATCAATTTGCGATGAAATTCGCTGTCTTTCTGCAAGGCCTCCTGCACATTGCTGACACCGTCAATCGCTTTCGCATACATTTCAAGCTCATCAAATTGTTCAGGGGTCGCACTGACGCCGATGACATCCAACGCCCCTAATTCCAAAAGCAAACGAGCTTCAAGCAACTGTTTGTATGAGAAATTACTCGTCGCCATCTGAAAACTCAACGCCCGGCTCAAACTTGTAAAATCAACCGTCTTTACACTGGTACCACGTCTGGTACCTGCCTCAATAACCCCCATGAACTTCAAGCCTCTCAAAGCCTCTCTCACGCACAAACGGCTTACGCCGAATAATTCAGTCATCTCCTGTTCAGAGGGCAATTTATCACCGACACGCAACTTATTTGAGATCATGTAGTCCAGAATCAAATCGACCACAATCTCAGTTTTGTTCGGCCTTTTTTCCTTTTTAAGTGCCATTTATCAATTTCCCTAACTTTTTTTGTGTTACAATATAAGTATATACTATTTTTTAAAAATGTCAATACCTAAAAGTCAAAAAAGTTAAAAAAAACGGCAAAAAAGTCCGTTTTTTCACTCTTTTGCCGTATTAATAATTCCTTATACATCTCTTCTAAAAAACCAAATCCGATAACTGCATTGCATACCCCCTAATCTGCCCTTTATTATAAGCATCATCGACGATATAACTTACAATATAGATCTCGCCATCATCAAATTCAACCCAGCCTGAATACCCCAAATCCGCAAATGGGGAGCGGTCATAATCAATCGGAATCACCCTGCCCGACGCACCCTCTCGCGTTTTTGCTTCAACTGATTTCAGATCGGTCAAATATCCCATGAAATTCTGTGCCCGCTCCCAAATTTCACCGCCGCCCCCCTGCATAAAGCGGTAAGTAATAAAAACTTGTCCATTTTTGAGCAGCCCTGCGGTCGGGCGATGACAACCGCAAATCGGGAAATTGATTATTTCACTCCAAGTTTCGCCGTTATCGTATGATAAAACCTTTTTGCAATCATAACCTTTCAAAGAATTTTCACGCAAAAATGCTGCGATTTTGCCATTTCCCAGAGGCAGCATACAAACTTCACACAACTCCAGCCCGCTCGCTTTTGCAACGATTATCG
Organism: Lentisphaeria bacterium; assembly: GCA_017456285.1. Lineage (GTDB taxonomy): Bacteria > Verrucomicrobiota > Lentisphaeria > Victivallales > Victivallaceae > RGIG5270. The sequence goes on from JAFTJQ010000004.1 coordinate 139,151, forward strand.
GTTCACTCCAAGATTTTCCCTGATCATCGGAGTAACGCATAAACTGGGTCAAATCTCCATTTTCACGATAGTGGGCAGAAATTATCCACCGTCCATTATCAAGTTCAATTAAGCGGTCAGGCACAATCCCCCGAAGCGGAGTTTCTATCGGTTTTTCCCAAGTTTTGCCATTGTCGGAGGAGAAAAAAAGCAGCACTTTTGACTTATCGGGGTCGTCCTCGCACCCATGTTTTACCCGATCAAGCGTAATCACTAACCGCCCGTCTGCGATTTTGGTAATTCTCGCACAATTGTACATGTACGGCAAATTTTGAGTCCCCTCGGTCAGCGGGTGTTTCGGCGTCCAATTCCGTCCTCTGTCGCTTGATTCCGTCAACATAATTCGGGTGTAACTGCGATCTTTATGGTGGATACACTCGCTGAAAACGGCAACCAACTTGCCGTCTTCGGTTAAAACCACATCGGGCCACGCCTCATACAATTTTGGGTCGTTGCTGATTAAAAACTTTTGAATATTCATAATAACTCCGTTTCGTCACTGTCTCTTGCTTAATATATTACTGATTAAACCAATTTGCAAGAAGACAAAGCAGAATAAAAAGAAGATAAATTCCGACATCAAGGCAAAAAAATGGAGCCGACAGGGGGAATCGAACCCCCGACCTATTCATTACGAGTGAATTGCTCTACCATCTGAGCTATGTCGGCAAAATTGATAACTCGACAATCAATTTTGTATAATATAACACCAATTAAGATTTTTTCAAATTATCCCCTCAAAAATTAATAAAAAAAACTCCTGCCGATTGCTCGTACAGGAGTTGAGAGTTATGATTTCAAATCCTTATGCCAACTTGGTAATAATGGATTTTTCATCTGATTTGAAGTCAACTTCGATATCAGCAGTACCGCCGTTGTAGAGGTAGTAAGTACCCTCGGTGAGTGCAAGTTCACTCTTGAGTGCAACTGAAGTCAAAGCACCGGTTGCTTCGTTGAGTTTGAACAAGGTTACACCCTTGCTCAAAATACTGCTTTCACCGTCGTTGCCATTGACCAGTGAGTAAATACCGGTGGTATTTTCTGCATCGGTATTGATGATGGTAAATACTGCATAGTCCTTAACCCCCAAGGTGGTATAATCGACAACTGAAGTAATATCAGCATACTTATCAACTGCATTGAAGTTGATTGTGTAATTAGCATTACCACCACTTGCAGCATTGGTTGACTTGACTGCGACAATGTACTCGGTTAAAGCACCATTACCGCCATTAAGCAACTGACCGTCTGCAACTGACAAGTCAACATCTTTACCAAAGTTAGCCGCTGCGATAGTTACAGACTTGATTGAAGTCAAAG
>JAFTJQ010000024.1 GCA_017456285.1 Lentisphaeria bacterium
CCTGTCAGCGGTAAGGAAGAGGGGGAATACAAAGGGGGAGAGTAGCTTGGAGCGATTTAGTGACAAGTGGCAATCTCCCCCGTTGTGTGGCAATTCGTGACAAAAGATTTGAGGTGTCATTCCGCAAAAAAGCGGGAGGACAACTCGAAAATTTTGCCACATTGAAGCAATCACCAAACCGCCATATTACACCCACTCAAATTATAATTGTCCAGCCTGATGGCTGGTTGCTGGGGTGTGGGGAGTGCAATCAACTCCCCACAAAAAAACAAAACCTCTACCAACGCAATCACAATCTTTCAACGGACATGCCATGCATCCATAATTCCCATTTTTTATTGATTGGTTGCAAAAATGATTGCAAAATTTAATTTGCACTACTTGAAAAATTTATAAACTGGTGTATATTAAGCAAATAACGTGTTAATAATTTTAATTAGGAGTGAAAAATGTTTAGTGCATCTGATTTAAGAAAAGGTCTCAAAATTGAGATTGACGGTCAGCCGTGGGTAATTACTGATTTCGATTTCTGTAAACCCGGCAAAGGTACAGCCCTCTATCGCTGCAAAATGAAAAATATGATCAATGGCGCAGGTATGGAAAAAACTTACCGCCCGACTGATAAAATCGAAAAACCCGATTTAACTGAATGCGAAATGTATTACTCATACTTCGACGGCGATCGTTATGTTTTCAGCAACCCCGAAACTTACGAAGAAATGTTAGTTTCTGCTGATTTCTTGGGCAATAATGTTTACTTCCTTATCGAAGACAGCATTTGCAAATTCGTTCTTTTTAACGGCGAACCCATTGAAGTAACCCTCCCGACTTTCATCGAAAAAGAGATTGTCGAAACCGAACCTGCTGTTCGCGGCGATACTGCTACTAACGTAACCAAACCCGCTAAAATTGATAACGGATACGAAATTCAAGTTCCGCTCTTTATCAATGAGGGCGATATGGTCAAAATTGATACTCGTACCGGCGAATATGCTGAACGCGTTTCAAAAGGTTAATTTTTTGAAGTTTCAAAAACCATTCAGCTTATCTGCTGAATGGTTTTTTATTTGTGTTTTATCATGGAAAAATATTTAATTTTGATTTTGCTATCCGCTCTCACTTTGGGGCTGTATGACTTCTGCAAAAAATTATCAGTGCGTGACAACTCGGTAATGCCTACTCTATTTTGGGCTACATTTTCTGGAAGTTTGTTTTACATAATCTTTGTCGCTTGCTGCGGTAATTTGATAAATTATGCAACTGACTTCAAAAATTACCACGAATTTTGCCTGATTATAATAAAAAGTATCATTGTCGGCAGCAGTTGGATATGCGGTTATTACGCCTTGCGTGAATTACCATTATCCATAGCCGCACCAATCAGGGCGACTGCACCATTATGGACATTTGCAGGCGGAGTATTTCTTTTCCATGAAATTCCGAGTATTCGTCAAGGGACAGGAATGATTTGTATTTTCATCGGCTACTATCTATTCTCGATTATCGGCAAACTGGAGGGGATAAGTTTCACCAAACACCGTGGGATTCACTTAATTTTTCTTGCAACACTGCTTGGAGCGACTTCAGCACTTTACGATAAATACCTATTAACAACTGTCGGAATTTCAAAAAATACCGTACAATTTTATTTCTCAATTGAATTGGTGATTTTTCTCGGCACCTGCTGGTTGATAAGAAAATTATTTTTCAAGGACGGCATAAAATTTATTTTTCGTTATTCCATAATTCTCACGGGGGTGTTATTGATTATTGCCGATTATTTGTACTTCTATGCAATCACCATGCCGAACACTCAAATTGCCATATTATCGCTAATCAGACGTGCCAGTTGCGTGGTAACATTTTTGCTGGGATTCGGATATTTGAAGGATTCAAATTTCAAAAAAAAATCGCTTGCCTTGCTTTTAATTTTAATCGGCTTGGTAATTCTCTCTTGGAAATAAAATTTGAGCGGTGTATTTTTTTGTCACCGCTCACACTCTGTCATTTAATTAAATCATTAACATAAAAAGTTTATTATCAACACCGTCACCTGCCTGGATTCGATCATAAACGAATTTTTGAAATTCGCTTTTTTTAACATGAATTACTTCAATATTTTCACTTGCTTCCTGGTGATTTTCGACTTTTTTGCCACGGTATTTATCGCCGTCAATTTCAACTTTGACGATAGTTGCCTCCTCACCGGACATCCCCGGCGAACTGAAACCTGCGGGAAAAACTTGAGTAATTTTGCCCTCATATCCGGTTTCTTCATAGAGTTCACGCAAAGCAGTTGCCTCTGCACTCTCTCCATCATCAACCAATCCTGCAGGAAATTCTATAACATATTTTTCGGCAGGCACGCGATACTGACGAACCATCAGATAAACTCCGTCCGGCACGATTTCAGGAATAATTATTACTGCCCCACGAGAATTTACTCTGGCACACTTTTCCCAAGTCCGACAAACCCCGAATGCATCACGATAACAGATTTCCTCCAACTTAACAAATTTGCCGCCACCGAGATCTTTTTTACTTAAAATTTCAACTTCCATAGTTCAAACACTCCATTTTTTCTAAAAAAATTTTAATATTATACGAAATATAGCTTGAAATTTGAGAAAATCAAGTTATATTAATATCAAATCAAAAGTTAATTCAATAATATTTCTGAAAATTTAATCTATGATCATCGGAATTACAGGTATTTTCGGCTGTGGTAAAAGCACATGCGTAAAATTGTTGAAAAAATTTAACTTGGATGTTTTGGATGCAGATATAATTTGTCATCAAATTTATGCAGAAAAAGATCCGGGATTGATTGCGTTGCTTAAAAAAAGATGGGGTGCGGAAATTTTAACTGAAAATGGAGAAATTAATCGCAAAAAAATCGCAGAAATTGTTTTTACCGACAAAAAAGAAATGGACTTTTTAAGTGAAACAATTTCCCCGATAATACGGAAAAGAATTTTATCTCAAATCTCAAGTTATCGAGAGAAAAATCTTAACTTATTCGTGGAAATACCATTGCTTTTCGAAGAAAATTATGACAAATATCTCGACAAAACTGTGACAATTTACGCCTCTATGGACAAAAGAATTTCCAACCTCGCAAATAGAAATTACTCAATAGATGATATTATCGCCCGTGATAAACAACAACTGCCGATAGAAAAAAAATGCGAACTTGCCGATTTTGTAATAATTAATAACGGATCAATTGAATTATTGGAAAATGAATTAAAAATTTTAATAGATAATTTGAAAATTTAATATAAATACTATAGTGAAAAATAAGGAATCTAAACTATGGATGAGGAAAAAATTGAAAATTCAACCGTAATTGCTGAGGATAAACCCAAACGCAGAGGTCGCCCAAAAAAAAGCGAAAGCATTGAGGTGAAAACTGAAGCAAAAGTTGAAGCAGAAGCAGCATCTCAAGTTACTGAAAAAGAACCCAAAACTGCTAAAACTAAAAAAGAGTCAGCTAAAACTAAAACTGCTGCAAAAAAAGTAACTAAAACAAAAACTGAAGAACCCAAAGTTACAGAAGAAATTGTCGAAACTCCGAATGTTGAAAAAATTCAGGAAGAAACCGCACCGGTAATTACAGCTCCATCTGCTCCGATTGCCGCCGCAACGGATGAAACAACTACTCAAAATCAAAAAGTTGAAAGCGATCCCAATTATCAAAATAATAACAATAATAATCGCAACAACAATTTTAGAAACAATAGAAATAACAACTATAAGCAAAATAATAATTTCCGTAACAATAACCGCAATAACAATAATAATAACTTCCGCAATAATGCAAATAATAACGGAAATAACAATCGGAATAATTCATATAACTACAATCAAAAAAATATCGAGCGGAATAATAATAACAATAACAACAACAATTATCAGGCACAGGAAGTTTTTTTGGATGATGAAATTTCTTACATCCCCCCTGCTTCTATCGAAGTAAATGAAAGTGCAAATGTAAATGAGGAATATATTGCCGATAACTTAAATCAATCTCAAGTCGTCACACCTCAAATTGATGGATTGCCGACCGATGATGCAAGCGAAGTCCAAGTTCCGCAAAATACCTCTCCGCTACCGCCGTTTCACATTAATGAACTTCAACAAAAAAGCATGCATGAACTTTACGAGATGGCAAGCGAACTCAATTTAGAGGGACTCGGTGCTTTGGACAAAAGCGAAATTATTTACGAAATTATTAAAGCAAACGCTGAAAAATCAGGGCAAATGTACGGCAGCGGCACATTGGAAATTCTGCCAGACGGATTCGGATTTCTGCGTTCAGAAAACTACAATTATCTGCCGTGCAGCGAAGATATTTATGTCAGCCCCGTGCAGATAAGACGTTTTTCACTTAAGACAGGTGATTTTATTTCCGGACAAATCCGTCCGCCCCGCGAAAAAGAGCGTTTCTGTGCTATTATCAAAGTAGAAAGTATTAACCATGATTCTCCCGAACGTAAGCGTCAGATTATCCCATTTAATGAGTTGACTCCTTACTTCCCGACCGAGCGATTAGTTTTGGAAACAACTTCAGACAACATCTCTCCGAGAGTCATCGACCTCGTAGCTCCCGTCGGCAAAGGTCAAAGAGGTTTGATTGTTGCACCGCCGAGAACCGGTAAAACTATTCTCATGCAGCAGGTTGCAAATAGCATTCTCAAAAATAACCCCGAGGTCAAGTTGATAATTTTGCTTATCGATGAACGCCCTGAAGAGGTTACGGACATGCAGAGATCAGTAGATGCAGAAGTTATCGCATCCACATTCGATGAACCACCGGAACGCCACGTTCAAGTTGCTGAAATGGTTATTGAAAAGGCAAAACGTTTAGTCGAATACAAAAAAGACGTCGTAATCCTGCTTGATTCAATCACCCGATTGGCTCGTGCTTATAATACTTTGCAGCCGCATTCAGGTAAAATTCTCTCCGGCGGTGTCGATGCAACCGCTCTGCACAAGCCGAAACGCTTTTTCGGTGCGGCGAGAAATATCGAGAATCACGGCAGTTTAACCATTATTGCAACTGCTTTGATTGAAACAGGCAGCAAGATGGATGAAGTGATTTTCGAAGAGTTCAAAAGTACCGGCAACATGGAAATCCACCTCGATAGAGCAATTTCCGATAAACGCATTTACCCTGCTATCAATATCGAAAAATCAGGTACACGCAAAGAAGATTTGCTGGTGCATCCTGACGAACTCCAACGCATGTGGGTACTTCGAAAAGCGGTTAACGGGGTAATGCCGTCCGAAGCAATGAGTTTACTTATTGATAAATTAAAGAAAGTCAATAGCAATGTTGAATTTCTTTTGACCCTCAATAAAAATGCCGAATAATTAAAAATTAAAAAAATTAGTGCGATGGGTGCAAATAAAAATGCTCTCATCGCCTTTTTTTATAATATCAACGGTATTCAAGAATGAGTTTAATGCACCAGTCGTAATCTTCTCAATAGCAACTCCGTGCATTCATGGATTTAAAATATTAAATTATCACCACTTCTCCCGGACGCAATATTTGGGTTTTAAGCTGCGGATATTTAACATTAACGTAATCAACAAAAAGTTGCGGATCTATCGAATTATTGGCAAACATATCATAATGAGCAGGAATTACCCACTTGCAACTCGACCACCCCGCTAAATCTGCCGCTTCCTGATAAGTCATATTGCCGATACAATTATTTTTCAATCGAACAGCATCTCTGCCATTAATCGGCAGCAGCATTATATCAACCGATAAGTTTTTCAACTTCCGAAGCAAACCATCATAGATACAGCAGTCCCCCGAATGATAGACTCGTACATTTCCGCAACTTACTACAAATCCGAGGTAAGGATAAAGTCCGTTTTCACCCATGTCCAAAAATTCATGTGCCGCCGCAACTGCCCAAATTGAAACGCCGTCAATTTCAATTTTTTCGCCGTCATTCATGCCGATAATTTTATCGGGCGGCAATTCGACTAAACTTTTAACTATGGCTCTCGGAAAGACGAACTTCGCTTTCCCCGAAGACATTTCGGCTAATTTACTGCGGTCAATATGGTCGCTATGGTCATGGCTTCCGAAAATCAAATCAAACTCTGCCAGATCATTTGCAGAGATTAACGGCGGAATCAATCGCAACTTATTTTCAGATAGATACGGATCAAAGGCGATTAATTTATCGGCAATTTTAAGCAAAAAACTATGTTGTCCGAGGCGGCAAATTACAATTTCATTCTCGTTCAGAATAGTTTTTTTTAATTTTTCAATAATCAAATTCACCGAAAAATCCCGCTTTTTTAATTCAACTTGCGACGCTGTTTCGGCGGAGCGAGAAATTTAATGGTGTTTTTACCCACTACTTTTACTCCATGCGAAAAAAGTACATTTTTCTTTGCGGCAAAGGCGACATTGAATATTAAATTCTGCTGGCGAATCGGGTCAACTTCCTGTTTTTTTGCCTCTCTTACCAGCGACATTTTCAAATCTCTGTCAAAATAGATAAGTCCCCAATTATTCGCACACTCATCGGGGAGAATCAATTTCTCCGGCACCAAGAGATACATCTCATTTGCCACCTCACTGCACCCGATATTCTCCAAACGTCCGCCGAAATTCAAGGTGTGTTTCAAGTTATTAAGTTCATGAATTAACTTTTTATAGTCAGGATTAGAACTTTTTTCGTAATGATAAGTCGGGAAATCGGCAAAAAGGTCATCTTTTGACTGCAAGTGCGGTTCATTTTTGCGGATAATTGCCTCCAGAGCCTCTTTCTCCAAAACCAACTTCTCAATAAGCATATTGATTTTATTGGCATTGGCACAGGAGTTAAAGCACTTATCTCTATCAGTAAAAATTTCAACAATGATGCTTGAAATATTCTTCTTTGAAATTTTGCGTAATCCGACTACGGGCGACTTATAATTTTTGATACCGAGCGGAACATCACAAGCTAAAGCATGACTTTTAAATTCTTTCTGCAAAAAACCGATCGCCCGCTGCTGAATTTTGCGATACGGAAAATGATATTGATTAATTTCATCAATATCTTCCAAAAAATCAAATGACAATTGATTTGTATCCATTCACTGCTCCTATTTTCACTTCCGCATTTTCGAGTTAGCGGGCAAAATTATCTCACTGATTATGATTGCTGCTTTGCCGTTTTGACGGATAAACTCCGCATAATCAACATTATGCACATTCTCCTCATACTCAAGTTCTTCGACCTCGCAAACGGGGGCTTCATTTCTGGCATAAGTTGTATTATCACTCAAGTTCTCGGCAAAAGCATTTAAGTTCTCCACATAATCGCTTACCGGAGCATCAGGCACATATTCAGTTACCTCATTCGCTCCATTGTCATCAACGACCTCAATTAACCCTCGCTGAATCATCTCCTCAAGCGTCAACTCTCCCGGCACAAAATCCTCTGACGGAGTTGTTTCATGCACATATTTCCTTTTTCCTGTCGTTTCATAGGGAGAATATTCAGGAAGTTCAATCGGCTTTTTACTCCGCTTTTTGCGGCTCGATTTTGTCGCTTCGGCAAAACTTTTGACAGCCCAAATAATCGCACCGATGATGAATACTATAATTTCTAATACACTATCTTCACTCATACTTTGAAAAAACTGTAATTTAAATAATTTATCAACTCATATTTTACTGTTTTTTGACAGCAACGGGATTTGCAATAGATTCACGCATATTGGTATCAGCCATAACGTTTTTCAAGTTATAGTAATCAAAAATTGTCAATCTATTAGTTGCCAGAGCCTCTGAAATAGCCTGCGGAACTTCAGCTTCTGCTTCAACTACTTTTGCCTCCATTTCACGGATTTTTGCTCGCATTTCCTGCTCGGTTGCAACCGCCATAGCACGGCGTTCCTCGGCTTTTGCCTGTGCAATATCCTTATCAGCATTTGCCTGTGCCATCTGCAATTCCGCACCGATATTTTTGCCGACATCGACATCTGCAATATCAATTGAAAGAATTTCAAATGCCGTGCCTGAATCCAAACCCTTGCTCAAAACCTTTTTAGAAATCATATCGGGATTTTCCAGCACTCGCTTGTGACTGTCCGCAGAACCGATTGTAGTAACGATTCCCTCGCCGACACGGGCAAGAATTGTCTGCTCCCCTGCTCCGCCGATTAGGCGGTCAATATTGGCTCTGACGGTTACTCTGGCAATCGCTTTCAATTGGATACCGTCCTGTGCGACAGCGGTCACTAACGGAGTTTCAATAACTCGCGGATTTACGCTGACTTTGACCGCATCATAGACATCACGCCCTGCCAAGTCAATCGCAGTTGCTCGCTGCAAGGTCAAAGGAATATTTGCCTTATCCGCAGCAACCAATGCATTAATCACCTTCAGCACATGTCCGCCTGCCAGATAGTGGGCCTCCAAAGCATCACTGGTAACTTCCAACAAATCAGCCTTTTTTGCCTGAATCAAAGCCGAAAGAATTATTTGCGGCGGAACTCGTCTCAAACGCATTCCGATCAAACTTGAAATTTTAATTTTAACTCCCGAAAAAACCGCCGCAATCCACAAAGGAATCGGAATTACAAAACCGAAAACTATAAATACTGCTAAAACTGCAGCAACAATCAAAACTATCAACCATGTACTCATTTTGTTATATCTCCCCTCTTTTGTTATCTATTATGCCCATTACGGAAAGCCTCTGCCAATGCCAACTGGACTTGTGCCTCTTTTTCCACCAATTTAGCTCGCATTTCACTGATTTTGGCTTTCATCTCCTGCTCTTGAGCAACTGCCATGGCACGACGCTCCTCGGCTTTTGCCTGTGCGATATTTTTATCGGCATTAGCCTGATCGGTCTGAAGTTGCGCTCCGATATTTTTGCCGATATTCACGTCGGCAATATCGATAGAGAGAATTTCAAATGCCGTACCCGAATCCAAGCCCTTATTCAAAACTGTAGTAGAAATCATATCGGGATTTTCAAGCACTCGCTTATGACTGTCAGCAGAACCGATTGTAGTAACAATTCCCTCGCCGACACGGGCAAGAATTGTCTCCTCTCCTGCACCTCCGACCAAGCGATCCAAATTAGCACGAACCGTAATTCTGGCAATTGCTTTAACTTGAATACCGTCTTTCGCCATTGCCGCAACTTCCGGGGTTTCAATCACTTTGGGGTTAACGCTCATCTGCACGGCCTCAAGCACATCACGCCCTGCCAAGTCAATCGCAGTTGCTCTCTGAATTGAGAGATCCATATTTGCCTTGTCCGCAGCAACCAATGCCGCAACCACTCTCAAAACATTTCCGCCTGCCAGATAGTGTGCCTCCAAAACATCACTCTCCACATCGATTCCCGCCTTTTTAGTCTGAATCATCGCATCAACAATCAAATGCGGCGGAACCTGTCTTAAACGCATTCCGATCAGCGAAAATATCCCTACCCGAACTCCGGAAAATATCGCCGCAATCCAGTGTCTTATCGGGATAAATACCAAAAACAAATACAGCACAAATAATGCCGCCACAATAATTCCAATCCATGCCCACAACATAACAAAAACCTCCTTTGTTTGTTTTATTTATTTCAAATTACGTGCAATCCTAAAAGCACCATTAATATAAATTCTCCGACCGCTCCTGTCAAAGTCAGCGTACCTGCTTTGAATACATGCAAACTCTCATCGTTTTTATGAATGATAAAGCAAATCAATGCAAAAACAAATAACCCAAAAAGCCACAACACAAAATTAAAATAAACCCCGACAAAAAACAATACCATACTGATAATACAAAACTTCTCTAAATCATGCAGTTCCAGATGAAAAAATATTTTATCATTCAAACTGCGGTTGCTTGCCAAAAATCCTTGCAGACAGTAGTTAATCATCAAAATCGGAATCAACATAAATTCACAATCCTTCTCAATAAGTACAAAACAAAAAGCAAATTTAATGAGTACCGCAAAACTCAGGCAGACGCCATACAGCTTATCACTGCCGACATCGATATTATCATTTATCATCGCCCATGATTGCTTATGTTTCACTCCGTCCAAGCGTGAACTCAAATAGGAGCAACTCAATACTGTTCCCGAAAATTTATCTTTTAATTCAATAATCAAAAACATCATAATTGCCCCGACGAGAGTGCCGATAAAGTCAGGAATCAATGCCGTGACAAGCCAAAGCAGCAACGTTCCGATAAAACCAACAACAAATGCAGTTACAGCAAAGCCGCAGACGGTATAATATTCTTGATTTTCTCCCTTTTCAGGAATGATGAATTTATCCCATAACCCCTCAATTTTAGGATATTCCAGCAACATTTTCGCAGCTCGCAAAAATCCTGTAAAGTATAAACTCAAAAAAGATTTTTCCATACTGTTTGTCCTCTATTTTGTTTCCCTGATTTCACGCAAAATACGACTATTAATTCCAATCCTCTTAATAGATAAAAAGCATTTCCCGATACTTCGGAAGCGGCCACTTGCGGTCATCCACATTCTCCTCCAGCAAATCCACAAGTTCCCGCAATGCTTGCATTCTATTTACAATATCAGCATAATTTTCTTCTTTCAAAGCATTATCAAGTGTCTGCATTTCTTCTAACATCAAATCAAAATTTTTCGCCATTTTTTCAATTCTTTCAGCGAAAATTCCCGTTGGACTTGCCAATGATAATTTTTTCATTTCAACAATTGTGTCAACAGATTTTTTAATCTCATCTCTGACGACGGGAAGAATAATATTTGACACCATCTCCAAAGCAGTTTTGCCCTCAATAATAATTTTTCTCTGATATTCTTCGAGGAAAACATCATATCTTGAACGCAATTCCGTACGAGAAAGCACCTGATATTTATCAAAAAGTTTAGCATTCTCCTCTAATAAAAGCACTTTTAATGCCTCAGTAGTGGTTTTTAAGTTCAAAAGTCCACGCCGTTCTGCCTCTTTTCGCCAATCATCAGAGTAATTATTGCCGTTAAAAATAATCTTTTTGTGACTTTTAATAATTTTCTGCAAGAGTTTCTGCAATTCCTCATTGAATGACTCTTTGCTGAATTTCTCTAATTCGTCAGAGATACTATCCATCGCTTCGGCGACAATTGTATTCAAAGTCATGCAGACACCGGCACAAGATTGACTGGAGCCGGGGGCACGAAACTCAAACTTATTTCCGGTAAAGGCAAAAGGACTGGTGCGGTTACGGTCAGTAGCATCTTTGGGCAAAGGAGCGAGAGTATCGACACCGATTTTCATTTTGCTGCTGGCACGACTGCTCAAAACTCCACCTTTCTCAAGCTGATGAATTACATCTGTAAGCTGATCGCCCAAGAAAATTGAAATAATTGCAGGCGGTGCTTCAGCAGCCCCCAAGCGGTGGTCATTACCGGCACTGGCAGTCACGCTGCGGAGTAAGTCACTGTGCTTATCAACTGCCATAATCACTGCAGAAAGCACGGTGAGAAAAATCGCATTTTCATGGGGATTATCACCCGGATCAAGCAAGTTTCTATCACCGTAAGTTATTGACCAGTTATTGTGTTTGCCTGAACCGTTTACGCCCTTAAAAGGTTTCTCATGGAGCAACGCCACCAATCCGTGACGTTCAGCGGTCTGACGGATAAGTTCCATGACCAGCATATTGTGATCCACTGCCAAATTGAGTTCCTCAAAAATCGGAGCAACTTCAAACTGGGCGGGAGCAGCCTCATTGTGACGAGTTTTAGCCGGAATACCGAGTTTCCACAACTCCTGATCAAGTTCAGTCATAAAGGTCAAAATTCTCGGTTTGATGCTTCCGAAATAATGATCCTCAAGCTGTTGATGTTTAGGCGGAACTGCTCCGAATAGAGTTCTTCCCGTTTGAAGCAAATCAGGACGAGTCATGTAAAATTGCTTGTCAATCAAAAAATACTCCTGCTCTGCACCCAAAGTTACTTCAAATCTACTATCAGGAGCGGAAAAGTTTTTCATTAACCGCTTAACAGAATTACGCAATGCCTGAATTGAACGCAAAAGCGGAGTTTTCCTATCCAAAGCATCTCCGGTATAAGAACAGAAAGCCGTTGGTATACAAAGGGTTGCACCATTACTATGGCGTTTGATAAATGCAGGACTGGTAGGATCCCATGCAGTATAACCGCGAGCCTCAAAAGTGGAACGCAAACCACCTGATGGGAAACTTGAAGCATCAGGCTCGCCGACAATCAAATTTTTGCCGGAGAATCTCATAATTGCTTCACCCTCTCCGCCTATCTCCAGAAATGAGTCATGCTTCTCTGCGGTCGCCCCCGTCAAAGGCTGAAACCAATGGGTAAAATGGGTTACGCCTCGCTCCAAAGCCCACTCTTTCATGGCTTTAGCAACATAATTTGCAAGTTCAGGATTTAATTTAGAACGATTTTTAATTGTTTCTACAAGTTCCTCTGCAATATCAGCTTTGAGATACTTCTTCATGGTTTTGATATTAAAAACATCAACCGCATAATTTATATTATTTACCTTGCAGCTTTCCATCGGCGGCAAATTACGCATTTTAGCTATATTATTCACCACCGTACTGCGATTACAATTACTCATATAATAAACTCCCGATTATTTCTAAAAAATTCCATTAAAAAAATTATATTTTCGCTTGACAATTGTCAATATCGCATTTATATTGCATTCCGTAAAATATAATAAATAAATTAACAATAAAGAAATTTAAACTAAAATAATAAAAAGTCAAGTTTTTTTATAATTTTTTAGTTAAAATTTCCATATATTTCAGGTTTGAAGAATGAAATTTGCAAAATGGCACGGTTTAGGTAATGATTTTATCATTATTAATCTTGATGAATTAACAGAAAAAATTGATTTTGACAGTTGCAGTGCAGCGATGTGTGATCGTCACTTCGGCATCGGTGCTGACAGTATATTACTTTTAAGCAAAATCAGCGACAATACTTTCTCGATGAAAATTTATACCGCCGACGGTTTAACCACCGAAATGTGCGGTAACGGCATTCGCTGTGCGGCGAAATACATCTATCAAAAAAAGTGGACTGCCGAAAAATCCTTTAACGTGATAACTGAAAAACGAACTCTTACTCCGCAAATTCTGGACAACGGAGAAATTCGAGTCGATATGGGCGAACCAATTATAAATTGTGCTGATTTGACACTGCAAGGATTTAATGGCAGTGATATTTCTATGGGCAATCCGCATTTTGCAGCAATTGTTGATGATTTGCTTTTGGTCAATATAGCGGAATCCGGCAAAAGTCTGGAACTTGATTCCCACTTCCCAAACCGCAGCAACATCGAATTTTTTCAAATACTTGACCGCCGAAATATCCGCATGAAAGTTTGGGAACGAGGTTGCGGAATTACTCTTGCCTGCGGCACAGGAAGTTGTGCTTCGACAGTTACCGGCATATTGCATGACAAACTTGATAGAGTTGTAACAGTCCATTTGGACGGCGGAAAACTCCAAGTAGAGTGGAGTCAAGCCAATAATCATGTGTACATGACCGGACCATGTACGGAAGTTTTTGAGGGGGAATATTATGTCTAAAAAAGATGAAGCAATGTCGCTATTCAAATTGGGGGCAAACTGTTCACAAGCGGTTTTGGGAGCATTTGCGAAAGAGTGTAATTTAAGTTACGATGAAGCAATGAAACTTGCCTCCGGCTTCGGTGCCGGCATGGGCAGAATGCGTGAAGTTTGCGGTGCGGTTTCTGCAATGGTTTTAGTTGCCAATTTGAAATACGGTTCAGCCGATTTAAGTGACAAAGCGGCAAAGGATGAACACTACAAATTAATTCAGAAACTTGCCGAAGAATTCAAAAAAGAAAATGGCTCTATCGTTTGCAGAGAGTTACTCGGACTTGCAAAAAATGAAAACACTTCGCCAATCTCCGAAGCAAGAACTGAAAGTTACTACAAAAAACGCCCATGTGCTGAACTTGTCGGTATGGCGGCTGAAATTTTAGAAAAAAACCTCTGATTATTTTTTATTCAAAAGAGTTAAAAACTTCGATAATTTTGTTGCGTGATTGATTTTTCTCATATCCGATAAGCATAAATGTCCCATTGAGCAAAACCGGATACTTGAGACCTTCAATATAAACATAACCTTTATCGTAAATATCATCTAATTTTTCTTTAGCTTTCGGAGCGGCGATACCGGAAACAACTTCATACTTGTAAATACCAATCTCGGTACCGTCAATTAAAAACGAGCAACCGCCCTGAGCTCTGAAAAAAGGCATAAGCGGTTGAACCGCATCAATATCCAAGTCAGACATAAGAAAATGGTTGGTCATATCCTTCAAGGTTTTATAATTATTGTCATAACGCCCTATGGAACAACCACTTATAATAAACATCGCTGAAACAGCAACGAAAAAAACAACGATTTTTTTCAACATAGTTAATAATCCTTTCATAAAAATTAATATTTTGTTAAAATATAATCTTGTATCTAAAAAAATCAAATCATTTTTGTAATTTTTTGTAAAATTATCAGTCCCACCTCAAAAAATGATACACGAATATTCACAAATTGACATGATTTTTTATTTTTTGAGGGATAAGAGCGATTAATTTTTTTACAAGTTACGGAAGAGTGGTATTAAAAACTATTCCTTTGCGAAGATCACTGATTCTTTGTCGCATTGCGGCAATTGCTTCATCAACTGCTGTAATATTTTTTACCGAATCCTCCAGCGGGCAGAGTCCGTTGCGTTGATTATTTAAAATATATGGCACTAATAGATTACAAGAAACCTTGACGTTATGTTTTTCCAATAATACTTTAGCATCTTCGCTCATGATTTTGCCGTAAACTTCACTTGCTCCGCCTTTAATCACAATAAAAGCCGCCGCTCGTCCGATGACCTTATCAACTACAATGGAATTCTGCATAAGTTCACCTTTTTCATCATAAAGTTTCAACAGAGGACTGATTCCCCTGCCCTTTTCAAATGCAGCAATTTTACCGTTTCGCACAATTACACACTCTGCTTCGCCGCTATGAATCATAGATTTAGCATTACTGAAGTCACTGCAAACACAACCGATAAGCCCCAACAACATCGGCAGCAAAATTAATTTTTTCAACATAAATTCACCCTAATTTATTTTTTTTCGACAATTACCGACACTCCGTCTGGGATAACGGCAACTCGTGCATCACTCCCGACCATGGAATAAGCAAGTTTCAATGCTTCATCAAGGTTCGCAACAACTGACATTTTCATATCTCTAATCATCTCGTGCGGACAATCATTTGTTACCATAATCACCTGAAATTTATCCAAAATACGAGCTAAAATTTGGTATTGCCACTGGTCAACTTTGGTTTGATTACGGGGAACGGAACTTATAGATTCAAGCAATTTACGGGGAGAATCGCTTTGCGACAAAGTTTTATAAAATGCCTCTCCTCCATGTCCGTCATTGCAAGCGGCACAAAGAATTATCACGCCTTTCTCACGGCAAACGGCTTCGCCTGCGGTCATTCCCTTTACGCACTGGTAAACATTCTGATCCAATGGATAACCGCCATTTGAAGTAATAACAATATCGACCTCGGGGATGGCAACTCCGCAGCAGGACTTCAAAAATTCACAACCTGCCGAATGGGCTTTTTCTGCATCACCTGCAAAGGCTTTAACAATTTTTTTCTCACCATTAATTACGACATTGACGATAAATGCCAAATTCGCCTTTTTGGCGGCAAAAAGCATATCCTCGTGAATCGGATTATGTTTTAAATTCCCGGTTCTGGCAAAAGGACTATTGATAAACTCAGCACAGTGATTAGCAAGCACAGTTTCTTTAGCGGCAACTCCGGGAAGAACGCTCTTTCTGCCACCCGAAAAACCGGCAAAAAAATGCGGTTCAATAAATCCCTCTGAAATAAGCAAATCCGTTTCAATCGCCAATCGATTGACTATCAAATTACCGCCTGACGGGAGTTTTCCCAAGTAATGATACATCGATTCATTACGGCTGTCATGGACTAAAATTTTCTCACTGTCAACAATAGTTTCGCCGAATTTATCCACCAATTCAGCACGGGAAGTCTCTCTGTGACACCCCGTGGCAATCAAAATTGTTACATCGATTTCAGGATTGAATTTACGCAAACGCTTGAGCATGGCAGGCATTAAAATTTTGCTCGGCACCGGACGGGTATGGTCACTGGCTATAATCAATACGCTTTTTTTGCCCCTTGCCAACTCCTCCAGCGGCAATGAACCTATCGGATTATCAAGTGCATTCTCAACTTCGGCTATCGGATCGATTGCTGCTTGCGGAATCGGAGACTCAAAAACTCCGACCAAATTTCTTTCATCAATTTCAACACTCATCCGAGTTCGACCGTAAGGCAAATAAACTTTCTGCATTTTTTCTCCCTTTCAATAAACAATTTTTGCATTGGTTAATATAATATCAATTTTGTAAAAATGCAAGTTTTAAGGTCGAAAAATCACAAAAATCACAACTTAAATAAAATTGCCGTACCGCTGAAATCCTCAAGATTTTTCAAAGTAAGTTTGCCATTATCAGAAACCGCAACTGCAACTTCTGAATTTTTGAAAATTCTTTTTACCTTAACTTGCTTTGGCAAATCGAACTCAATCTCTTTCGGAGATTTTCCGAATGTATGGATAATTGCCAAAAGTTCATTTGCATTTTCTCTAATAACAATTTGATAACCCTCCGGCGTATTCCATGATTTATTGCTCAAGTGTTTTTCAACATGACTTCTGCCGTTTGCAATTAAATTTTTGAGTCCCTTATAGAAATCTATCCCCTCCTGAACATAGCCAAACTGCTCGTCACTTAACTCTAAAATATGACCCGAGAGACACAATCTCCCCAAAAATCCGCCGCTTAAAAGGTAACGGAATCGCTTCTCATCATCCCAATTACGCATAACCGCCCAAACCTGATTACTACGCATCGGAATCTGCATCAAAGTTTCTGAACAAATAAGCGGAATTGAAACACACTCGTGTGCATCCGTCACACTTGCCATGTCACCCAAACTCATCCACTCGGCGGTCAATCGATGTCCACCTGAAGCACAAATTTCCAAGGTCAAATCAGGAATACGCTCCTTGATCTCCTTAAAAAAGGTCTTAACTCCCTCGCACCACTCAAATAAGCCATATTGCGTACTTCCTTTTGCAGAATCCGCCCCTGCCAGAGTATAATTATAATCGGTTTTCATGTAGCGAATGTTATTAGCAATCAGGAAATCTGTAACTTTGCTGTGCAAAAATTCTCTGACCTCTTTTTTACGCAAATCAAGCACCCAATTAACGTGGTCGGTTGTATAAGGTACTCCGTAGCACTGAACAAAATATTCGGGATGCTCCTTAATAACTCGCGCAAAAGCGACATTAACTTGCTCCATTTCAAACCAGCACCCCGGAATAAAGCCTTTTTCTCTCAATTTATCACAAAAACTTCTCATTCCATTCGGGAATCGGAGTTTATTCACGCACCAATCACCTTTGGAATACGCCCACTGCGGATTAAGTTCAGTATTATCTTCAGCGGCAAACCACCCTGCATCAACGACGAAATATTTTACTCCGCAATTCTGCAATTTATCGGCAATTTTAAGTAATTTCTCCTCGGTGTGAATCCCCCAGTTACTGCACCAATCATTGTAAATTACGGGAAAATCATCCTCATTCGGAGAGTAACCGACATTGTGGTCTGCACTATACGAATTTAAGTTATTAAGCACCTCCTCAATCGAATTTTGAGCCACAGACACAATTGCTTCAATACCACGAATTTTCTCATTCGGTTCAAGCACTCTCTCAAAATTCGCAAACTCCTTATCCGTCACGCCGCCAACTAAATTCAAAAAATCTCCCCGACGCATTAACTCC
The DNA here is from genome assembly GCA_017456285.1 of Lentisphaeria bacterium. Classification (GTDB taxonomy): domain Bacteria; phylum Verrucomicrobiota; class Lentisphaeria; order Victivallales; family Victivallaceae; genus RGIG5270. The sequence goes on from JAFTJQ010000024.1 coordinate 17,929, forward strand.
ATTTGCCACGGGCCGACCGAACAAAGTTGAACACCCCAGAAGACTCCTGCTTTCCGATCCTCAACAACAGCAAATGGAAAATATTTTTTAACCGACATGGTACTTCTCTGACCGAATCGCTCCACCCTGCCGATTGAAGTCTGCCAAGACCTCTCAAGTCCTAAATCCTCAACTGCATCGCTTTTGAGTTTTCCCTCGGCACTCCAAAATGCCAAACGGCGGTGCAGATAGTAACGGTCATTGCCGTCATCAGCGGCAAATGGAGAGATCATTCCCAGTACGAAACTTGCCAACTGGTCAAGCACAACACTCTCGCTTCCTCGATTTTCGACTTCAGTATTAATTGAAATATACGGTTTATCAGGATAGAAAGTTAAAATTTGCGTTGCATAGACTTCACGATTAGGAGTTTTCATTACTGTTTTAATTGAGTTTCCCTCTTTTATTTGGCTGACAAATTCCAGAGTGCGGGCGGTCTCATTATTAACCATTGAATCGCCTGCAAGGTAAAAGTTTGAATGGGCATCACCCTGAATATGAATCTGAATCATATTCTCAAAAGTTCTCGGGTCAAAATGCAAATTTTTAGTTCTTACACAACCCAAAAGCCCGATTTCGTGGTTAATATTCTCCTGATGAGGCACAATTTTCTCCTGCATAGAACCCGGATAAATACTTAAAAGCATCTGCTTATCTTTAGCAAAAAAGTGTACAGTTATCTCGCCCGACTCAAACTTACTGTATTCTTCAAAAGGAAATGTCGCCATAATTAACTCCCGTGTTGTTTTTTATTGTCCATTAATATAACTAAGAATATGGAAAATTCAATCCATATTCTTAATATTTTATTGCATTATTTTTATAAATTTATTGTTATTTTTTCCATTCTCCGATTCCGACATAAGCTACATCGACTTCGCCCTCATTCAAACTCGAACCGTCGCCCCAGCGAAAAATTGAGGTTTCAGCAGGATTGGACAAACCTAAAGCAGCAGTGAAAATCGGAGTATTTTTACCCAACTCATAAACGGAATAAGTTCCCTCTGCAAGTGAAGTTTTTACCTCAAAGGACTTAAAGTGCAATACGCCCATATCGAAATCAACACTTCTCGGTTTACCATTGTCAAAGTAGTAGATTTTGTCCCTGCCGATTGCGAAAGAAAGGTACTTTGCCTTTTCTCCCAATTTAGAAGGGAAACTATAAGCAACATTGAATTGTCCTTTAGCAGTTGCCGCATCTCGAAGCCGCACTTCAAACCCGATTGCAATTGCATCATTTTGCAGATTAAAAGTTCCCATAAAGTGACAGAAACGAGCCATTTTGTCGCTTTTGCCATACTGTTTCAAATTCAAAACCGGATGCGGACGTTCTGCAATTTCCTGCACTTGGAAAGAAGTTCCGTCAGTTTCTTTGTAAAAATACTGGCGGTAGATATTGCCGTCCTCCGGAGAGCGACCCGTCATCGGCATATAGAAATACTTATATTTTTTCTCCTCGGGGTGGTTGATTTTCTCATATTTAAGCGAATCATCTTTCATAATATCCAGAATTACCGCCATAATACGATTGAAAATTCCCGGCTTATTTCCTGCCCCGAAATCACTTTCATCATAAATTACCATTACCCGATTAGGCTCAATCTCCAAAACCGAAGCATAAGAGCTTCCGATATGTTCGTAAATCGGGTGCTGAACGTAATTTTCCCCTGTTCCCGTCGGATCAATAAAAAGATACAAATTCGGTCTGCCGGTAATAAGTACCAATGTGCCGTTTTCCAAAATTCTGGCGGATGGAGCTACGCAAACCGGCACAATATCTTTTGGGGCACTCCACGTTCTGCCGCCATCAGTACTTCTTAATTGCTTCAATGGGGCAACACTTGCAACTCGGACATAAGCCAAAATATCACCATTAGCCAATTCTACAACTGTCGATTCATTCGGACCCTCAGGATATTTACCCTCGGGGTCTTCCAGAATAGTTGAGAGATAAGACCAAGTTTTACCGTCATCTTTTGATTCAATTACAAAAGAGTGAATCTTTTTTGCATTTTCTTTCAAAGAATAACCACATAATAGCAAACGGTCATCTTTGGTTCTGATAATCTCTCTATGCAGACGGAATGTTCCCTTGTAAGGAAGTTTTATTTCAGTTTTTTCAACTGAAATACTATTGTCCGGATTGAGAGTTTTAATAAAAATAGTTTGGACATCAGAAACCTTGTCACTCCAGCACTCAACTTGCTTTTTTTTGCCGTCTTTGCTGTAATAAGCATTAAAACCTCCGAAAAAGAATGGACTTTTCTGCCAAGTTTTGCCATTATCAAGCGAATAATCACGACAACTGTATTCGCTTACGGTATGCACGCCGCCCGAATGGTTAAGATAAATTGAATTATCAGGAAAACGAGTTGCAAAACAGAAATTCAATGGCTCATTAGATGCCTGAACCATAGTGATTGCTACCGGCTTCACCTTGAAGCCATTGTAAGTTACGCTGCCGTAATCTGAACGCACTTGATTTGCTGACGCAACCCCTGCCGTCGCCAAAACTGCGCCTAAAACTGCAAATAATTTCATAATCTATCTCTCCACAACAAAATTTTATGGTAAGTTTTTCTGAGTTTCATCTTCCAAACGAACACTCAAAAGATGCTTATCTGATTCTTCATAAGCCTCAGTCGGAGTCATAGACGCTACATGACCGTCAGTAAAACCAATAGTCGCACGACCGTCATGGCAGAAAATCGCATAACTTGATCCGCCGTTAGTGTACCATGCCCATGATTGCTCTTTGGTATCACCGGTCATCGTATCCGCCAAGCACATTTTGCTTCCTGATTTTGCAAGATCAAGCACCGTATCAGCACCGTCAGTTGCAGAAGTCGGGCCCTGCATCAAACCACCCTTGTAATATAAATTCCAGTGTCCGCCCTCGGCAGTCAACATTCTCGGCATTCCGAAAGTTTTCTGCAAATACTGATCAGTATCAATATCAGTATTATACGGCAATCTGGTCGGGCAAAGAATTAAATTGGTCTCTTTCGGCAAATAATCACTTCTGATTGCCAAACGTCCTGCCCAAGTTACATTTTCCTGACGGATTGCAAATTTACCGTCATGGTCATCGGCATAAATCGTGATAGTTGACAAAACTTGTTTTTTGTTATTAGTACAAGTAATTGCCCTTGCTTTTCCCCTTGCTTTATTGAGGGAGGGAAGCAGCATACCTGCCAAAATTGCGATAATTGCGATTACGACCAAAAGTTCGATCAAAGTGAAGTAAAGTGATTTTTTCATAGTTTTTCCTTTCCATTGTTTTTTTAACTACAAAATTAACCTATTAGTTGAATTTTGTGGTAAATTACCGATAAGCACCCAAAATTCAACACTGCTATTAATTATAGCATATTTTTAATAAATAGCAATAGGGGTTTTGGACTATTCCATGTCATATCTGGGAAAAAAGATGTCAAATTTGGGAAAAAATTAATTTTTAGGATTTTAATTAAAAAAAAATTGTTTTTCACAGCGGCAAATTAATTGCCGCTTCAAGTTGTGCTAAAGCCTTGTAACTATTTATAAGAGCAATAGCCAACTTGCTTTCAGACTCAACCACCGCACTTTGAGCCCCATTCAAACGAGTAATTGTATCTTGTCCGCCCCAGTATTCGGCTTGCACCAAATCCCGCTGTTCTTTAACCCATTGACAACTTTGGCGATACAACTCGACTTGCACGCAAGCATTACGATAATTAGCATAAGCGATTTGAACTTCAGTAACAATATCAAGATATTTGCGTCCAAGCTGCAATAAATAATATCGCTCATAACTTTCGGCTTCTCTCAATTTATTATAATCAGCAAAGCCCCTGAAAATATTCCACTTACCATAAATTCCGTAAGAAAAACCCCATTCATCGTACTTGTATTTATTAAAATCATGGTGTTTTAACTTCGAATATTCATGGGTAAATCCCAAATCCGCTTTGAGGTAAATTTGCGGCATAAAAGCGGCATAAGTCTCTTTTTTTCGCAATTCGGCATTTTGCAAAATCAACAATGACTGCTGCAAGTCAACTCGATTAACCACCGCTAAATCCAAATAAGTTGCCAAGCTCAAAATTTTAAGTTCGGAGTTTTTCAGCTTATTTTCAGAGATAAATTGCAGTTTCAAATTTTTTAATTCACCATCATCATAACCCATTAAATTAATTAAAGCAAAGGCGGCACACTCATAACGATACAAGGCATTCAATAGATTGCTCCTTGCCTGATTGGCTAAAATCTTAAAATTAAGCACCGCCGCTTGAGAGACGAAGCCGTATTTGTAACGCTCCTCCGCCTGGGCAAGCGAAGATAATTGAAAATCCAAATCCGCTTGAGCAATCTCCATTTCCGCTTGAGCCAGAATTGCATCATAGTAGATATAAGCCGATGCCCGCAGCAAAATTCGCTGTAAATTCTCGGCATTTTTCAAACTCACCCGATAATCATTTTTCGCCAGCAAAATAGCAATTTCACGCTCAAGTCCGTCAAAAATCAAATAACTTGCCTGCATAGAAACTCCGACATTCAACCCATTCCTTTCAGGATAAATATTTGCCGGCGGATGGGTAACATCATAAGACTTTTCAAGTTCTTGTGCTACACCGCTATTAATGTCAATTTGAGGTAAATAGCCATTGAAAAATTGGTAATACCGCCTTTTTGCAGCCTGAACTGCATAAATCATTGAACGATAATCTAAATTATTTTGCAAAACAATTTTTTGAATATCCGACAAATTCAAAATCTTATCCGCAGGAAATGCCGCCGCTTGATTGTTGATGCTGAATTGCTCCTGAAATGCCTCTCGATTACGTAAATGGGAGTAGCTGCTTGATAAATAACAACCGCAACCTAATAATAAAAATACTAAACTAAAAATTATTTTACTCATTTCAAAAATAATTCCCAGAAAAATTGTCTGATCGGATGCGACGGAATATCCAATTCCACATAAGCACTGCCCCCCAAAGTAAATTGCATATTTTGGCTATCCGAAATTTTGATTTGTACCGGAAATCTTTGCGGCAATTGAAACCATTCATTCTCGTTTTTGACCTCACTTATCCCGGTAATCTGCGACATTTGACGACGTTCAACTCCCCAATTAATTTCCTCAATAACGCCATTAAATACCCTATCAGGATATTGACGCAACCAAATTTTTGCCTTTGTGCCGACTTTGATTTGCGAGAGTTCACTCTCTTCAAAATTCGCCTGAACATACCAATTCTCGCAATCAACAAAGCCGAAAATCACCTCCCCGGGATGATAATATCCGCCCTCGGTTGTCGTTAAATTTGTAATATATCCATCACTTAAGGCTCTAACTTCAGTCAGGTCAAGCCAAACTTCAGCCAAATTCAACGCGCTTTGAGTTTTTTCAATTTGAGCCTGAATAGATTTTATTTTTAAATTCAATACGTCAATAGCATGAGATTTTGCCGATAACTCTGCACGACTAACCTCTTCCGCCCGAAGTTTTTCCTCTGCATAAGCGGCAGAAACAGCATTACTTTTCAAAAGAGATTTTGCCTGATTTGACAGGTAAATATTATTCGCCAATTCAGCTTCAATCTTTTTAACTTCCGCTTCCACAATTTTTATCTCCGTTTCATTTGTCTTTATCTCAAAATTCAATCGCTTTATTTCGCTTTTCAACTCCTCAATTTTGAGTTTATAAGGCTCCTGAAAAACAACAAAAAGCAACTCACCCTTGCGGACAAACTGGTTATTTTTGACCCTGATTTCCGTAATAAATCCTTCAACTAATGGCGATACCGCTCTGGTATCGGCAAAAACAAATGCATTGGCGGTAAAGGGCTTAAAATGCCAATAGCACCAATAAATTACAATTAACAGCAATAAAATAATCACCGACAAAAATAATGAATTTTTCCGTAAAAAATTGCCAATTTCACCCATCATAAATTTTCCCTGCAATATAATTTATTTCCGAAAATAACCAGAATCGCTACTCCGAGCCAGCTTGACAATGAACGGGCAAAGATCAGTTGCCACGCATGAAATTCTCTCGAACTTCCCATTGATAAATCTGCATACAGCATAAAACACAACATGAAAAAAAATGAAAAAAAGAAGTAGTTTCCGCTGTAATAAAGAATGAAAAAACCAATCGCCCCCAAAAATGGCATCAAATAAAAAAATCGATAATCCAAATTAGTAAAACAACTTAAATACAACATCCCTGATAAAAGTCCGAGCGGAACAGAATAAATGCGAGCCTTTGCAAGTTGAACGATTTTTTGATACTCATTAGCGGCAAAACCGATAAAAAATATGGTCAGAATCACCCAAATTCCCTGTTTCAACTTGAATAATTCGACAATCAATAACCCTGAACAAATCATCAATGACAAACAAAACGCATTAAGTTTCGTAGTTTGCAAGTTAACGATTTGAATATTTTTGACAAGCAATCGACTGCAAGTTGCTACTCCCAAAGCAACCAAAGTTCCTACCAACAAAATAACTATACGATTTATCAAATTTTGATAATTATTCGCAACAAAAAAATCCAAACTCCCCGCAATTAAAACTACAAAAACCGCCGATTTATCTCTAATAAAAGCCGCAATGTACCAACTGAAAAAACTAAATACAATTATTTGAAGCAATGGGTAAGCCCCTAAAATTCCCGCCGCAAACTGCAATATCGACACACTCAAAAACATTCGGCAAACGAGATTAAATCTCTCAGCAGCCGATTCGACATCAAACAAAACTGTACTCGACAAAAAAGCAAAAACAATTACTTGCAAATTCACACTCGGAAAACGGCAAAAAGCAGTGATAATTATCATTATCAAAAAAGTTATAAACAATGTACAAACTTTAGTCGAAGCGTATTGCAATTGATTATTTTGAGATTGATTCAGCATATAGTCCCCTCCCCTAATAAAATATTATTCAAGGTGGATATTGTCAAATCAATAAAGCTAATTGATAATAATCATCATTTTAATTACAAAAAAATAGAGGGTTGCTATTCAACCCTCTATAAAATCGAACTTAATTAAAAATTACTCTTTATCAAGCATGCCGTTATTCTTGGCAACAATGTAAGTACAAACATTATCACCGGTAACGTTGCATGCTGTTTCAAACATGTCAAGTAAGGGATTAATACCGATTGCCAATGCAACAATAGTCGCTGTCTGCATGTCATTCAATCCCAGATTGCTCAAAACCATGAAAAGCAAAAACACACTTCCGCCCGGAATACCACCGGCTCCAACTGAAGCAAATACAACTGAAACAATTAAAATCGCCAATTGAACAGCGGTTAATTCAATACCGAAAATATTTGCCGCCAAAATTGCAAATACCGGCAAGTGCACACAAACACCGTCCATGTTGATAGTAGCGCCCAAAGGGAGTGAGAAACTTGAAAGTTCATGACGGACTTTCAATCCATTCATCATTTTGAATGAAACCGGCAGAGTTGCCGCACTGGAACGGGTCAAAAATGCGGTAAAAATTGCCTCTTTGATGTGATAAATAACTTTGTAAGGATTTTCTTTGCAAAGTATTGCAACAAATAATGGATAAATGATAAATACCATTGCGGCAACACCGACAATAACACAAATTGTAATCTGGAAATACGGCATAAAAAGTTTTGCTCCGTAAGTAGCGAAGTTCACCAGAGTCAAAGCAAACACCCCGATCGGGAAATACTCCATAATCCAGTCAATAATTTTAAAAGACGCCTTTTGTGAAACATCAAAAATCTGCAATAAAACTTGTCCTGATTTACCGAGTTCGCTATCTTCAGCATTATTGTCAATTAAAACTCTGAGAGCAATACCGAAAAGCAATGCGAAAATAATAATCGGCAAAAAATTCCCCTCTGCAAGTGCTTGAAAAGGATTCTGAAAAAGGCTGTTAATAAATTCTGCAAAACCGCCGCCTGAAGTGCCTTTCATTTTCATTGAAGCAACATCTCCTGCAAATTTTTTCGACATCTCTGCAAAGTTCTGCATTTTGGGATTCATCAGCAATGCCAAAGCACAGCCGAAAATACCTGCAAAAAGTGAGGTCAGAAAATACCAAACTAAAACAGTCACTCCGATTTTACCGAATTTTTTAATCGGCAAACTTGCAGCACCTGCAACCAATGAAAAGAAAATAATCGGAATCACAATCATTTTCAACATCGAAATCAAAACTGTTCCAAATGGCGAAATGAATCCGAGAATTTTTTCAGCCGTTTCCGCATTTGCACCATCACTGATATTAAAAAGAATAATACCGCCGATAATACCAAATACAAATGCGATACCCATTCTCCACACCAAAGGAGTCGAACAATAACCCTTAAAAATTTTTTTCAACATAATGCAATATACCTTTCTTTTTTTTTACATTCATGTTACAATATTAATTTAATATATTGCATTTTTGAAAAAAAACAATAATAAAAAATATTTTTATTTGATTTTTTTTAATTTTGTTGTATAATAATGCCGAAAGATAATTAAATATACACAAAAAAAAGGAGGATTTTATAATGTTTTTGGGATTAATGAAAAAATGCCGCAGTTGTCGCAGATTCGACAACAGCGTAAAAATTTCTGACAACGACTTAACTGCAATCATGGAATGCACCAGATTTGCCCCAACGGCAGGAAACTTGCAAAATCTTGATTTCTATGTAACCAACGATGAAAACGAAACTGCTAAAATTTTTGCACAAACCAAGTGGGCGGCTCTCTACAAAAATTGGGAACCTGCTCCCCATGAGCGACCGACCGCATTTATCGTGATTTGTACGAGAAAAAATTTGGAAGCACGCAGAAATTGGCTTCGAATCGACGTCGGCATTGCGGCTCAAACCATTATGCTTGCCGCTTCAAATATCGGATTATCAGGCTGTATGATCGGAAGTTTCAACGAGAAAGTATTGCTTGAAGAACTGAAGTTAGAGGAAACTCACCACATTGAATTAGTCATCGCCCTCGGCAAGGCAAATGAAAAAATCGTTTGGGAAGATGCCGAAACTCCGAATGATTACGCCTACTACCGTGATGAAAATGATGTTCATCATGTGCCGAAACGCAAAGCCGCTGATATGATAATCAATAAATAACGGAGTTTTTTGTGAAAATTACAGCAATAGATTTTGAAACCGCCAATGCTTCCAGAGGAAGCGCCTGTTCTGTCGGTTTGGCGGTAATTGAAAACGGCAAAATAGTTTTGACTGAAGAGCGATTGCTTAAACCCCATGCAAGCTGCAATTACTTTGATTGGCGTAATATCCGAATACACGGTATTCATCCCGAAGATGTGGCAGATGAAGCGGAATTTTCTGAAATTCGCGAATGGCTTTTTAAGTTACTCGATGCGGATTTAGTGATAGCTCATAATGCGGCATTTGACATGTCAGTATTGCGGGCGTTGTGTGATTTGTACAACTGCGATTATCCGGAAATAAAATATTTCTGCACTCTCCGAGGTTCGCAAAAACATTGGGAAAATTTGCCGAGTCACAGACTTAATGATCTCTGTGAAACATTCGGTCATACCTTTAACCACCATAATGCTTGTGCTGATGCGGAAGCGGCAGGCTTGCTTCTGTTGCAGATGCTTGAAGAATCAGAATGCGATAACCCTTTTGAGTTTGCGGACAAATACGGTATAAAAGTTGGAACAATGAGTTGTGATTCCTACACCCCCTGCTCTATCTGCAAATGCCGCTAATCAATAACAATCACAAATGAATACCTATTGATAAAATATTAAAAAAAAATGAAAATTTTTTCATTTGCGGGCTTGTATTATTTTCAAAACATGCTAATATATATTAGGCTAATTAATTTAAGACTATTTTTTATTAGGCGAATATATAAGAGGTGAATAATATGAAGGATTTAACCGAAAGACAAAATCAAATTTTAGAGTTTATCGAGAGTTTTCAGGACGAATTTAATATGTCTCCGACCATCAACGAAATAGCAGAACACTTTAATATCAAAAGTTCAAGCGCCTTTTCGCATGTCAAAGCCCTTGAAAGAAAAAGACAACTCTCCCGCTCTTCCAAAGCTCGAAGTATCAACCGCTTCTCGACAGTTCGTGAACGCAGATTGCCGGGCGGTATATTTTTAATTCCGGTTTTAGGCAGAGTCAATGCCGGAATGCCGATTGAAGCAAGCGAGTACAAAGAATTAGAAATTTCCGTAGATTCGAAACTGCTCGGCACCGAAAATGCCGATAAACTTTTTGCACTCAAGGTTAATGGGGAGAGTATGAGAGATTTAGGCATCTACGACGGAGATATAATTGTAGTTGAGCAGGATTGCACCGTCCGAAACGGCGATGTGGTTGTCGCATTGGTAAATAATGAAGTTACGGTCAAAAGCTTCTTCCGTAAAGGTGAAAATATTGAGTTACATCCAGCCAACTCTGATTTTCAAGTCCAAATTTACCCTGCCGAATTGGTGCAAATCCAAGGCAAGGTAAAATTGCTGCAACGCCAATTCTAAAAAATGGAGGCATGGAGGGTTGGAATTAAAAATTAAGAATGCATCCTCCGTCGCCAAAGGCTATGGAGGACAGGAGAATTATAAATTATTGTAGGTGTCGTGCTTGTGGCACGACGAAGTGCGAGCCTGACGGCTCGTAGGCTGGATGCTTCGTCGCTTCGCTCCTCTGCATGACGTCAAAATTGATTTTGCAACGGCGGCAAAGCGATTCCAAACTCGTCATTCAGAGCGTAGCGAAGAATCCAGAAAAAATAATTTTGTTGATTATGTGGACATTCGTACTTTTGTCCTGTCAACGGATTTTTTGAAA
>JAFTJQ010000025.1 GCA_017456285.1 Lentisphaeria bacterium
CATGAAAAAAATTCTTTCCTCCCCTGAATATCAAAAAGTTCTGATTCAGAAAGGAAAAGAAAAAGCAGCCCGGTTCAGTTGGAAAAATACTGCTGATGGCTTTATGGAACTTTACCGGGAAAGAACAGCATCCGTTTTCGGTGTTCCGTTTTTCTGCGGCACAATGGAAGAATCTTTACAGAAAATTGATGATCTTGTCCGCAGTAAAAAGGCTAATCATGTCGCATTCATTAATGCCCACTGCCTGAACATTGCATACAGTGATGAAGCTTACAAACAAGTTCTTCTTTCGTGCCCGGCAGTATTTTCCGATGGAATCGGGGCAAAAATCGGGGCAAAGATCCTCGGGTATCGAGTGGAAGAAAATGTCAATGGAACAGATATGTTTCCGCTGCTTGCACAGAAACCATACCGCATTTATCTTCTGGGGGGAGCCCCCGGCGTGGCAGCGGCGGCATTGCAAAACGCAAAAGCCCTGAATGGGAAAGCTGAATTTATCGGCTGTGCCGATGGTTTTTTCCAGGAAAAAAGTCAGGAAGCTGTATTTACGGAACTTAGGGAACTTCAGCCGGATATTATTCTGGTGGCGTTGGGCGTTCCGAAACAGGAAATGTGGATACATGAGCATTTGCAGGATCTTCCGGGGTGCGTGGCGATCGGAGTCGGCGGACTGCTTGATTTTGTATCTGAACGGATCCCCCGTGCCCCGTTGTGGATGCGGAAAAGCGGCATGGAATGGTGTTACCGGCTTTACAATGAGCCGATCAGATTATTTAAACGGTATATAATTGGAAATCCTTTGTTTATCGCAAGGGTTTTCCTAAGCAAATTATGGAGAGAAAAATGAAAAAACTTTTACTACTTTTAATGGCGGCTTTTGTATTGATTTTGGCAGGCTGTTCCACAACATCCCCTTATGATTACGGTACAAATTGGTTGATACGGGAAAATGATATTCCACAGTATTACTCAAAATTTGATCTGTTTTATATCGGCAAGGCCCCGGCAGGATACGGAGATACCCACGATATTCAATTTAATTGGACCAAAACTCACACCAATGATATTTTTGGACGCGGAATAAGAGTTTTTGCCCCGGTGATCCAGCAGCCGGATGTCAGAAAAGTCGCAGAAGCTCTGGAATATTATCTTGAAAATTTCCATGAACCATGCCATCCATTCGTCCTGCTTGCAGAGGGGAAAGCTGCTGATATGCTTTATGAAGCAATGCAGGAAGTTGATGGAGTAACGGTTGAAAACGGATTTATTGCCGCATATCTTCCTGATATGCAGCCGAAAACAGCAGAACAAATCGCCGATGATTTTTATTGGGATGATTTGAAAGCAGCCGCCACAGCCGATGATTACGGTGTGATCATTACATGGATCAGTTGCATCAATAATGAAAAAATGGATGATCCCGCCTTGAAAAAAGGAATCTACTGTATCAATCCGCTGAACTGGAAATTGGATGCCACACCCGGAACCGCCGAAGAAAATATTCAGGCAGTATTTTATATGCCGGAACATAAAAATATCTTCTGGAGAAAAGTGGAAGTCAAAAATTTCTGCGGGGCTGTGATCGACCCTGAAAAAGGTATACTCAATGTAACTTGTCCTTTGCCGCTGCTGCATGTGATTGATGGAAAATTCACCAAAAACTGTATTTCCATTTTCGCCGGGAATATTGCAGAAAATGCCAGAAAACGTACTCAAAACCTGATAAAACACCGGGAATGGAGAAGCGTTAAATGAGTTTTTTTGATTATCTGCCTTGTTACATATTGAATCACTCTCCCAAGATCATTGCGGCGTTTGAAATGGATTTTCTGCGGAATCTTTCTGATTTTCAGAAAGCAATCCCACGCGGAGAAAAATTTACCATGCTTTTACAGCTGGGGTGGTCAGCAGAACTGCCGGAGGTCGCTTCCGAATTGAAAAACAGCCTTGCTGAAGCAAAAAACGCTTTCCCGGAGGCACGTTTTATTATTCTTGCCAACGCCCCCGCAGAGGTGGAAATTATCAAGGAATTCTGCGAAGTTTATCTTGCCAGTCACAATGCATTCCTTGATCCGGCACGGTATCCTTTAGCAAAAATGGGGAAACAGAAATTCGATGCCCTTTATATCGCACGCATTACCCCGTTCAAGCGGCATGAACTTGCTGTGAAAATCAAAAATCTGCACCTTATCGGCAGTTATTCTGAAAAGGAAAAAGAATATTTTACACAAACAATCTCCAAATTCCCGAACGCTGTCTGGACACAGAAAGTACCGTCGTTTTTCATCGGACAGGAGATTTGCAAAGCCGCCTGCGGGCTGGCGTTGTCCGCCGTTGAGGGGGCGATGTTTTCCTGCGGAGAATACTCGCTTTGCGGAGTTCCGGTAGTGAATACAAAAAATCTTGGCGGCAGAGATACCCTTTTGCCGGATTTTGCCGTCCGTTATGCAGAAGATACCCCGGAAAGTGTGGCAGAACAGGTGGACTATTGGGGAAATAACCGGATTTCTCCGGGAGAGATACGGGAAGGGTTTCTGAAACTGGCTCTGCCGCAAAAAGAATTAGTGCAGGAGCTGATCAATTCAATCGCAGGAAAAAAAGTTTATTTACCCCATAAACTCAATATCAGATGCCGTTTGCTGCCGCATACAAAATTACTGCATGGAATCAGGAGAATCAAAAAATAAATATTGCCAAAGAAAAGTCCTTATCTTGGGATTTCAATAAAAAAGCTGTTTTGCATTTGCAAAAGCCCAATAAATATGATATATTATAATTTGGTGTACGTGGTGTACAAGTTAGTTTATATCAACAACAAACAATAAAGGAGTTAATATGAAAGAAGAAGTTGCAACTCAAACGGTTTCCAACACAAAGACAATCGTCAATCAAATTGCACAACCGATTCAATCCGACAATTTTGGGGAATGGGTGAAACAACTGTGGAATACCCATGGCGACAGTATTATTCACTTGGGAAAAATTCTGCTTTTGGTATTGCTTACCGTTTTGCTGGCATGGATTTTTACCCGTATTGTGAAAAGAATAATTACCAATACAAGTGCAAAAGTCAATACAATCGATGACTCTGTAAGTCATATTGTTTTTGTATTTGTAAGAGGCATTATCTGGCTGCTTGCTCTTTTAATTATTCTTGATTTGTTTGGTGTCAATACTGCAAGCATACTAACTGTCCTCGGTACTGTCGGACTGGCTATTGCTTTGGCGATGAAAGATTCTATGAGCAATATTGCAGCAGGATTAATGCTTATGATATTGCGTCCGTACAAAACAGGAGATTTTGTGCAGTGCGGAACAATCACCGGCACTATAAAGGTAATTGGAGTTTTCTGCACAGAAGTTATGACATTTGATGGTATTTATGTTTCAGTTCCCAATAGCGTCATATTCGGCACTCCGGTAACAAATTATTCACGGAATGAGACACGGCGCGCTGTATTGAGCGTGGGTGTTTCATACAGCGATGATATTGAAAAAGGAGTAGAAGTTATTAAGCAAATGCTTCAGGAACACGAGCTGGTACTGAAAGACCCTGCGTATGAAGTGTATATCGATACTCTTGCTGATAGTTCAGTAAATCTGACAATCCGCTTCTGGGCAAAAACAGAAACTTATTGGGATGCCTACTGGCAGGTAAAAGCCGCAGTCAAGCCCACGCTTGAAAATGCCGGATTGAATATTCCTTTCCCGCAGCGTGTTGTTACAATTGTAAACAAAACAGAGTAAATTACAAAAAAAGGCGGCAGTTTTTTCTACTGCCGCCAATAATGACACTGGTTTTACTTCTTTATCGGGATATTGAGCTTTTTTCGGGCATCTTTCAGACCACCCAGATTATGGAGATCTGTATAGCCCATTGCTTTCAATTTTTCGACAGCAGTTCCTGCCCGTCTGCCGCTGCGGCAATAGATGTATATGGGTGTATTTTTATCGGCAACTTTACTGGATATTTTGCTTTCCAGCTCGGCAAGCGGAAGAAGAACTGCGCCGTCCAGATACCCGTTTTTGTGTTCCTCCGGAGTCCGGACATCCAGCAGAACAGCATTCTTTTCCATCGTGATTTTGCACTGTCCGAGAGAACGGCATCCACTTACAACGAACAGCATAACGCCGCACAGCATGACAAGAAGTTTTTTCATAATTCACCTCTATTCGGTTGTATTTTTTTTTAATTTACTTATTTACGGTGCCTGTAATATAACACAGAATCTGATGTTTGTCAAATGCCGAATACCAACTCTCCTCATAAAACCTTTTGCAATTCGGGAAAAATGCAAAAATCAGCACAACGGTTCAAATAGTGTAAGCGACAGGATATATGATTCAGAAGCAATAAAAATATTATAGCGAATAGTGAAATTAAAAAAATTGAATTTTTTTTGATTTTTTTTAATTTTACCTATTGACATTTTATTTTTCTGTGCTATACTTATGTAAAGTTAAGTGAAATAGAAATTATTTTACTTTAATTTTCTTTTTTGGAATTATCTGTCCACGAAGACATATAACAAAAAAGAGACAAAAAATTTTTTAATAGTACATGGGGTGCTATTAAAGTAGTAAATAGAGGTAACAAAAGAAAAAACCTCTGTTATGGCATTAATGAGGACGGTATTCCCATTAATGGTTTAATCAAAAGTCTAACACAAAGGAGACAAAAAATGAAAAAATTTAGTTTCACCCTCATTGAATTGTTGGTAGTTATTGCTATCATCGCAATCTTGGCCGGTATGTTATTGCCAGCACTCAACAAAGCACGCGAAAAAGCAAGAAATATTTCTTGTGTGTCAAACCTCAAGCAAATTGCTACTTCTGCTGCACAATACAGTGTAGATTATGAAGATTGGGCAGTTATTGGTGTTGACTGGCGTACTTCTTCAAATGTTGCTTCCAGTGCTAACTGTATTATGGGAGCATTAGCGCCTTATCTCCCAATGGGTGGCACTAATAATGATATCTCAAATAAAGTTTTTAACTGTCCTTCAGATTCAATTGGCAACAAATATACTACTTCTTATACCAATTATATTGATAATAATGTGATTCAAATGTTTGGTCAAGCTGGTAAATCTCAATCTATTTTTACCGGGGGCAATGCATGTATTTTGATGCCAAATGGAGTTGCAACTCATGCTGTATATGTAAAAGTTAGCAAGGCAGCAGATTCCAAAATTCACCTTTATAATGACATGTTTAGCGGTGGTCATCAACATCACGGTGATGTGATCAATGCTTCTATGCCAGATAATAGCGTTTTCTCTTATAAAGTTACCGGTCAAGAAGGTGTTACATTGCCGATCGCTGGTTTGGGCAATAGTGGTTCTTCCGGGGATATTGTTACCTTGTCACAATACATCTGCGGTTTGAAACCCTAATTTGCTGAATTTATAAAAAGTGTCTTAAATTCTCATTAGCCTGTGGTTAATGAGAATTTTGCCTATAAGACGGATAAATTATTCAAGGAACAGTTATGAAGAATAAACTTATTAAATCATTCGATAATATAGTTTTCTCTGCAGAATCGTGGGGTCGTGATGGTTTACGCATTAAAATTCACTGCAACAATCAAAAACAAACTTCTGACTGGGCTTTGGATATTCCCGTTTCACAGGAATCTCAGACAATTATAGAGCAAAAAACAGACAGTTCCGTAATTATTAACGGCAAAATCAAGTTGGAACTTACCGCTATTTGGGGACACCCAATCATGATGAATTTTTATCGCAAAATCGGTGATGAGTACTTTGCTATCCTTCGGGAAAAAGAGTATCCGGTTATTGCTCACTGGCCCGACCAATATTTCAAAAAATCCGATGATAACTTAAAAGAAGCTGATTTGCGTTTTGAAGCCAATAATGATGAACACTTTTACGGAATGGGGGCTAATGAAACTGGCGGTGTGGATTTAAAAGGTTGCGTAATTGACCTTTATCAAAGACATATAAAAGCCCCGGTTCCTTTTGTCGTTTCCAGTCGGAAATATGGTTTTTTGTGGAATAATCCCTCACTTGGAAGAGTTGAATTTGCCAAAAATATGACTCGATGGACTTCACAAGGAACACGACAGATTGATTTTTATATTACTGTTGGTGATACTTTTGCCGATATTTTAGAAAATTATACAAGTGTTACCGGCAGAGCTCCGGAATTTCCTGAATGGGCAGGGGGCTTTTGGCAATGCAAACTGCGTTATCATACTCAAGATGAGGTGTTGGAACTTGCGAAAGAGTTTAAGCGAAGAGAATTGCCGGTTTCGGTAATTGTTATAGATTATTATCACTGGAAAAATTTTGGTGATTGGAAAGCAGATAAAAACTGTTGGCCGGACCTTGCCGGACTTGCAAAAACTCTGAAGGAAATGGGGATTAAATTAATGATTTCTCCATGGACTTTGCTTGCCCCGGAGGGTGAGAATTACGAGTGGATGCAGAAAAACAATGCTTTCACTTTCCGACCGGATATGGATAATGACGACCCAATCTTTTTCGATAAACAAATTTTACGGCAGTATGACCCTACTAATCCGGTTGCGGCAACTCGAATTAAAGAAGCATGGAAGCGTAATTATGTGGATAACGGAATTGATATATTTTGGCTTGACCCTTGCGATGATTTTCATGAAATCGCAGATTATGACAAAGTTTTTTACCATATCGGTCCCGGAGTTGAGTGTCACTCTTTCTATGTAACGCAGCATCAAAAAAATATTTATGAGATGTTAAAAGAAAGCGGTGTGTCAGAAGTTTGTAATATTGTTCGAAATGCTTGGGCAGGGTCGCAACGCTATGGAGCATGCCTTGCCCCTCATGATATTGAATCTTCATGGAAGCACATGGAAGAATATTTTAAGGTAGGGCTGAATGTGATGATGAGCGGAATCGCATGGTGGAACTGTGATATTGGTGGTTTCCATACTAAAGACTACCTATCGGATGATTTCAAGGAGCGAATGATTCGCTACTATCAATGGGGAGTCTTTATGCCTGTATTTCGGACGCATGGTTTCCGCCCGCATAATGAACCGTGGACATTTGGCGATGAAGTTTATCCGTATTTGCAAGAAGCGATTATGCTTCGAGAGAGATTGCGTCCGTATCTTATGGAACAGATGCGTTTAACTTCGGAAAGAGGGATTCCTGCTGTGCGACCGCTTTTTTTTGATTTTGAAGATGATGAGAAGTGTTATTCTATTGAAAATGAGGCGATGTTTGGGGCAGATATTCTCTTTGCACCGATTTTCCGATATGGGGCAAGAGATAGAAAAATTTATCTGCCGGAGGGTTGTAATTGGATAGATGCTTATACGGGTAAACTTTTAACCGGGGGGAGAGAATTTACCGCTTCTGCACCATTAAATCATATCCCGGTTTATGTGCGTGAGAGTGCCGAAAGTTTATTGAAATTGTTTGAGAAATAGTATGGTAGAAAAAATTAAAAAAAATAGTGATTTTTTTTAATTTGCTATTGTTTTTTTATTTTTTTGTGCTATAATATTACTGTAATTTCAAGGAATTGGTCTTTGATTTACATTTTATTTTTACAAATAACTGTCTTCGATAATAGATAGATAAAAACAAAATATCTCAAAAAATGAAGCCCATAGATGTTAAAAATTTACTTGAAGTGGTACGGGAAAGAGAAGCCGAATGCAGTAGCCGCAATCTGTATTCTAATGAAGAAAGTGCAATTTATTTGCAGGCGTATCAGGAAGCCCACCGTATCGCCGGAAATAAAAGTAATCTCGCATTCAGGGCTGAACTTTTACGACAATTTAGTCTAATGATGCCGGTTGTCAGTGAAAAGCACTCTCCATTTCATGGTTCAAGGCGGTTTGATATCCGCATCCCAATGAGAGAAGAGGCGACTAAATCTTTCGCCAAACTCGCTCACGGTCATAGTATTATTGATTGGGAAACTTTGTTGCACTATGGACCACAAAAACTTGAAAAAGATATATTTGCAATGGCAGATTCTGATTGTAAAGAGGCTTTTTTGACTGCAATTCAGTCCTTTCGTTATTATATTCGACGTCATAAGGGCTGTGAAAAATTGGCTGACCGACCTCCGGTAAATTTTTATGAAGCGTTACAAATTATTTGGTTTGGACAAATATTTCTTCGTGCCGAAGGAGCTTCAGCCGGAATTTCTTTTGGGCGCATGGATGAATATTTGTTGCCATTTGTTACTGATTGCAGTGACGAAACAATTATCAGTCTGTTAATTGCTTGGTTTGCAAAGTGTTGTGAGGGTGATGAATCACAAAATGTAACCTTGGGAGAAGCATCATCAGATAAATTGACCATACTTTTCTTGAAAGCACTTAATAGTTGTCAACTCTGGCAACCGTCTCTCTCTATTCGTATATCAAGTAATATTTCTGAAACAGTTTGGCAAGAAGCACTTGACTTGACATTGTCCGGCAGCGGTCAACCATCTTACTTTAATTCTCCGGTGGTAATGGAAGCCTTGCAGAACTTGGGTATCCCTGAACCAAAACTTTTTTCTTGGGGGAGTGTAGGATGCTATGAACCGGCAATTCCTGCTGAATCCGCGCCTTTTACCGTTGCTGCGGCGATATCTTTACCCGATATTTTGATGAATTTCTTAAAAGAAAACACTACTGAAATTGCTGATTTTGACACATTTATAAAAATGTTTCTCGATTACTTTCGAAATTTTGATTGGGCAAAATGCCTTGGTAATTGCAAAGATTATTTGCGGAATTTCTCAGCCACGCCTTTCGAGAGTTTGATGATCAAGGATTGTATAAGCAAGGGTAAGTATCTCTCGGACTGTGGGGCAAAATATAATACTTTGGGTATAAATATGCTTGGGATTGGAACTATTTTGGACTCTTTATTGGTCATTAAACACGCAGTTTTTACCAAGCGTATAGTGACTTTGGCAGAATTGACCAAGCAGACTTTGAATAATTCTCCAATTAAGTTTGAAAACTGTCCATTTTTTGGAGACTCAAATCAAGAAACTGAAAAATTTGTTGCCTTTGTTTCAGAAGAAATCTGCAAATATCTTCTGACAGTTGTTCTGCATGACGGGACAAGGTTGGCACCATCCTATTTCCTTTTTGGTGCAGATATTATGACTGACGTACAAGCAACACCGGACGGACGGAAGTTTGGCGAAAGAGTATCATACGGCTGCATGCCATCGGAACGACATCCAATTGTCCAAACAGAAAGACTTCGTGCTGCCGCTCTCATACCTCATAATATGACGCCAAATGGTTCGCCTGCCATGGTTTCAGTTGCCAAAAACTTGCTATCTGCTGACCGCCTTAAAGGATTGATACAAGGGTATTTCGCACTTGGTGGGTCGCACCTGCATTTTAATATGCAGGACAAAAAAACATTAATTGAAGCACAGAGATATCCGGAAAGTCATAGTGATTTAACCGTGAGGGTAAGCGGATACTCTGCCCATTTTATTCGTCTCGCACCACGTTGGCAACAGGCATTGATTGACCGAATTGATAATGAAATAGAAAATAAATAATAATTTAAAATTTTGATATGAAAGCAATTATATTTGATATTCAAAAATTTTCTGTACATGATGGCCCCGGGATACGCACAACGGTATTTTTTAAGGGGTGTCCTCTATCGTGCACTTGGTGTCATAATCCGGAGGGCAGAAAAGCAACTTCGCAACTCTTCTATACAGCTTCCAAATGTGTCAATTGTGGCAGGTGTGCCGAAATTTGTAGTAAGTTATGCCACACAATTGATGAGAATGGTCATAAATTTGAGCGTAAAAATTGTGTTGTGTGTGGAAGATGTGCCGAAGTATGCCCGGCAAAATCACTTGAATTATGCGGCAAAGAATATACTGTCGATGAAGTCCTTGCCGAAGTCCAACAAGACCGTGCTTTTTATGAAACCTCCGGTGGTGGGATTACTCTATCAGGCGGAGAACCCATGGCTCAATTTGATTTTGCATTGGAACTTGCAAAAAAATCGAAAGAATCAGGACTTCATGTTGCAATGGAGACTTGCGGTTTTGCACCACAGAAAAATTTTGAGATAATTTTGCCTTATATCGACCTTTTTCTCTATGATATAAAAAGTATTGATCCAGAGAAACACAAACAATTTACCGGGCAGGATTTGACTTTAATTCATGAAAATCTCCGCTTCATTGATAGTAGCGACAAAAAAATTCAACTCCGTTGTCCGCTTATCCCGGGGTTAAATGATTCAAAAAAAGAACTTTCAGGAATTGCGGATTTAGCAAATTCACTAAAAAATGTGCAGAGCATAGATATTGAACCATATCATCCACTTGGGGTATCAAAAGCGGAACGGCTGGGAGAAAAATATATTTATGAAGCACCTTTTACCTCAGAGGAAGTTTGGAAGCAACAAATTGAGTACATTGCTGAACGTACTGAATATATTGTTAAAAAGCAATAAAAAGGAGTATAAGAGATAATGGAATAAAATTTTTTTGTTTTTTTCTCTTTTTCCTCTTGCTTTTTTTATTTTAGATGCTAAATTATTAATAAAACGATTCATTATGAATCTTTTATTTTTTGAAATTAACTGTCTTCGATGACAGATATGTAATAATGAAACCATACAATATGTATTGGAGAAACACTGAATTTTGAATTGACAAAATTATATTCAAAGTGTATTTTATCCTCACTGACTCTATTTTTGAGTTAGTGAGAATTAATTATTTCAGGACGATTGATTATGAAGCATTTAATTTTAGGTACAGATTGGTATTCAGACTGCGATGACTGTGTGGCGGTGAGACTTTTAGTTAATTTGCACAAGTCGAAGCAGATTTCGCTTGACGGAATTGCGATTAATGCCTGTATGGAGTATTCCGCCGCAAGTTTATGCGGATTTTTGGAGAAATCAGGCGTAATTGATATTCCTATCGCTCTTGATTGTGAGGCAACTAATTTTGCCGGAATCGGCCGTTACCAAAAGCGTTTAGCTCAATATGCGACTAAAATTAAATCTAATGCCGAGGTAGAAGACCCAATTAAACTTTATCGAAAAGTTTTAACTGCTTCAACGGAAAAAGTTAATGTCCTCGAAATCGGCTTCAATCAAATTTTAGCAGGGTTATTAAAATCTGACAGCGATGAGATTTCTCCACTCAAAGGAATTGATTTAGTTAGGGAAAAAGTGGAGCATTTATGGATTGTCGGCGGTCAATGGGATATCCCAACCGGTGGCAAAGAACACAACTTCTGCAATACTTTAAAGGCTTCCAAGTCGATTGAATATGTTTGTGAAAATTGGCAGACACCTATAACTTTTTTAGGGTTTGAAGTTGGTGATACAGTAATTACGGGAAATAAACTTGATCATAATGACCCGCTTCATCAGGCAATTATTGATACAGGACACAAAAATGGTCGCAGTTCGTGGGATCCAATGTTGGTATTACTTGGTGCAACTGGTGATTTAGAAAAAGAAGGGTATGATTGCGTAGTTGGTTGGGCAAGAGTCGATGGCGATACTGGCGTAAATTATTTTACAGAAACTCCTGATGGCAACCACCGCTATGTCAAAAAGACCAGACCAGACGAATTTTATGAAAATAGAATCAATGCGTTGATAAAATTATGAATTAAAAATTATGAATTATGGTAGTTGTCGGGTGAAAATCACCCGACTTGAAATATAGCGTGCTTCGCATTTAAAGCCGACTGCAGCTATCTTTTCTATGCAAAAATACAAAAAAATTAAAAAAAAATATTATTTTGCTATTGCTTTTTTATTTTTTTGTGCTATAATATTACTGTAATTTCAAGGAATTGGTCTTTGATTTACATTTTATTTTTACAAATAACTGTCTTCGATGACAAATAATTAAAATTTTAACATTAAACATTTAATAAAAAAGGAGTGAAAATGAAGAAATTTAATGTTTTAACTTTGCTTTTATTTGCAACTGCATTGTGTTCACCGCTTGCGGTCTATGCCGACACAAAAGTACAGGATGATGGCGATCGCAAAATGTGTTGGGCACACGTTGTCCGTTGGGGATTTTTCCAGAAAACTTATGATAATTCAGGGTCGGTTCAGGATATGGCAAATCAAGCTATTGATAGAACTCTTTTAGGTGAACTCACACACGAGAGAGATGCCTTTTGGGGAAATGCCAAAGCTCAGATTGATTCGGCTCGTAAATATGGAATTGACGGTTTCTGCATTAATATGGTTAACCCAAAATCTTATATGAGTGGTATGGGGCAGTTTTTGAATGCGGCAGAGGGAACTGATTTCAAAGTTGCACTTTGTATTGATAATCAGATGCATCCTAATGTTGATTACTGCATTACCCACATCGGAAATTTTCTCCGCAAATATTACAATCACCCGAATCAAGCAAGAATTGACGGGAAACCGGTTGTTTTTATCTACAATGCGGGTATGAATATGGAAAATTGGGCAAAAGTACTTCAGGCATTGAAAGAACAAAATTTGGAGGCTTACTATATTCACCGCGCCTCTTTTGAATGGCAGGAAGCGGTATCGCAAGAAAATTTGGCGGCATCACTTGCGGTTAATAATGGTCTTTACGATTTTGGTTGCTGCGGATTTTCTCGCGAACAGATGAAATCACGCACCAAGGCTTTGGTAAGTGGTATCAATAATTACCGTAAAGATGGAATTTTGTGTGCAAGCGTGGTTCCGGGTTATATCGGTCGTGCGGTTGGTAATTATCGCCCGTTCCTCGGAAGTAAATCATTTATCGACGGCTGGGAAGCAATTTTAGCTAATCCGCGGGTCAATTGGGTTTGCATTACAACTTGGAATGACTATACCGAAACTACTCACATTGAACCATCAGTGGTCAATCGTGATGCTTTGACTATATTGAATCAGGAATATATTCGTAAATGGAAAAAATTACCATATCCAAGTCGTCCTGCACAGCCGATTATCTCATATCATGAAGAAGTTGTTGCCGGTAACGACTGGATAGTTGAAGTATTGAGTTTCCCTTATAATTGCGGTGAGTATGTAGTTGATATTGAAATTATCGATACTACTGATAATAAACCAATTAAAAAATTTGTTGTGCCGCTGCCAAAGGATAAAATCAGCGCACAACAATTCCGCTTAACTCATAGAGAGATGAGAACAGGAACAGTTTTTCGTGTAATTGCTAAAACTATTAACAAGGCTGATAATCAACTTGGTACTTTCACTAAAACAGACGGTTTCGTGCAGCTTTATTCATTCGTCCGTCGTTTTGAATACGCAGAAAATCAGCGTACTATCAGATTGCCATTGAATATGATTTTGCCACTTAATATGACTCTGACAATTGCTGATGATAAGTTGAATGGTAATTTAAATATGTGGGTAGGCGGTGGCAAAATTGAGTTGCTCCGAAATGGTTATCCCGTTGAAGAACGCACTTTTCAGCACAATGGCAAACCGGTTTGCAAAATGACTTTTGATATGCCAAAATATGGCAGAACTTCTCATGATGTTTACATGCTTCGCTATACTGACGTTTCAGGTTGCATAGCTTTCTCTAATCCGGTAAGTTATTCTGCGGATGGTGCAGATAAAATTGTAAATCAAAAAGTTATTGTTACTCATTCTGCATTTGATGAAGATTGGCCATTGTGGCCAAAACGCAAGCAAGCGACTGTTGCGACAATGAAGACTACTGAAAACATGATTTACAAGCTTTGTTATAACTTTAATGAGGGTAATGGCAAAATCGCTCGATCTTCAACTGCTTGGCAGATTCCGCTTTTGATTGGCGAACCTGGCCGTGGATTCAAAGTAACTCCGAAAGTTAAACCTGAATGGGTTGACTCCGCATGGGTTGATGGAAGTAATCGCAAAGTTTTACAGTTCTTCGGACAATCTGTTGCAACTCTGCCGGTTAGATCTATGCCGACTGGAATTTTCACTATTGAAGCACTGATTTCAGCAAATCAACCAAGTGCCCCCGCGGTGCTTTTCGGCGAACAAAAGCCGTTTGCCGTATATGTGTTGCCTGATGGAAAGCTCAAGGTTGATTACTTAATTCCTTATGGAAATTCGAGTTTGGAATCAACTAAAGCAATTGAGTTTAATAAGTGGACTCATGTCGCAGTAGTAAATTCAGGTAATAAGTTAGAGTTGTTTATTAATGGTGAATTGGTTGGTTCACAAACAATTAAGGCTCAGACTTATCCGATAAACTCAACATTTGCTTTGGGCAATTATTCAAGAACTCTCGGTAATGGATATGATGGATTGATTGCTGGTTTCGCACTTGCCGGAACTGACCTTGCTCCTGCAAATTTCCAATTGAAATTAAAATAAAAAAATGAAAATATAAATAAGAAAAAAGAGGTAACTATCATGAAAACTAAGGATTTTTCATTCGTTAACATTGTTCCTGTTAAAGCAACTTGCCCGGAGTTTGCAGTTTCTGAAATTCGTCGTCAGCACAAAGAAGTCGGCTTGACCAAATTCGCATTGATGTTGACACTTCAACCAATGGGGTTCCCAGCCAAAGATAATGCAGATCGCATTATCTCTACTGCGGCTAAAGTTATGGAAGAATTAAAAGATGAGCCACTTACCATCGGTATTTTGTTCCAAAGTTTTTTGGGGCATGGTTGGAGCGGTCGTGTGCCTTTGACTGATGAACCTTGGCAAAGAATTGTGAAAAATGACGGCGTATTGTCAAGTCGCATGTGTATTTCTGATGAGAATTTTCAAAAATACATTCTTTATGTAGTTGAAGAAGTTATGAAACTTGGACCGAAGTTTTTGATTACAGATGATGACTTTGGTCTTCGTCGCGGTGAATGTTTCTGTCAAAATCATGTAAATATGTTTAATGCTGCTGCAAAAGAAAAATTTGGCAGTCTTCCTCGTTCTGCAAAAGAACTTATTCAAATGGTTGAAAGTCGTCCGGAGGATGATCCGGAGGTTGTTTTACTTGCAGAAATTCGTCACAAGGAATTAATCAATATCGCAAGAGAGATCCGCAAAGTTATCGATAAATATGATGATACTATCTCTTGTACTCAATGTACTTCAGGCGGTGCTCACGGCTGGATCAATGAGTTAGTTCATACCCTCGCCGGCAAAAAGGCAATGCCATCTGTACGCGTCAATAATGCTATTTATTGTATCAATCAGCCTTTGGATATGTATAGATTGACTTCACAAACTTATAAAATTAAGAACTGCTATGATGAAAACGTACCGGAAATTTTGGACGAAGCAGATACTTGTCCGCAAACCTATTATGCGGAAAATGCAATCCTTTTCCATACTCACTTAACCAATGCGGCACTTTGCGGTTTAACAGGGGCAAAAATTTGGATTTCTGAATTTGAAAATAGTTATTGTACCCGTTATTATGATAAATTTGAGTATTATCTTAAAAATTATCGCGGGTTCTATAATGAACTTCGTAATACTGTCGATAAGACTACTTATCAAGGTATTCACCACTTATTGGTAAAGGGTGATTATCCATCAATGACGCATCCATTAAATGCTTCATGGCCAAGTTATTCAAGTGATTGGAATATGGGGTTAATGGGTACATTTGCTTTCCCATTGGCTTATGACCGTGGCGAAAATGATGGTATTTATGCGCTTTGTGAAACCAGTGTCCGTTTCGCAACTGATGAACAGTTGAAAGAACTTTTCCGTAAAAATCTTTTGATTGACTCAAAAGCGGCAAAACTTCTTTCTGCTCGTGGTTTCGATAAATATATGGGAGTTAAAACTGTCGAAGATAGTAGATTTTTCTTTACTCATGAACTTGATGAAAGCGATAATCGTGTTGTTAGTTTAATGTGGGAACCAGATATGGCGAAACTTGAATGTGTTTCAGATAAAACTGATGTGAAAACTTGGTGCGTTCAAGCTGAATTATATGATGTTGCCCCCACCAAACAATCTCCATGTATGACCTTCTTTACTAATGAACTTGGCGGCAGAGTGGCAACTTTGGCATGGACTTATGACTTTACTTTGCTTAAAATTTGGCGAAGAGAGCGTCGTGAAATGTTAATGAAGGCGGTTCAATTCCTCAATGGCGGAGTGCAAGTTGATATGCTCCTTGATGTATGGCAGCAGGTTTTGGTGCGTCATGGTAAAATTGGTGACGGAGCTGAGGAACTTGTGGCATTGATTTCACTCTCATTGGATAAGATTCCGGAGATTAAACTCTCAATGTCGCGACCGGTGTATGGAGTTAAACAACTTCAAGCAGATGGCAGTTGGGCAGATGTCAAATTTGAATGCGATTGCCGCACTCTCAAAGTAGATTTGCCTTTGGAAATTGCATCACCTGTTATTCTTAAATTGAAAGTAAAATAATTTATTCTCTCCGATAAAATCGGAGAGAAATATAATAAGGTGTAAAATTATGTTGGAAACAATAACAAATAGTTTAGCTTTTGGATTAATTGCCATGGTCATTGTCGGCGGTTCATGGTCGTTAGTTGGATTGGTTATGGGCGATGCTCCCAAAAAAGGAATTGACTCAAGTTTAGTTCAGTTTTGGGGAGGATCTGTACCAGTTGTTGTTGGCTTAATTATTATTGGTTTTCAAGGTGGTTTGAATTTTGAACAATATTCAGTTAAGACTTTTGCATGGACATTTTTTTGTTATGGTTTTGGTGGTTTTACCAATTTTTTCATGCTGGAAAATATGTCCAAAGCGATGCAGAATGGACCGAATGGGATTATCTGGTCAATTATCCAATCGGCAATGGTATTTCCATTTATAGTCGGAATATTGTTTTTTGGAGTTGAAGTTAATATTTTCAGAATTTTGGGAATTATTGGTTTGTTATTGGCTCTTGTTCTTTTTGGTATGGCAAAAAATAATGTTTCAACCGGCAAAACTTGGAAGTTACTTGCGTTTTCCTGTTTGGCTATTTGTGCGTTTCAACAGAATTTAATGACTATACCATCATATTTTGAGGAATCAAGAAATATTGGTAGCGTTATTAAAACAACAATGACTTCGGTTGGATCGTTATCGGCGGCGATAGTTTTTGCCTTGTTCCAAGATGCTGAATATAAGAGAAGATTTTTTAAGGGAGTAACCAATACGAAATTATGGGAATATATTTTGATTTTGCAGGGGTTTAGTTTAGTTTTTGCTTACACATTATTTTATCCGGGCATGAATGTTTTGGGTGCAAGGGGATTGGGTGGAATGTGTTATCCTTTATTGATTGGCTCATGTATTGTAACTTTTACTCTGACAAGCATTGTGTTTTTAAAGGAAAAGTTGCAAAAAATCCAAGTATTGGCATTGGTGCTTTGTGTTTTGGGATTAATTTTTATCTGTTTATAATATAGGTTAAAAGAGGTTAAAAATGTTTATTGTCGGTTATAATCAAAATGCTGGTAGCAAATTGATAAAGACAATTATAGAAAATCGGGAAAATATACAAGAAATTTATTTTGCTTGGGGTGATATTCCGTCAGGTCGCGGATGTAATTACAAATCTGAAATTGATGAATTCAATTATACTAATCAACTCATCGAAGACTTGAAGATATTTAGCGAAAATGGCATTAAACAAAACTTACTTTTAAATGGTAATTGTTATGGTAAATACAGCCAAGCAAGAGTTTTTTTTAATAAAATTGGCGATATTGTTGACTTTTTGCAGAGCAATTTTGCATTAAATTCGGTGACAACTTCTTCGCCATTGATTGCCAAATTTATTAAGCAAAATTTTGCTGACCTTCATGTGCGGGCGTCAGTTAATATGGAGATTGGCACAATTGAGGGAATGGATTATCTGGCAGATTATTTTGACGGTTTTTATTTAAAGCGAGAACTTAATCGTAACTTAAAAGCAATTAAAAATATTCGGCAATACTGCGATGATAATGGCAAAAAACTCTATATGCTTGCCAATAGCGGTTGTTTAAACAACTGCTCATCGCACAATTTCCATGATAATTTAGTGGCTCATGAACATGAAATCAGTGAAATGGATAATGCTTATGAGTTCAAAAGTTCATGCAGCTTGTATCTTGCCAAAGATAATAAGCGTGAGAAATTTTTAAGCATAAGTAACTTTATTCGTCCGGAAGACATTGAATTGTACTCTGAATTTTTCGATGGAATCAAACTTGCTACTCGCGTAAGTTATAACCCCGTCGAAATAATTATGGCGTATATTCAAAAGCGTTATCGCGGAAATTTGTTGAACTTGCTTGAACCAAATCACGCCCGACACTTTGCGCCGTCAATTATAGACAATAATCAAATTCCGTCAAATTGGGCAGAAAAAGTTGCTGATTGCAATAAAAATTGCAATCAATGCCAATACTGTTATCAAACATTAAAAAATTCATTAATAATATTAGGAAAGGATTAAAAAATGCTTACAAGCAAAATGGTAAAAGACCTTGCCATACAAGCAGGTGCTGACTTGTGCGGAATTGGCGATATGTCCAGATTTGAAGGTGCGCCTCCGGATATGGACCCTCGCTATATTTTCCCCGAAGCCAAAAGCGTAATCGGTTTGGTCTTCCGTATTCCTCGCGGAGTTCAGCAAGGAATTGAACAAGGAACTCAATTTTATCAATATCCCTCAATGGCGTATGGTGGAATTAATGAAATTTTTGCCCCGGCTGTATTGTTTCAAGTCGGTAAATTATTAGAAGACCATGGCTATGAGGCGGCAGTTTATCGAAATACTGGAGCTCGCGGTTCGGTTTCAGATATGGACGGCAGTCCCGGAAACACCCTCTCTCCCGAAGAACAAATTGAAGTCAATGAGCAGGCAAAAAACAAGGCGGCACACCACCGTTCTGTACAATTTACCCGTCCGGTTCGTGAAAATTCCGTTGCTCCCGACTTGCAGTTCCACTTCCGCTTGGCAGGTGTTGTTTGCGGTCTTGGTGAAATGGGATGGAGCAAGATGTTTTTGACTCCTGAATTTGGTCCATTACAGCGTTTGGCATTTATTTTTACTGATGCTGAACTTGAACCGGATCCGATGTATGACGGAGAACCTTTGTGCCGTCGCTGTATGGCTTGCGTAAATCAATGCCCCGGTGGTTGCTTGAGTAAAACTGAAAGCATCGTCGTAAATGTCGGCGGTAAAAAATGCGAATGGGGCAAACTTGATGAGTGGAAATGTTATGCTTTCTACACGCATGGCGGCAGAAAGTTCAATCCATTTGTGCCGAAAGAAGTTTGGGATAAAAATGAAAATGGCGACTTAGACCTTTTAGAGGGTAAATGCGAAGCAAATGAAACTGAAATCATGAAAGTTTACGGTGCTTTGGAGAAATACTTCCCCTCTTGGGTCGGTTACAATATGGCAAAGTGCGGCGGTTGTATCAGAGCGTGTGTAAGCATGTTGGAGAAAAAAGGCGGTTGCATGGAAAAACGCTTTAAACGACCGCTTCGTACAGAGAAAAAACCGTGGGTTATGGATCGTTAGGAGTTAAATAGATATGTTAAATGCTGAACTTATAAAGAAAAAAGCAATTGAGTATGGTGCAGATATTGTCGGTATCGGTGATATAAGTTATTACAAAGATACTATGGCACAGCGTGATCCTAAAAATATTCTTCCCGATGCAACATGTGTCATTGGGTGCGGTTTCCGCGTACCGAGAGCACTCTACAAGGCTATGGAAGAAAAACGCCAATACTTCAATTACACCCAACTTGGAGTGAAATTGATTGATGAAGAGATGTCAGAAATTTTTCTCTTAAAAATGGCTGCATTAATTGAGAATGCTGGTTACGATGCCTGTGTGCAAAGAAATGTTTCAAACTTGCGTATAAAGGGAGACAAAACTACTAATCCGGAGTTGATAGATACTTATGAACTCGCTTTGGCAGAACCGGTTGCACCAAATAAAGTTGTGCCAGAAATCATTATGGATTTTGCTGATTCAGCAAGAATTTGCGGACTTGGAAGCGTAAGTTGCAAGGGCAATGTTTTAGTACCGAAATTCGGGCCTTTTGTACGATTTGTCTTCATTGTAACCAATGCACCTTTGGCAACAGATAAACCTTTTGAAAAATCTCTTTGCGACAACTGTAAAGAATGCGAAAAAGCTTGTATTGGTAATGCAATTACTAATGGTGAACTTAACTCTTGGCAATGTGCAGTCTATTATCGCGGTGCTCACAAGTCAAACCCATTTATGACTGATGAGTTCTTGAAAAATCACCCGGATAGAGAGGCAATTATCAACGGAGAATACAGGTTTGATAGCGAAAAAGCACGGTCAATTTACAAGGATTTAGACTTCCTGCCATCAAAAGCAACTGGTTATGCTCCATGTCTTTGTGGTAAATTGTGCGACATTGCTTGCTACAATCACTTAAAGGAGAAAAATTTATTATGATGACTTTGAAACAACAAATTATTGATAAATTTATTGAGTATGGGGCAGATATTGTCCGTTTTGGACGAGTTGCAGATTGCCGAGATGAGGCTATTAAAAAAATTATGCCCGAAGCTAAAACTATTATCTGCGGAGCTTTTCGTCAGCTTCGTGGAGCAAGACGCGGTATTGAAGAGGGTTCAACTTACTATCAATATACCACCAATGCAGTTGAGGTTTTGGAAGAAAATGTCATGCCGATTGCCATGTTAAAAGTTTGCAGCGTCCTTGAAGATGCGGGATTTGAAGCTCTCCCCCAACGCAGAAATCAAACCATCATGCAGGAGAGTAATAGCACTAATTTCGAGGTTGATTACCGTGAAATTTATCGCAATAAAGTTGCGGAAAATCAACTCAATTTTGAAATGTGTGCTGAAGATTGCAACTTGGGAGAAAAGGGACTGTCTGGGTCAATTTTGACCGATGAGTTTGGACCTTTCCAAAGATATGTTTTTATCTTGACTGATGCTGAAATTGAAGCCGACCCCAAAGTCGTTCCGCACTTGTGCGATAATTGCCAAAAGTGTATTAACGCTTGTCCGGGTAAGGCTTTGAAAGCTGATGGCAGTCGCGACCCTTGGCAATGCTCTGCTTATTACATTGGCGCGAATATGACGAAAAATCCGTTTATGCCGCCGGAGGCTTTCGCCGATGATCCGGAGCGTTTGGCAATTATCTGCGGCGAAGCAAAGTTATCAGCAGAACGAGCAAAAGAGGTAATTGAACAAATTATCTATTATCCGCCGATTAAACATAGTTATTGGTCAAGTATTTGCGGCAAGGCTTGTGATACAGAGTGTTACATTCACTTGGAAGAGAAGGGCGTTTTGAAGAAACACTTTAAAACCCCTTTCAGAAAGCGTGAAAAATGGGAGTTGCCGATTCTTTCGGAGTAGAAAATATAAATATATTAATTGCACAAATTTGAGATTTTTGTTTTAGTTCATTATAATATAGAAAAATAAAAAAGTATTAACAAACAACAATTAACAAAAAGGAGTTTATTATGAAACAAGGAACATTTAGATTCTCATTCGGACCATGGAACATTCATGAAGGAGCAGACCCTTTCGGTCCGGAAGTAAGACACACAATCCCATTTAATGAAAAACTTGCCGCCTACAAAAAATTAGGTTTTGACGGAGTGCAATTTCACGACGATGATGCTGTGCCGAATATGGAAAATTTAACTCCGGCTCAAATCATTAAAGAAGCGGAAGATTTGAAAAAAGTTCTTGATGATCATGGTTTGACGCCAGAATTTGTTGCTCCTCGTATGTGGTTTGCCCCACAGACAATTGACGGCGGTTATACAAATAATGATGCAGAATGTCGCAAGTATGCGTTAGAAAGAACTAAACGTACTATTGATATTGCCAAAGCTCTTGGTACTGATAATATTGTATTGTGGCTTGCACGTGAAGGTACTTATATTCGTGAAGCAAAAGATCCGGTTTGGGCAACTGAAAAAATTGCAGAAGCCTTGCAGATGATGCTTGATTATGATAAAGATATTCGCGTTATGATTGAGTCCAA
The DNA here is from genome assembly GCA_017456285.1 of Lentisphaeria bacterium. Classification (GTDB taxonomy): domain Bacteria; phylum Verrucomicrobiota; class Lentisphaeria; order Victivallales; family Victivallaceae; genus RGIG5270. The sequence continues at coordinate 21,951 of JAFTJQ010000025.1, forward strand.
ACCAAATGAACCAATGGATCACACCTATATCCCGACTATCGGACATGCTATTGCTATGGGCTTAATGACCAATGCACCGGAACGAGTTGGTTGCTTGATTGAAACTGCACACGCTTTGCTTGCAAACTTATCGCCATCTGATGAAATGGGTTTTGCAATGGCTCACAAAAAATTATGGAGTGTTCACTTGAATGATCAGAATAGTTTGAAATTTGACCAAGATTTAACTTTCGGTGCAGTTGACCCACGCCGCGCTTTAAATCAGGTTCGTGTCCTTGACCGTAATGGTTTCGGCAATAATGGTGAATGGGTTGGTTTGGATGTGAAAACCATGCGTACTCAGAAATCAGGTGTTGATATGAAACACTTGGAATACAGTCGCAAGATTTTCTTGAAACTTTTGGAAATTTCTCGTTCATTGGATGATGATACAATGAATGCTATGATTGCTGAACGTGATTATGAAGAGTTGAATTATTACATCCTTAATGCTATGTTGAAAGGTTAATAAAAATTATTTTCAGTGGAGATAGCTATGAGAAATGTAAAAGACTTTGGTGCCGTAGGTGATGGTATTACTTTAGATACAATTGCAGTACAAAATGCACTCGATGCAGGTGGAATTGTCTATTTCCCTGCAGGAACTTATGTCTGCGGAACACTCTTTTTGCGATCTAATGGCGGGATCGAATTGGATATGGGAGCAACTTTGCTTGCTTCCCCAAATAAAGAAGATTACAATTCTGATGATTTCCTGCCGGAAAACTATGTCTATCCGGGAGAATGTGCTACAGGCGCTCATTTTATTGTTGGTTACAATGTTGAAAATGTTGTAGTTCGTGGTGTCGGTAAAATTGACGGTAATCAAAGTGCATTTTTCGCACCTCCACCTCGTGAAGAACCGGGATGCTATGAAACTGTAACGTGGCGTCCCGGGCAAATGATTTGGATTTGCAATTCGAAAAAAGTTACTTTTGAAAATGTTGAACTCTGTAATTCAACTTTCTGGACACTTTTCTTTTTCGGCTGCGAAAATGTAATTTGTCATGCGTTGAATGTATGGAATCATCCATGGACGCCAAATGGTGATGGCATCAGCGTTGACTGTTGTAAGAATGTAACAATTAGTGATTGTCTGATTAATACCGGCGATGATTGTATTGTAGTTCGAGGGGCAAGTGAAATTTTGAGAAGAGATGCTGTTTGTGAAAATATTATGGTCACTAACTGCGTCCTCCGAACTATTTGTAATGCAGTTCGCATCGGAGTTGGCGAGGGAACTATTCGCCGTTGCTGTTTTTCAAATATTTCAATTCAAGACAGCCGAACCGGAATCTGTATGGCAACACAATACTTCAAAGGCTCTTCGGTTTTAATTGAAGATATTATGTTTAATAACTTACGAATTGATGCACAAAGACCATTTTCATTTCACAGTAATGCGTGGCTTGATAGTGAACTTGGCGGGGTAGAAAAACCAATTAGAAAAATTAGTTTTAACCATGTCCGAGGCACAGCTTCTAATGCTATGATTATTGATGGTTATGCTCCCGGAGATATTTACGATATTCAGTTCAATGATATGATTTTGGAAGTTGCAGAACCCAAAGGGGAAATTACTTATCTAAATGAATCTGGAGATTTTACTGAACGCTTAATTATTATCCCTGAATCAATCTTTTTTATCCGCCATGCAGAAAGAGTAACGTTTAATTCCTGTGAAATACGCAGAGTAGGAGATTGTCCAAACTATAAATATGATATTTTGGGAATAAAATCTCCGGGGTTAAAAGTATATAATTCTATTTTTAATGGCGAAATTAAAGAAAAATAAAGGAAAACTAATGTATAAAGTAAATATCAAATTTGACACCGGAACAATAACAAAAGAAATTGGTTTAATTGATAATACTCTTGTTATCAACAAAGACGAAATCTCTACAGAAGTAAATTCTATTGAGATTTTATCTGATGATTTTGAAAGCGGTATTAGCGAAAACAATTATTTTGTTGTCCCAAGTATTGGATTAAATGGTCCAGCCGCGCAAATTTTTTTCAAAGAGCGGGAAGATATTGAAAAAACTCTTCGTTACAACACTATGCCAATTTTTGGTTGCTGCAAAGACGACAAAACTTTTCTTGCAATTGTCTGCGGCATGGAATTAGATTATGAATTAGTCGTTGGAGTAAAAAATAATAAATACTATATGTATCCAAAATTTTTGACAGATAATGAAAAACTGCCGGAAGATATTGTTATTAAATTTTTTACTTTAACAGGTAAAGATTCTTCTTATCAGGGGATTGCTAAATTTTATCGACAATTTCAGTTAAATAGAGGAGCTTGCACAACCCTCAAAGAGCGTCAAGAGAATTATCCTGCACTGAAACAATCGTTAAAAGGACCGGAAGTAAGAATCCGTTTGGCTTGGAAAGAAGTTCCATCTCCTGTTCCAGAACAAACCGTTGAAAATGAACCTCCAATTCATGTTGCTTTGACTTTTAAACAATGCGAAGAAATTATAGAAGAATTTCACAAGCAGGGGATAAAAAATGCAGAATTTTGTTTAGTAGGATTCAATAAATCAGGACACGACGGTAGATTTCCGGATATTTTTCCGATAGAACCATTGTTGGGCGGAGAAGAGGATTTGCGACATTTGATTGAAAAAGCAAAATCTATGGGATATTTGATTTGCTGCCATACCAATATTTTGGATTCTTATAAAATTGCAGAGCGTTGGAGCGAAGCAAATTGTTTGCGAGATAAAAATGGCGAATTGCATCAGGAAGGTAATTGGGGCGGAGGAAAATCTTATTTCCTTTGTGCAGAACAGGCTCACAAAAATTATGCAATAGAGGATATGGATAACTTACAGGCGTTGGGATTTAATGGGACTCATTATTTTGATGTGATGAGTATTAGTTTGCCGCCAAAGTGTTATGATAAACGCCATCCGCTTTCACGCAAAGAAATGGCTTTTTGGCGCAGCGAATCATTAAGACTTGCTCGTGAAAAGATTGGAGCAAGTGCATCTGAAGGCGCATTTGATTTCTGTATTAAAGATTTAGATTATGCGTTGTACACAGTTTTCTATCGTGATGAAGATAAGAGCAGTTTGTGGGATAAAGAGATACCGCTTTGGCCAATGGTTTACCATGGTATTATCCATTACAATATGTCAAGTGATACTGTTAATGCAAATATTAAGTCTGATAAAAAGTTATCATTGATCAATTTTGCTTTCGGCGGTCGTCCAGTTAATTATTTCTATGCTAAATTTATGTCTGCCGGTGTAAATTGGATGGGTGAAGAAGATTTGGTTTATCGTGATAAAGAGCAACTATCGAGAGATGTTGCAAAGATTAAAGACGAGTATCAACTTTATCAATCTGTTGCCGATTTGCAATTGAATTTTATTGAAGATTATCAAGAGATTGCACCTGAAATTATCAAGGTAAGTTATGATAATGGCGTAATTTTATACTTCAATATGAGTGATAAGGATTACTTGCTTGATGGTAATGAAATTTTGAAAAGTTATTCATTCATAAGAAAATAGGAGGAATAAATGAGTTGGATTGATTGGTTAATTGTGATTACTCCATTAACATTGATTATATGGCTTTCGTTTTATTCTAAACGCTATGCCAGAAATGTAGTTGACTTTTTGGCGGCGGGGCGTTGTGCCGGTCGTTATGTGATTTGTATTGGCGATATGATGGGGGCATTGTCGGTAGTTACCATTATTGCTGCAAGTGAACAAAATTATGCAACAGGGTTTGGTATTACTTTCTGGAATAGTATCCTAACTCCGGTTGCTATTGTCATGTCACTTACCGGATACTGTGCTTTCCGCTGGCGAGAAACCCGTTGTTTGTCCAAAGGGCAGTTTATTGAGCTTCGCTATGGCAGCAAAAATTTCCGAGTGATAACAGCGGTTATCAGTACACTTTCGGAGATGATTGCTAATGCGATTGGACCTGCAATTGCAGCAAACTTTTTTATTTATTACCTTGGATTGCCACATAAAATTATGATTTTCGGTATTGGGTTGCCTTGTTATGCAATTATCGTTGTATTGTGTTTGGCATTGGCTTTAGTAATTATTTGTCCTGCCGGCAGAATTTCACTTTTGATTACCGATTGTTTTCAGGGATTGTTAACATATCCGGTATTGATTATTCTTATAGGGTTTATTATTTTAAAATTCTCATGGGGGCATGACATTTCACCAGTATTGTGGGGCAGAGTCCCTGATGAGAGTTTTATTAATCCTTACGATGTAGAAAAGTTAAGGGATTTTAATATATTCGCACTGGTTGTAACTTTAACAAGTAATATTATGAATCGTGCAAGTTGGATTGGCAATGATACTTCCAATTCAGGAAGAACTCCTCATGAACAAAAAATGGCAGGTATCTTAGGTGCATGGCGTAATGGAATTGGCACTATTCTTATGACTATGCTGGCATTGGTTGCAGTAATTTTTATGAATAGTCCGAATTTTTCTGCAAATTCACAAAATTCTAAATTCAAAACAGATAATTATCAAATTCGCCAGGAGCTTTCTCAAAGAGTTGCGGATGCAGTTATCGTCGATAATGACAAAAAAGTTGCAACATTTGAAGCAATAAAAGCAATCCAACCGGCAATTAAAGATTGTACTGTAAATAAGTTATCTCAAACTGATAATAATGATACCATTTACTTGTTGTCGGTTCGCGAAATTTTGGGAGATACCCCTCAGGCATCTTATGAATATCAGCAATTTAAAACTTTGTATCATCAAATGATGCTGCCAACAGTTTTAAGTAAAATTCTGCCAATTGGCATGCTTGGGATGTTTTGTTTATTAATGATTATGCTATTGATTTCAACCGACGGGATTCGTATTTTCAATGCGGTCGGAAGTATCGTTCAAGATATGATTCTTCCTTACATCAAGAAACCACTTGACCCAAAATCACATTTGCGTTTGATTCGTTGGACATGCGTTGGTGTGGCTGTGTTTTTCATGATTGTAGCACTGTTTTTCTCGCAACTGGACTATATCAATATGTTTGTGATGATTATGAGTGCTTTGTGGATGGGTGGAGCAGGACCGATTATGGTATTTGGACTTTATACCCGCTTTGGCAATTTGACAGGAGCATATTGTTCACTTATTTTTGGGTCAGGATTTGCATTAATCGGTTGTATTTTGCAAAGGACTTGGGCATTAAGTGTATATCCATTTTTGGCGGAACATAATTATGTTAAAGGACTTGATAAATTTTTGCGAGCATGTTCATCTCCATTTGAACCCTGGATTCATTGGGAAATGAATGCTGAAAAATTCCCGATTAATTCTTATGAGATTCTCTTTATCGCAATTATGTTGGGGATAATCGCGTATGTTATTGGTTCTTTCTTAACTTATAAACCCTATAATTTGGATAAGCTTCTGCATCGTGGTATTTATCGCGACGAGCAGTCAGCACATGAGGTCAAAGTCGAATGGTCTTGGAAAACTTTGTTGAATAAACTTATTACCATTACGCCAGATTATACCAAGGGAGATAAAGTTTTGGCATGGTCAGTATTCTTTTATTCTTTTGTTTATCAGTTTGGATTAATTTTCCTTGCAGTTATCATTTGGAATTTATTCTGTCCGTGGCCTAAAGAATTTTGGAATAATTATTTCTGGTATATAATCATTATTATACCGGCAATTATCGGAGTAATTTCAGCAATATGGTTCTTTGTCGGCGGAGTTATTGATATACGAAGACTCTTTATCGACCTTGCGGCAAGGAAAGCCGATGATAGAGATAATGGGCAGGTTAACTAAAGAATAGTTACAAAGTTTGTCGGGTGAAAATTTTTCACCCGACTTTTTTTGTAATTAAAATTATTTTTAATATCAGTTGTTTTGAAATTATTAAATATACAAGACTGCCAAATCAGTTACTATAATATCTTTAATGTGATCTTCCGAATAGAAAATCGCTTGCTTTTGAGTGGGCGTGAAATCTTTTTGGTCAATTTCTGCAATTAATTGTTGAACAGCATCTTGTGCTTGCTTTTCGGCAGGGATCATGATTGCTCCCGCCAGTGGTTGAGGATGTTCAATATAGTTCCATTCGTCATAAATACCAATAACTTGCTGTTTTTTTCCCATAGTGTTGGTATCAAAATAGTGTTTTAAACAGTATGGCGCATCACAAATAATTGCCTCATCATTTTGCAATTTATCAATATCGGTAAGTTTATGAAGTGGGGAAATTTTGGCTTTAATTTTATTTTCCTCACAACTTTGTTGGAAAAGCTTGGTTAAAATTTCATCATTTAAAGTGTTTGAGAACCAATAAGCAAGAGTAATTGTATTAATATTTTGCGCTTTTAAATATTCAATTGCTTGAGATAGTGCCACATCGTATGATCGAGAAACCGCAGGGATGTATTTATTTGCATATAAACCAATCATTGGGATCCCAAGATTGTGTATTTCTCGTAATTTTAATTTCATTTCATCTCGATAATTAGAAGCATAAAAAATTCCATCAACCCGATTTTCTATTAGAGATTCAATAGAATCAGAAGTTTTTTTGTCATCGCCAAATGTTAACTCAATGAGCAATTTATAACCTAAACGCTCACATTCTTTCAATACAATTTCTGCAAGAGATGCATAATAACGGTTAGTAATGTTATTTATGATTAACCCAATTTTATTTGTCTTCTGTTGACGCAAGGATTTAGCAAGTGCCGATTGACGATAACCCAATTTAGCCGCCGCAGCAAGCACTTTATCTGCGCGCTCTTTAGCATCACTTCTTTTGCCAATAGTTTGTCCCGAGAGGGCACGCATTGCAGTTTTTTCGCTAACTCCTGCATATTTTGCAACATCTTTTATTGTTATCACGGTCAATTCCTTTCCTTTTTAACAACAATGTTATGCCAAAACTCCGGGGCATGAATTGTTGTTGGAAATATTCTACTGGAAGAAACTTCCAGTTTTATATTTGGTAGTTTATAGTTTTGTCTGGCAAAAAGACATTTACAATTATTTAAATTGCTAATACCGAGAGATACTAATGGTATTATTAATTCACTGTACCATAGATTATTTTCGTAAGAGTTTTTGATGGTCAAAAAACAATTACAAACTTTTTTTTCGTGAGGGATTTCTCTGATTGTCCGACTGTTTTGGATGTGATACTCTAATTTTTTACCATTTGGAGTAGCGTGAAATTCATAATAATCTTCATTGCCATCTTTCTGGAGAATAAACTCAAAAACATCACCTTTTTCCCATGTTTTGTCATTATCGCAAGTTGAATTATTGAAAAGTTCAGAATCATAAAAAAGTCCGCAAGCATGAAGCATATCATCCTCACACCAACAAGCAGCAACACCCTTTTCTTGAGGGATATCGCCACTTCGGAATTCAAATAATGGCACAATTTCTCCAAGAATATAATTTTTATCTGCAAGTTTATATCCGGATGATTCTAAAAAAGTCAATAACTTATTACGCATAAAACCTCACAATTTTGTAATCTTATTATAATATAACATAGTCTTTAAAATAATTCAAATAAAATTAAATTATAATTTTGAAATAAAATATTTGATAACCACCGTTTCTGAACTTGCGGAATATTGTCAATGGCATCGGTTGACAGGAAAACATTGGAGTTGGCTTTTATCAAATCATCCTGAGTAGGCTAAATAGTGTTATTGGAAGAAACTTACGGTTTGTGATTGGGAGTTATTATTAGAATATCAAGTGCAATTTGTTGAAAAATGTATCAAGTATATGCTTCAGGACATCAAGGTAACTAATACAAAAAACAAAGATTAATTGCAAAAAAACTTCGGGTAAAAATTTGTATTTTTTATATTTAAGTTTATATTAAATTGTTGCTTCATGCCTTGTAAGAAAAAATGGTTAAAATTATGTTTGAAATTGAGAGAGGACACAAAAAGTCCACTCTGATATGTTATATTATGTACCGAACAAGCAAAACGTGGAGATTCTTGAAAAGGAATTTACCCGCAAAGGTTTGCACGTTTTTCGTGTAGAAAATAAGTGAGGAATTATGAATAATACAACAGCAGAAATAATTATTTTTACCGGTATTCCCGCAAGTGTTAGAGAGAAAAAATGAAAAAACGACATCAAAAATATACAAACATATCATTGAAATATACGCAGATGGGCTTTCCGTTTTCAGAAACAGACCTTATGCTGGCAACTCTTTTTGACGAAAAGAGTGTCCTCTGGAGCGATGATTGCAGTTTGAGGTTACTTTTGAACTTGGATAACAAGGATATTTTTTATGCTTGCGATATCAATACTTTGCTGGAAATGTATTTGACCCCCGGAAAATATTATCCATTTACCTGCGATGACTGCGGAGATCCCGGATGTGCAGGAATTTTTGCTCCAAGTCGGATAATTCACAGCGGAGAAGATATTATTTTATGCTTACGGTCTCCTTTGCATGAAAATCATGGGCCTCGCCGGAGTATCCGTTGGCGTTACCACGCATACCGATTGCGTAAAAAAGACTATTTGCGAGAGTTGTTGAGTGTTATGCATTTCCGCATTTCTCTGGAAAATAACCTGAATATAAAATTTAATGAAACGCAAGATGAAGAAAAACAGCGGCAAGATATTTGTTTGCTGATGAATATTTTCGGATTAAGAAGCTGCGGTATTTATCAAAAAAATATTTCAGAGAATATCCGAGCTGCTTTCCCGAAACTTAAAAATGAACTTCTGGAAAAAATGGGAGTTAAAAATTTATGACAAATCAAACAGAGATGACAGATAGCTGGAGTTGGATGGAAATCTTGCGAGAACAGCCCGAAAAAGCAACTGAATGTCCCTGTTGGGGGGAGTTTTCCCCAATGGAGTGGATGATGATATTGGAAGTGCATCCGCAGTTTGCAGCCAAATGTCCGTGGGAAGAGTTTGATGGATATTGCTGGAGTGCTTTATTGAGAGCCCAACCGCAATTTGCGGATAAGTGTAACTGGGATGAACTTGATGGTTCTTATTGGTGGTGGTTGCTGGATAAACAACCGCAGTTTGCAGACAGATGTGCATGGGATAAACTTTCCGGGCATGATTGGGCTTTGGTTTTAGACTTTATGCCGGAAGCAGTCAAACATTGCTGTTGGGAAACATTTACTGCTCAAGACTGGAGCGAATTATTGCGTATGCATCCGAAATTTGCAGACAAGTGTCAGTGTTGGGATGAATTTACAGAATATGACTGGGAACGCTTGAATGAACTTCAGACACAATTGGTCGATAAATACAGTAGGATCACAAATGAATAACAATATATACGATGATTTCCATATCCGCCGCACAGGCTATGATTATCAAATTATCGTCAATGGAGTTGATATCGGTGCAGTTTACTCCATTGATGATGAAGAGTTACTGAAAGCTTTAACTCAATCAGGATATTTTTATCCATTTACCTGCGGTTGCGGCGTTCCGGAATGTGCCGGGATATTTGAACCGATATGCTGCACCAAAAACGGCGATAAAATGCTCTGGATAAAAAAAGAACCTGCTCCGTATCAAACTATCTCTTTCAATATTAAAAATGTTTTAGTGGAATTTGAAGCGGTTTTAAGCGGAATTTTTGACGAACTTTTTGAAAAATATGGTGATAGTCCCTGGGAAGTAAGTGACTTTCCGCATGGACCTTTCGGCACAACTTTATTAACAGTGCGGCAGACCCGTGATAGTTGTCGAAAATATTTGCATATAGAAGAAACAATTGATCATCAGGCAAAACAACTTTCTCTCACCTCAATACTGGAAAATAATTGTTCTCCGGCAGAACTTATTCAGGCACTAAAAATCGGCAATATCCACGAAACTATCGGTATGCAAAATGAAGAACCGATTCATGCGGCAGCGTGGCACAATTCGCATACCGAAAATATAGATCTGCTTCTGGTACGAGGAGCTAATATTAATGCCATCGACGAATATAATGAAACTCCGTTATTTTATGCAGTTAAAGGCAAATACCCGGAAATAATGATACCGCATTTATTCTATTGCGGAGCAGATATTGAAGCACGCAACGATTACGGACAAACACCATTTCTGGCAGCTCTTGACTATCTGGATGATCCGATTCAAGTAATTACGATACTGCAAAATCACAGATGTAATGTTTTAGCTGTCGATGAATACGGAAACGGAGCATTTGAGTATGCAGCTATGCGAAATCATTCCGCGGAAGTGATAAAATTACTCACATTTTTCGGCTGTCAACGTAAAGACTAATTTCATTTTGCCTAAAATTTTTTGAGTTTTTTCCCATAATAATTACAAGATTTTATTTTTTCGCCTAATATGCAGTTCTTCTGATTGTGTTCGATTTTGAGAGGAGGGACATGTTGTCTTGGGCAAAAAAGGGGAATTCTTAATTTTTAGGGGGAAGATGCAAAAAATTTTTATTTAATTTATATTTTGACTTTTAAAATAAAAAAAATGTGCTATATTATTGAGATTATATAAAATTTCAATTTTTATGGGATGATTACAAAAAATGCAAAGTGTTAGAAATATTGCAATTATTGCTCACGTTGACCACGGTAAAACTACTTTGGTCGATCAGATTATGAGACAGTCAAAAATTTTTCGCGATAACCAGGAAGTAGTTGATTGCTTCCTCGATAATAACGACTTGGAACGTGAGAGAGGAATTACTATTCTCTCAAAAAATATCAGCATTCAATACAAAGGCGTAAAAATTAATGTTATTGACACCCCCGGGCACAGTGACTTCGGCGGACAGGTCGAGCGAGTGCTTAAACTTGCTGACGGAGTGGTTTTGCTGGTTGATTCCGCCGAGGGGCCCATGCCCCAGACCCGATTTGTTTTGAGCAAAGCTTTGGAACTTAATCTTCAACCTGTCGTCGTTATCAACAAAGTTGACAAGCCAGATGCCAGAATCAATGTTGTTCGCGACAAAGTTTTTGACCTTTTCTGCGAACTCGATGCCAATGAGGAACAACTTGAGTATCCGACCTTGTATGCTTCAGGTCGTGACGGCTGGGCAGTGCGTGATTTGAATGATGAACGCAAAAATATTGAACCATTGCTTGACGCAATTTTGGAGTATGTTAAAGCTCCGCCACGCAAGGAAGGCCCTTTGCAACTTCAGATTGCTACACTTGATTATTCTGAATTTGTCGGGCGTATCGGAATCGGCAGAGTTTATCGTGGCGACTTGGATATTCGCCGTGCGATGTCGGTAATTAAGCGTGATGGTACTGTCAAAGTTGCAAGTCCGAAACAGATTTTCACCTTTGACGGACTTAATCGCAAAGAGACCGATTTTATTAAATGCGGCGACCTGTGCGGAATTGTCGGAATTGAGGATATTGACATAAGCGATACAATTACTGACGCTAATAACCCTGAACCGCTGGCGGCAATTGCGATTGACGAACCGACCTTGTCAATGATTTTCAAAATTAATGATTCACCTTTTTATGGCAAAGAGGGTAAATTTGTCAGCAGCCGCCACTTGAGAGAACGACTTTTCAAGGAGACAGAGAAAGACGTTGCCTTGCGGGTAGAGGAGATGAACGGCGATTCATTTAAAGTTTCAGGCCGTGGTATTTTGCACTTGGCGATTTTGATTGAGACCATGCGTCGTGAGGGCTATGAACTTGCAGTTGCAAAGCCGCAGGTGATTTATCGTGAAATTGACGGCGTTAAGTGCGAACCGATTGAGAGTTTGACCATTGACGTACCCGGAGAGTATGCAGGTAAACTCATTGAACTTGCCGGAATGCGTCGCGGTGAGTTGGTGCAAATGGATTCAAGAGGCGACCGTCAGGTAATTGAGTTCAAAATTCCGACCAGAGGGTTGATCGGCTTTAGAAGTAAGGCACTTACATTAAGTACCGGTGAAGCGATTGTGGCACACCGATTTTGGGAATACGCTCCCGACAAGGGCGAAATTCCGCATCGGGCAAATGGGACAATGGTCAGCATGGCGTCAGGCAAAGCTGCGGCTTATGCGATTGACGGACTTCAGTCCAGAGGGGTGTTTTTCATCAGCCCAAATGAAGATTGCTACGAGGGCATGATTGTCGGAGAGCATGCGAAAGAGGACGATTTGGTGGTTAATGTGCAGAAAGCAAAGCAGCTTACCAATATGCGTGCTTCGGGAAGTGATAGAAATTTGAAGATTGTTCCTGCGAAAAAAATGTCGCTTGAACAGGCTTTGGAATATATTGAAGATGATGAACTTGTCGAGGTTACTCCTCTGAATATCCGTCTTCGCAAATTATATTTAACTGAACTGGAACGCCGTCGCCATCGCAACGGATAAAAACACACACAGAAAGGATCAACTGAATATGAGTAATGAAGTTCAGCAAGTAGGCAAGAGAGAGCATTTTTCAAGTTCTCTCGGATTCGTTTTGGCTATTGCAGGTTCAGCAATCGGATTGGGGAATATCTGGAAATTTCCGTTTGTTACCGGCATGAATGGGGGCGGAGCATTTGTTTTAGTTTACTTGCTTTGTATCTTTTTTGTTGGTATCCCTTTAATGGTCAGCGAAATGTCAATCGGCAGAAATACCCAGAAAAATCCTTACGGTGCTTTTGCGAAACTTTTTCCGAATAAAAAATCTCGTTTGGCGATTGTTTTAAGTATTTTGACAATTTTGTCAGGTATTTTTATGATTTTAGCCCAAAATTACGGTTTCGGGGTTGTGACATTGCTGGTGGGGTTGATTTTATTATTTTTCGGCTTTAAATTTGTCGGATTTGTGCAGGTTTTTATCGACGTTATTTTGTTAGCCTATTACAGTGTTATCGGCGGCTGGTCAATCATCTACATGTATAAATCATTTTTGAATCAACTGCAATACAATACTCCTGATGAAGCAGCGGGATTTTTCAATAATCTTTCAGTTGATTTGAGTATGACCTTGGTATTCCAAATGATCTTCTTGTTTGCCTGCATGTTTGTTTTGCTCAAAGGTGTCAAAGAGGGCATTGAAAAATGGTCAAAAATCCTCATGCCGACTATGTTTTTCCTTTTGATTGCATTAATTATTAATAACTTGACCCTCAAAGGTTCAGGGGCAGGGGTTAAGTTTTTCCTCTATCCCGACTTCAGCAAATTGAGTACCGCAGGGGTTTTGGAAGCACTCGGACACTCATTTTTTACCTTGAGTTTGGGAATGGGTATCGTAATTACTTACGGCAGTTATTTAAGCAAAGATCAGAATTTATTTAAGGCATCATTGCAAACAATTTTCCTTGATACTTGTGCATCATTGATGGCAGGTTTGGCAATTTTCCCGGCAGTTTTTGCGATGGGAGGCAGAGCTGCTGCGGGACCGCAGTTGATTTTTGAAGTTCTGCCTGCTACGTTCAATAAATTCCCCGGTGGGACAGGTTTTATCTGGTGCGGATTATTCTTTTTGTGCTTAACTATTGCGGCACTTACCAGTGGAATGAGTCTATTGGAAATTCCGATTTCTTATTTTATGGATCAATTTAATATGAAGCGAATTAAGGCAATTTGTGTCAGCATGGCACTGGTGGTTGCTTTAGGAGTATTTGCATCGTTGAGTGCGGTTAATTGGCAGTATTTGCAAGGATTGTATCACGCATTGGTAAAAATGTTCGGCGAAGCACATGTGTCAAGCAGTTTCTTTAATTTGCTTGATACCTTTGCATCGGCGTATGTGCTGCCATTGTCAGGGCTTATGACAGCACTTTTTGTCGGCTGGGTATGGGGGACACGCAACACCGAAGACGAACTTAAACTTGGTGCGGAAAAAATCAATAAAGTTCTGCCGATTTGGGCAGTTTTGATTCGTTACATTATCCCGGTGGTAATTGTAATTATCTTCCTTCACGGCGTAAATGCTATTGAATACGTCAGAGAACTTTTTTTGAATTAAAAAAATAGAAATAACATAACATCAATAATTAAAGGAGCTAAAAATGTATATTGGCAGAATTGTAGCAATCGGTATGACTAATGAGGGTAATGCAGCGGCAATGTATCGTGTATCATCACGTTCATTCCCGAATCGTCAGGCTGTCGTAAATGGTAAAAACGTGGCAATTATGCCCCGTGAAGGGTTCGAAGACGATTTGAAAAAAAATCCGTATATTACCTATAACTGTGCCAGATTTGTCGGTAATTACGCAGTTGTAACTAATGGTTCACAAACTGATCCGATTACTGAAAAATTGGCAAGCGGCATGAGTCCGAGAGATGCAATTACTTTGAGTTTATTGGCATTGGATTATGAGCATGACTCACTTGACACTCCGAGAATTGTGGCAGTTATTGACAAAACTCAACCGATCGGATTTTTGGGAATTATTCGCAAAGATGCGGTAATCGTCCGTGAATTTGAACTCAAAAAAGGCGTAGCTTATTACCTCTCTACCTACGAGAAAAATAAGCCGTGCAAATGCAATTGTGATGAAGCATTTACCGCTTTGACCGCAGAAGAAATTACACAGCACGTTATTGACGGCGGAGTTTTCGCTGATTTTGAAAAGCCGGTAACTGCTTGCGGTGTAGTCGTTAACGGCGATGACTTCGACTTTGCAGTAAAAACCGTCTAATTTTCTTAAAAATTAAATGCTTACAAAAGAAGAAATTATAAATTCTCTCAATCCTGAACAGGGCGAGGCAGCTAAAACTCTGCATGGCCCTGTTTTGGTGCTTGCCGGGGCAGGGACGGGCAAAACGAGGGTGATTACCTATCGTATTGCGTATATGCTTGCTTCTGGAATTATGGGCGAGGAGATTCTGGGGTTAACCTTTACCAACAAGGCGGCAAATGAAATGCGTGAACGCTTGTCTGACTTGGTCGGAGCGGATTTGGCTAAAAAGGTTACGCTTGGGACTTTTCACTCATTTTGTATTTCGGTATTGCGAAAAGAGATTTCTAAACTTGGGTATCTGCCGACATTTACAATTGCAGATGCCAGTGATCAGCAGGGACTTTTTAAGCAGGCAGCCGCTGAAATCGGTCACAATAAATTAATAGATGATAATTTATCTTTGCTCTCAAATCGAATCAGTCTTTGGAAAAATCAGTTATGGAGCGTTGAAGATGCTCAAAATTACGCCTTAAATGATTTTGATGCTATGGCGGCAAAACTTTATCAAAGTTATCAGAATTTGCTTGAAATGCAGAATATGGTGGACTTTGATGATATGATTATGCTGGTCTATCGAATATTTAGTGAAAAACCGGAAGTGCTGGAGCATTATCAAAATCGTTTTCGTTATCTTTTGGTGGATGAGTATCAGGATACTAATGCGGCACAGTTTCGCTTGGTTGAAATGCTGGCAGGGAAAAATTGTAATTTGTGCGTAGTCGGTGATGATGACCAGAGTATTTACGGCTGGCGTGGAGCGGATGTCGGAAATATTTTGGATTTTCCGAAAATTTTCCCGGGGACAAAAGAGATTAAACTCGAACAGAACTATCGCTCCACCAATAAAATTCTCCATGCGGCTAATGCGGTTATTGCAACTAATACTAATCGCCACAGCAAAAATTTGTGGTCAAAATTGGGCGATGGCGAAAATATTAAAGTAGTTGTTACCCAAAACGGTGAAAAAGAGGCGGAATTTATTGCAACTATGATTTCGCAGATGATGGCAGAGAATCCCAAACTTACTTACAGTGATTTTGCGATACTTTACCGCTCAAACCATCTGTCACGTCAATTGGAGTTGGGGTTAAGAAATGTTTCAATTCCTTATATTTTAGTCGGTGGACAGGAGTTTTTTAAGCGAAAAGAGATCAAGGATGCGGTTGCTTATCTGAAAGTTTTGATAAATCCCTACGATAATCAGAATTTATTGCGAATATTACCGACTCCGCCGAGGGGATTGGCTCAAAAGGCGGTTGATAAACTTAAAGAAATGCAAAATCGTGAACATGGCTCAATGTTGAAGTTTATGGGAACGGAAGAATTTTTAGGTGCAGTTCCGAAAAAGGGTGCGAATGAGGCGGCTAATTTAGTCAGAGTCTATCGTGAAGCAAAAGAGTATTTTGCAGAACCCGGTAATTTAGCGGCAAAAATTAAACATTTTTTGACCGAGGTCGGTTATTTGAATGGACTTCAGGCGATTTACAAAGATTTGGAAGATGCCAAAAATCGTCGGGAAAACGTTGATGAATTTATTAACGCCGTAGCACAGTTTGAAGCGAAAAGTGAGGAAGCAGTTACTTTGGCACAATATTTGGAATCTTTCGCACTTTTGGAGGAGACTGATAAAAACGATGATAAAAGCACTCAAGAGGGCGGAGTTATTCTCTCTACAGTTCATGCTTCCAAAGGTTTGGAGTTTCCGATTGTATTTTTGGTGGCATTGGAGAGAAATATTTTCCCGCATGAGCGTTCAATCGAAGAGGGGTCGTTAGATGAAGAGATGAGACTATTTTATGTAGCGATTACTCGTGCAAAAAAAGAGCTTTTTATCACCAGAGCCCAAGAGCGGTTTATCCGAGGTATGAAAAAAATTTCATTACCGTCGCCGTTTTTGGAAAAACTTCCTGCGAAAATCGTTGAAAAAGCAAAGGCAGAGGATTTAATAAAACCTCTGACAGAAGAGGCTGTCGATGATGCTTTCGCAAAAATTTTCCAGATATTGAATGATTAAATAAAATTCGATAGTTGCCGTTGAGAGATCATAATGGCAATTATATGAAGTCTATGAAACATGGGACACATGGGAGCAAGAGTACCTGACTTCTCCGTCAGGTCTGATATGTCCGACTCGTCATGCAGAAGAGCGAAAGCGACGGAGTATGCATTCATAATTTTATGGTATTGCGGAGCGGGTTAATAGAATTTCCGCAAAAAAATGCAAAAAAAAGGTAAAAAAATTTTGCATTTTCAGTCAAAGGGGTTATATTATCCTTAATGTATTGTACTTTTTTTATTTTTAACGCCCTCGGGCATAAATTTTAAAATGGAGGTATTCTAAAAAATGGGTAAAAAAATGCAAACCATTGACGGAAACTTCGCAGCAGCGTATGTAGCATACGCTTTCAGTGAAGTTGCAGCTATCTATCCTATCACACCATCATCAACTATGGGCGAGTATGCTGATACTTGGGCAAGCCAAGGTCAGAAAAACATGTTCGGCGAAATTCTTGATGTTGTAGAAATGCAGTCAGAAGCAGGTGCTGCAGGTGCAATGCACGGTTCATTGAGTGCAGGTACTCTCACCACCACCTTTACTGCTTCACAGGGATTGTTGCTCATGGTTCCCAACATGTACAAAATCGCCGGTGAAATGCTCCCGTCAGTAATTCACGTTTCAGCTCGTGCTTTGGCGGCACAGTCACTCTCAATTTTCGGTGACCACTCTGACGTTATGAGCTGTCGTTCAACCGGTTACGCAATGACCAGTGCGGCTTCTATTCAGGAAACTCACGACTTGGCTATCGTAGCACACTTGTCAACTTTGGATAGCGATATTCCTTTCCTCGCATTCTTCGACGGTTTCCGTACTTCTCACGAAATCCAGAAAATTGAACTTCTTGACTATGAAGACATTAAAGCTATGGTCGATATGGACAAAGTGGATGCTTTCCGTAAACGCGGTCTTCGTCCTGAAGCTCCTTATGCAAAAATGGCTGCCCAGAATGCAGACGTTTACTTCCAGGGTCGTGAAACCACCAATAAACAGTACGCTGACTTGCCCGCAATCGTTCAGAAGAACATGGACAAACTCGCTGCTGTTGTCGGTCGCCAGCTCCACCTTTTCGACTATGTCGGTGCTGCTGATGCTGACAAAGTTATCGTTGCTATGGGTTCAGGTTGCGAAACCATTGAAGAAACCATCAACTACCTCAATGCCCGCGGTGCTAAACTCGGTTTGGTAAAAGTTCGCTTGTACCGTCCGTTCTCTGCAAAACACCTTATCGATGCAATTCCTGCTACTGTTAAGAAAGTTGCAGTGCTTGATCGTTGCAAAGAGCCGGGTTCATACGGTGAGCCGCTTTACATCGACGTTAAAGCAGCTTTGGCTGACAAAGATATTACCGTTATCGGCGGTCGTTACGGCTTGGCAAGTAAGGAATTTACTCCGTCTATGGTCAATGCTGTTTACAAACACTTGGACGGTGCTTGCACCAGTAACTTCACCGTCGGTATTGATGACGATGTAACACACCTCTCATTGCCGATTGACGAAGTTCTCGTTACCGAGCCTGCAGGTTCAACTGCTTGTATGTTCTGGGGTCTCGGAGCTGACGGTACTGTCGGATCTAACAAAAACTCAATCAAAATTATCGGTGACCATACTGACAAATACGTTCAGGCTTACTTCGCATACGACTCAAAGAAATCAGGCGGTGTAACTATTTCTCACCTCCGTTTCGGTGATGTGCCGATCAAGTCTCCGTATTTGATTACTGCTCCTGACTTCGTAGCATGCCATAACCCGGCTTACGTCGGTGCATTTGATATGCTTGCAGGTATCAAAGAGGGCGGTGTATTCCTTTTGAATACTGCGGTTGCTCCGGACAAAGTTTTCAACAGCTTGACCAGAGATATGCAGGAAACTATTATTAATAAGAAGATTAAATTCTATGCTATCGACGCTTTGAAGATCGCTTTGGAAGTCGGCAGCCCGAAATATATCTCTACCATCATGCAGACCTGCTTCTTTAACTTGGCAGCAATCATTCCTGCAGAGGAAGCTATCGGTTATATCAAGTCTGCTATCGAAAAGAAATTCAAGAAAAAAGGTGACGACGTTGTTGCACAGAATATCAAGTGCGTTGACATGGCACTTTCAGGCTTGAATGAAATTGCAGTTCCGTCTGTAATTACTGAATCTTATGTTGCTCCGGCACTTGCTTGCGATAACGGCGACAAATTCAATACTACTTTGATGAAGCCGATCGTAATGCAGCAGGGAGACAAAATCCCCGTATCTGCAATGACTTATGACGGTTCTATGCCGACCGGTACTGCTAAATTCGAAAAACGCGGTATCGCTCCGAAAGTTCCGAAATGGGATTCTTCAAAATGTATTCAGTGTAACCAGTGTGTAATGGCTTGTCCGCATGCCGCTATCCGCGCTAAACAGATCGAACCTGCTAACTTGGAAAACAAACCGGCTTCATTCGAAACTGTTAAGTCAAAAACCAAAAACGACAAAAACCTCGAATACCGCATGCAGGTTTACTGCGAAGATTGTACCGGTTGCGGTGTCTGTATCGAAACCTGTCCGGCTAAAGAAAAAGCACTTTCATTCGCTCCGATCGCTGAAGCTCGTGCTGAAGGTCAGAAAGAAAATGTTGAATTTTTCGAATCATTGCCCGACAATGTTACCGATGGTGCAGCAGTTTCAACTGTTAAAGGTTCACAATTCCTCACTCCGTACTTTGAATTTTCAGGTGCTTGTGCAGGTTGCGGTGAAACTCCGTACGTTAAATTGGTTTCACAGCTTTTCGGTAAACGCATGATCGTTGCAAATGCTACCGGTTGTTCTTCAATCTACGGTGGTTCATTCCCGTCATTGCCGTACTGCAAAGACAAAGAAGGTCGCGGACCGGCTTGGGCAAACTCACTTTTCGAAGACAATGCTGAATACGGTTACGGTATGAGAGTCGGTGTTGACAAAAACCGTCTCCAACTTAAACACAATGTTCAGAAGTGGCTCGAAATCGGCGTATGCTGCGATGATATGAAAGCTGCTCTCGAAAAAGCACTTGAACTTTGGGATACTCCGACTGACGAAGCTATCGCAAATCAGGATGCTATCAAAGCTATGCTCGCTAAAGTTCCGTCTTGCAAACTCGAAGGCGAAGTCAAAACTATCGTTGAAAAAATCACTGAACTCCAGGATTACTTCGTAGAAAAATCAGTTTGGATCTTCGGTGGTGACGGTTGGGCATACGATATCGGTTTCGGCGGTTTGGATCACGTTGTTGCCCAGAACCGCAACGTCAATATCCTCGTAATGGATACTGAAGTTTACTCAAATACCGGTGGTCAGGCTTCTAAGTCTACTCCGATTGGTGCAGTTGCACTTTTCGCTAACTCAGGTATGCGTCAAACCAAGAAAAACTTGGGCTTCATGTGCATGAGTTACGGCAATGTCTATGTTGCTTCAATCTGTATGGGTGCAAATCGTCAGCAGGCTTTGAATGCTATCCGTGAAGCAGAAGCATGGAATGGTCCGTCAATCATCATCGCTTACGCTCCCTGTATCGCACACGGTATCAAGGGTGATATGAAAATGAGTCAGGTTGAGGCTAAAAAGGCTGTTGATTCAGGTTATTGGCCGCTTTATCGCTACAACCCGGCTGCTGAAAGCCCGTTCACTTGGGAAACCAAGGAAGCAACTGCTTCATTCCAGGACTTCATCCGCGGTGAACGCCGTTATGCTTCATTGCAGAAGACCGCTCCGGCAGAGGCAGAAAACTTGTATGCTCAGGCAGAAAAAGATGCTGAACGCCGCATGAACTTCTACAAGAAGTTGGGAGAAATCCTTTAATCAATAACATTTGATTGATTAATTCCGAACTCATGGTTCAATGTGATTGAACCATGAGTTTTTTTATATTTTTAATTTTCCTATATGACATTTTTGATTTGCAAAAATAAAATATGGCAGTATATTATAACAGGGCAATTATCGATTGAAGATGATTGCGTAAAATTTTCTGCATAAAAAATTAAGAGAGAGGAGAATTGATTATGGAGGAAGTAATGAATTTAGAGGATTTGCAAAAATCAATTGCAAATGGAGTAACTTTGTTAGACTTTTTTGCCACATGGTGCGGACCGTGCAAAATGATTGCCCCGGTCGTAAATGAAATTTCAACAGAGTTTCCCGAGTTGAAAATTATTAAATTTGATGTGGACAAGGCAGTAGAAATTGCCGCCCATTACGGAGTTAGGACGATTCCGGCGTTTGTAGTGGTCAAAGATGGTGAAACGCTTGACCAATTTGCCGGAATTGTAAATAAAGCAACGATAGTTAATGCTCTGAAAAAGGCATTAGAGCAGTAAACACAAAAAAGGAATTTTAACAGTATGTTTGAATTGGAAATCAGCAGAGAATTCTCAGCGGCTCACATGTTGAGAGGGTATAATGGTGATTGCTCAAAAATGCACGGACACAATTACGGAGTCGTAGCGGTTTTGCGAGCAAAAAAACTTGATGAAATCGGAATTGCAGTGGATTTTAAAAAATTAAAGGCGAATTTAGATGAAATTTTGAATGAATTTGACCACACAAACTTATCTGAAAATCCGCTTTTCAAGGATATTAATCCGACCAGCGAAGTTCTGGCGATGACGATTTACAAAAAATTATCTGCTGTTTTCAATAGCGAAAATGTAAAGGTTTATCAAATCAAGATTCGTGAATCAGCTACCAGTTGTGCAACCTATTTTGAGGAAGATTAAATTATTGATTTATGAGCGATAAAACCTTAAAAATCAATGAGCTTTTTTCAAGCATTCAGGGCGAGTCGACTTATGCAGGTCGGCTTTGCTTTTTTGTGCGGTTGTGCGGATGCAATCTCAATTGCAGTTACTGCGACACCATGTACGCCCACACCGAAAATGCTGAAAATCATCGGGTAATGACTATTGATGAAATTATTTGCGAAGCAAAAAAAAGTGCGATTAATTTAGTTGAAATTACCGGCGGCGAACCCTTAATGCAGGCAAATACCATTGAATTGGTAAATTCTTTACTGGCAGAAAATTTTGAAGTAATGATGGAAACCAATGGGTCGCTTGATATTGCTCAAGTTGACAGTCGGGTAAAAAGAGTTCTGGATTGCAAAGTACCCTCAAGTGGAATGAGTGAATTAAATCTGTATGATAATTACCGATACTTAACGCCGCATGATGAAGTCAAGTTTGTCATGGGGAGTAGAGGTGATTACGAATTTGCCTGTCACGTTATTGAAAAATATAACCTTGCAGAAAAGACCCCGAATTTATTATTCAGCCCGATTTTCGGAGCTATTGAGGTTGCTCAAATTGTCGAATGGATGGTTCAGGACAAAGTCCCTGCAAGATTTCAACTTCAAATGCACAAATTTATTTGGGATAAAAACGCTCGTGGAGTATAAAAAAGTGGAGAGTGGAGAAATTATGAAAAAAGCGGTTATTTTATTAAGTGGCGGATTGGATTCCGCAACCTGTTTGGCAGTTGCTAAAAGTGAGGGTTTTGATTGTTATGCATTAAGTTTTGACTACGGGCAACGCCATAATGTCGAGCTTGATTGTGCGAAAAAAATTGCCGAATCTTTTCAAGTTTCAGCCCATTCAATTATCAATATTAACTTGCAACTTTGGGGCGGTTCAGCTTTAACTGACAACAGTATTGACGTCCCTAATGCAGAGGATTCTCACGGTATTCCGATTACCTATGTGCCTGCCAGAAATTTGATATTTCTCTCATTTGCGACTGCCTATGCGGAGGTTTTGGGGGCGAAAGACATTTTTATCGGGGTAAATAGCATTGATTATTCAGGTTATCCTGATTGTCGCAAAGGCTTTATTGATTCATTTCAGGAGACTGCTCGACTCGGTACTCGTGCGGTTGACGAGAATTGGCACTTTGAAATTCGCACGCCATTGCAGAATTTGAGCAAAAAAGAGATTATTGAACTCGGAACCAAACTGGGAGTGGATTACAGTTTAACTACCAGTTGCTATAATCCCGATGCCGAGGGACGTTCCTGCGGAAAGTGTGCAAGTTGCGATCTGCGAAAAGCAGGTTTTGCGGCGGCAAATATCGCCGATCCTACCAAATATATTTAGGATGTTTTTTTGTGGGGACTAACGCCGTCCCCACGCCCCTACGCAAGGTCAGCGACCTTGACCAAGAAGAGATGCGAAAATTTTACAAATTTTCACATCTCAAAATTTTTCCTCACATCCGTGAGCGAAGGCAACAACTTTTTCAACCTCCTGCAATTTTTGCCAAAATTGCAGAAAAGTTAAAAAGTTTTCGCCTCTCGACACCTGCTTTCAAAAAATCCGTTGACAGGTCATGAGGTCGGTGGTTGCTATAAGCGATTATGCTTGAAGTTGTCTAATTGGTCTGACGAGTGC
>JAFTJQ010000010.1 GCA_017456285.1 Lentisphaeria bacterium
ATCCAGCATTTTATTAGTCGTGCCACAAGCACGACACCTACAATAATTTATAATTCCCCTGTCCTCCATAGCCTTTGGCGAAGGAGGATAATTCTTAATTCTTAATTTTTAATTCTATGCCTCCGTGCCTCCATATTCGTTTTTCGGAGATAATTTTGCATATTATTTCATTAAAGAAATATTTACAGTTTGCAAAAGTGATTTAATGGTGTTATATTGTCTAATGGTGTAAAAAAATAAACAGACAGGATTTTTATGTTAAAGAAATTTTATTTAATCATTTTAGTGGCATTAGCCGTGAGTTTCTGCGGTTGCGATCAAACCGAGAAGCCGAAGTTGATTATGGTCACGAATGCGACTTTCCCTCCTTATGAATATATAGAAAAAGGACAAATTGACGGTATCGACCCAGCGATTATCAAAGAAGTTGCAGCCAATTTGGGTTATGAACTTGAAATTCAGGATATGAATTTTGAATCAATTATTGCTGCTGTACAATCAGGGAAAGCCGACATCGGTGCTTCGGGAATTACGGTAACGGAGGAACGAAAAAAGCAGGTGTTTTTCACAATTCCCTATGTGGTTAGTGAACAGCTTATTATCGTTAGAGAAGACTCGGCAATTCAAGGCGTTAAAGATTTGCAAAAATGCAAAATCGGTGTTCAGCATGGGACTACGGGGGATTATTTTGTTACGGAAAACATCAAAGAACCTGAACGCTTCTCTAATGGAGCATTGGCGGTTGCGGCTTTAAGTGCCGGCAAAATTGATGCAGTTGTCTGTGATAGAGAGCCGTCAGAAGTTTTTGTGAGGCAAAGGAAAAATTTGCGTTTGCTTAATGAGCCATTGACCTATGAGGAATATGCTTTCGCAATCGGTAAATACAATCCTGAACTGCTTGAGAAATTCAATGCTGAATTAACTCAAATGAAGCAAAACGGCAGACTGAAGGAAATAGTTAATGCTTATCGGCATAATCACTCAAAAACAATTAGTGAAAAGGTCGTTGAGAGCAATACTTTTTTGTTGGTTGTCAAAGAATCATTTTATCTCAATTTTGTCAAAGACGGTAGATACAAGTATTTGGTCAAAGGTTTTGGAATAACAATTTACATTACCTTTTTCGCTTTGCTGCTTGGCTTGGTTATTGGGTTTGCAATTGCGATTGTGCGAAGTACAGCCGACCAAACGGGAGGGTTGCGGATTCTTAATGCAATTTGCAAAGTCTATTTGACTATTATCCGAGGTACACCCGTTGTCGTCCAGTTGCTTATTATCTATTTTGTGATTTTCGGGTCAGTGGATATTGATAAAATTGTAGTGGCAATTATCGCATTCGGAATTAATTCAGGGGCGTATGTCGCCGAGATTATTCGCGGGGGAATCATGTCTATCGACAAAGGACAGATGGAGGCAGGCCGCAGTTTGGGATTGTCTTACACCCAAACTATGAAGTATATCATTACACCGCAAGCGATTAAAAATGTTCTGCCTGCACTCGGCAATGAATTTATTGTGCTTTTGAAAGAGACAAGTGTTTCAGGATATATTGCATTGCAGGATTTAACCAAGGGCGGAGATATTATCCGCAGTCAAACTTATGATGCTTTTTTGCCGTTGCTGGCAGTAGCGGTAATCTATCTTGCCGTAGTGATGTTGCTTTCGGCACTTTTGGGTAAATTTGAGAAGGGGCTGAAGAAAAATGAGTAAAGTAATTTTTGAGATTAAAAATTTGGAGAAAAAATTTAAGGAAGTTCATGCCTTAAAAAATATCAGCACTGAAATTAAGCAAGGTGAAGTGCTTTTTATCGTCGGGCCGTCAGGATCGGGAAAAAGTACATTTCTGCGTTGTTTGAATTTATTGGAGCAGCCGACTTCGGGCGAGATTATTTTTGAAGAGCATAATATTACTGCTGGTGAGATGCAGTTAAATAAATTCCGCCGCAGGGTAGGGATGGTATTTCAGCATTTTAATCTTTTCCCGAATATGACGATCAAGGAAAATATTACATTGGCACCGATAAAAACCGGGGTTTTGAGCAAGATAGAGGCGGATGCTAAAGCAAATATGCTGCTTCAGCGAATCGGACTTGCAGACAAAGCTAATGCTTATCCGAGTCAATTGTCAGGCGGACAAAAGCAGAGAATTGCCATTGTCAGGGCTTTGGCAATGAATCCGGATGTGATACTTTTTGATGAACCGACTTCGGCACTTGACCCTGAAATGGTTGGCGAAGTGCTGACATTGATGCGAGAACTTGCCCAAGAGGGAATGACCATGGCAGTTGTTACTCATGAAATCGGATTTGCTGCAGAGGTGGCAAATCGGGTAATTTTTATGGATCAGGGACAAATTATTTTGGACGGCACTCCTGATGAGGTTATTAAAAATCCGACTAATTTGCGGGCAAAAGAGTTTTTCTCCAAAGTTTTATAATATTTTCATGTTTTATTGCTTTTTAGGTGATAAAAGGTGGAGCAGGAGTTTACTTTTATTCAAATTGCTGTTATTATTTGAATATAAGGTAAAATTTTAAAAAAAGGTTTGATGATGAAAAAAGTTTTAACCGTATTATTCAATATCGTTCTGACGATAATTACCTTGTTATTGAGTGTAATTTTTTACGTCGTTGCATTTCCATTTGTCCTCGTGATGAGAATTTTTGGGAAAATTAAGTCAATTTATAATGAAATAAGCAGTCGTTCTGATGACAGCACCCCCATGGGTGCTTATAATGCCAAGCGGTATATCGAGGCTTCCCAAAAGCACAATCAAAAAGTTCTTGAAAAAAAATTACTCATCGACCTTGAATGATTCAATGATTTCCTCAAGTTCAAGTGCGGCGGTTTCCCACTCTTCGGTTTTTTGAGCAATTTTAGTTTGAATGTCAAAAAGTTCCCGATTGGTCATCTGGAAATTGATATTGGCATTAACATCTGCAAGCAGTAATGCAAGTTCTTCCTGCCGTGCTTGCAAACGCTCTAAATCCTTTTCAATGCGGACAACTTTTTTCTCGATATCTTTTTTGGCAGCGGCAAGTTTTTCTCGTTGTTTTGCTCGTTCACGTCGGCGTTCTTTACTGTCAAAAGTTGTAGTTTCAGCGGAATTTGAAACTGATTTTTTTAATTCTTTAGGAGAATTTTCAATATTTGCTTTGCCGAGTTCGGTGCTTTTTTCTAAATAATAATCGTAATTGCCGAAATATTTTCGGATTTTCGGGCGTTCCATGGCGATAATGGTATTGGCGACATTGCGGACAAATTCGATGTCGTGACTTACCAAACAGACGGTTCCCTGATATTCACTTAAGGCTTTTTGCAGTAATTCCCGTGCTGCAATATCGAGGTGAGTTGTCGGTTCATCCAAAATTAAAAAGTTCGGCGGATTGACGAAAATTCTGGCAAAAGAGAGACGGATTTTTTCGCCTCCTGAAAGGACTTTGCAGGGTTTGGAAGCTGCTTCGCCTGAGAAGCCGAAAGCTCCGAGAATATTCATTAAATTATTCTGTGAAGCCCCCGCTTTTAAATTGGCTCGCACCACATCGTAAACGCTCATTTCGTCCTCTAAAATATCCTTGAACTCCTGTGCCTGATAGCCGATAATCACATTGTGCCCGATAACCACTTTTCCTGCATTTGGTGCAAGTTTACCGACCAATAGTTTCAGCAAAGTTGTTTTTCCCATACCGTTGTAACCGATAAAGGCGATTTTATCTCCGCGATCTATGGCTAAATTAATATCGTTAAAAATCGGATTTGCCTCATTATTGGGATAATGAAAACTCAAATTCTCGATTCTGGCACTTTCACTGCCGCAGGGTGGGGGATCGGGGAATTTAATCATCCCATTGTAGGAGAGTTCATCAGGTATTTCGATATCCTCCATTTTGTCGAGGGCTTTCTGCCAACTTTTTGCTTGAGAAGCCTTTGAACTTTTAGCTCGGAAGCGGTCAATAGTACGCTCAAGGTGTTCTTTTTTGCGGTCGGCATTTTTTTTAGCGGCAATCAAAGACTGCATTTTTTCCTCACGATTTTTGCGGTAATAATCGTAATCGCCTGCGTAGCGGGTGACTTGCCCTGAATTTACCTCCAAGGTCACATCAGTTAATTTTTTCAGCAAAAAGCGGTCGTGCGAAATCAAAATAAGCGTTCCGATGTAACTTTTCAAAAATTTACAGAGCCATTCAACCGCCGGTATATCCAAATAGTTTGACGGCTCGTCCAGCAGAAGTATGTCAGGATTGGAAATTAAAACTCTTGCCAGCATTGCTCGCATCTGCCAACCGCCGGAGAAACTTTTTAACGGTTTATTGAAATCCTCAATTTTGAATCCTAAATTAGTTAAAGCTGCCTCGGCATCGCTTTTTAGGGTATAGGCTCCTAAATGTTCATATTGGGTTTGTAGAGTTCCGTGTTGCTTAAGCAAAGAATTTTTGCGGTCGCTGTCCAAAGAAGAGTTATTGTCATTTAATTCATGTTCAATATTTTTCAATTTTTCGGCAATAGTTTTTAATTCAGGGATAGCATCGGCGGTAAAATTCAATAGAGAAATTTCTTCGCTTCCAGTCGGCAACTGCTGTTTCATGCAGCCGATTCGCATATTTTTAGGGATAATAATTTCACCTGCATCGGGTGATATTTCGCCGATAATCATATTCAGAATGGTACTTTTGCCCGCTCCGTTAGGGCCGACCAAACCGACACGCTCATTGCTGTTAATTCTGAAACTGACCTTATTCAGCACAAAGACGCCTGAATAGAGTTTCTCCACATTTCTGAAGTCAATCATTTTTTATCCATTTCTATTATGTAACGGAATCCAACATCATTGATACCGCCATTGAATCGACTGACGGTACTGCATTTTGCGTAAGTGTGATCGGTTAAGTATGATCCGCCGTAGATGCCGTAATAATCGGTTCCGCTGATTTTAATTAATTCCCGTAAATTGCCTGCTAATTCCTTGACGCCGTAGACTGAAGTGTCATCAGGATAACTATTGCTCGGAGCACCGTAGGGGTAATCTTTTTTATTGCTTGTACTATTAAGCAAGGCGTGATTAATCATAAATTTATCACCCCAGATATAAATGCGTTTATCAACGCCTCTGGCGGCTTTTTCAATTTCACCGAAGTAGGGAAGACGGCATTTTTTATTGAGTTTTTTACTCATGTATTCGCAATAGGCTTCCGCTGCCTGCGGAGAGATTCCGAAAATCGGCATTTGAGAGATCAATGGATAGATTAAACTGCCGCTGTCATCCCATAGTGGAGTAACCTTGAGACCGTTTTTGCTGTCTTCCAAGATCATGTTGCCACGGAATAAATCACGTTTGGCAGGATCTTCGATAGAGTTCCAAAATTCCAAATATTCGCCAAATGTAACCTCTGATTTGCAGATAAAAAAGTCGTCAATATATCGCTTATGCCCGATATCCGCCTGACTGAGAATGCGAGAGTGGTATTCACCGCCGGGGATATAAATCATATTGCTTGGGATGTTATCGGCACTAAGCAGATTGTAGGTACTGATTTTTCCGGCTTCAACTTTTAAGGGAACACTAATGGTATCCATGGTGGAATTTTTGTAGCTGAAAACGTAAGTTCCTGCCTCAAGTTTTAATTCTGAAGGAGTTTCAATATAGATATCCTCGGATTTTGTTGAGTCATTGTGATTTTCCTGATTATAAATGGTGCATGACAAAGTTAAGGGGTGGGGGCTGTTTAATATGATTTTTCCCTGATTATTATTCAAAAGTTCAAGCTGTTCCTTTAGTTGCGGAGTTTTGCTGATCATTTTTTCAAACTCTTCAGTTAATTCGATTGAGCTTATGTGTAAAATTTTCAGCAATGCGGCGTCATCCTGAATATTATTAAAAGTATAGCTGATAATTAATCGCAGAATTTGCTCTTTTTCTTGTCCGATATCCAACTTGCCGCTTAAAAGGCTGATTTTATTCAAGGTATCCAGCAAGGTTTGAATTGTACTTGCAAGTCTGGTTTCATTAAGCAAAGCGGTATTTTGATTGAGCATCTCAAGTTTGATGTAATCAATGTCGGTTTGAGCATTATGGCGTGAAGAGCGTTGAATTAATTGCATCTGCTTGGCAAGCAACGTTTCCGCTTCATGCAGATTTTGGGTCAAAACTTGCTTAAGTGCTTTCAATTCAATGGCATCTTTGATGTAAAAATAGGAGAAAAATACTCCCATTGTCAGCAAGGCAACCAGCAAAGTTGACGGAATCAATGGATGTCGGCGACAGAACTTAAAAAATCGGATAATCGGTGAATTATAGACTCCGACTACTTGCAAATTCAAATAGTTTTTAATATCATTCATTAATTCAGCAACATTTTTGTAGCGATACACTCGTTCAACCGCCAAAGCTTTCATACAGATAGCTTCAAGTTCTCTGGAGATTTTCAGGTGCTTTGACCGTTTATGCGGAAGCACGATTTCTCCATTGAGTATAATTGAAAAAAGTTCTTTGGTTTCAAGTTTGGGATTGTGCGGAGTTGCTACACAACAAAGCAGACAATAGAGAATATTGCCGAGTGCATAGACATCACTTGCTTCCCCGTATTCGATTTCACACCCTGCGATTTGCTCCGGAGACATAAATAACGGCGTACCTGCGATGCTGTTTTTGTTTGGTAAATCCTCTTTTTCTCGCAGGTCGATTTTCTCTTTTTTGTTGCTGGAGTCATTTTTTTCAATGTAAATTGCCATGCCCCAATCCATGATAAAAACCTCACCATAGTTTCCGATCATGATATTTGCAGGTTTTAAATCTCGATGGATAATTCCCTTGCTGTGAGCAAAAAGCATGCCGTTGCAGATATTTAAGAAAATTTCCAATCGACGGTGCAGCGGATATTTTTTGATATAATTCTGATCGCCTTTTTCAAGCCGTTTCAGCACATATTCCAAATCCTCTCCGTCAACTTTTTTCATGCTGAAATAAGCCCCGGTACCCTCAAAAACTCCGAGATTATAGACGGGAATGATATTAGGATGGTCAATCTGGGCAGTGATTCTGGCTTCACGAATAAATGAATCAATACTTTTGGTGTCGTTTTTGAGATCACTTCTCATTACTTTCAATGCTAAATTGCGATAAAAAAGCGTGTCTTTAGCCTTGAAAACCGTACCCATACCGCCGAAACCTAAAACACTCAAGTTGGTAAAGGAACTTTTTAATTTTCCCCAGTCAGGCTGAATGATTTTTTGTTTTAATTCTTCTTCGGACAGGGGGGTACTCTCTACTTGGCATTGGATAGTCTCATTATTATCTGCCATGTTGATTATCTGAGTCGCCTCCAAATCTCTGGAGCTTTCCGGAGAGTATTCGGGCATAAATTATTGCTCCTCTATCTTTTTGATTCGCTCGAGAACTTGATTGCCCAAATTAGCAAAATCGGTATAAAATTCCTCTTTAGGTTCTTTTTTGAGCGTGAGTCTGATAGAATTTCTTAATTCAAAGTTGTCGGGGAAAATAAAGCATTTTGCCTCTGATCTGCCATTATCAAGTTTATTTACAGCTACAACCACTCCGACAAATCCGCCCTCTTTGGTCATTACCATATCGCCGACTTCTGCTTGAACTGCGGATGATTCAGTGCGGCTGTCATTGCGAATATAGAGGTAATCATCATGGCTGCTCATACTCATTGAGCAGCGTCCCTCTAAAGTTCCGCCGTCTTTGCCGTATTGGTTGAACTTAAATAGATATAAATTATTGAATCCGCGACGTCTGACGTCAGATACTCGCATGAAATGCAATGTTTCTGCCGGCG
This sequence comes from Lentisphaeria bacterium, assembly GCA_017456285.1. Classification (GTDB taxonomy): domain Bacteria; phylum Verrucomicrobiota; class Lentisphaeria; order Victivallales; family Victivallaceae; genus RGIG5270. The sequence continues at coordinate 7,797 of JAFTJQ010000010.1, forward strand.
GTTCAGGAATCTCAAGTAATGCTACACGAATATCTTTGCGAGAGATAAATAACGGTCCTGTTACATCAAGTGCTTCTGATTTTTCTTGAGTCGGGTCATACAGTTTGTAATCAAGTTTGGTAACTTTTTCAAATTCAGCATGATCGATTGAGTTACCACTTAAAATATTGAAAAGTGAAATTATAACATTTTTCTTATCAACCTTAATTACCGGCAGATAATAAGTTCCGCCTGCATTGTAATTTACGAGCATTCGCTTCTGTTCATTAACGATTTGAAGTTGTTTCATGGTCTCTTTGTAGGTAACTAAAACTTCAGACTCCAAAGATTTTTTGATATGAAGCAGGCTTTTTTCTGCTTCGGCAACTTCACGCTCAAGTTCAGCTTTAAGTTCTGCTGCGGATTGACGCACCTCGGCAATCTCACGATTTTTGATTTCGACTTCTTCTTTGGCATCTGATAAGTCTTTAACCGCCTTGGTTAAAATTCCACGCATGGATTGAATTTGTTTTTTATGCTCCTGAATTTCGACCTCTTTTACCTTGATCTGCTTGGTAGTTTTGGCTAATTGAGTTTGAGTTGTAATGAGTTTATCTTCTGCGACTTCGAGTTCCTGTTCCATATTTGCAATGTTGTTTTTGAATTCACTGATACGCTCATTAAGTTTGGCTTTTTCTTTGTCCAAAGCGGCAAGTTTTTCCTCGGTAGCAGTAAGTTCATTCATGGTATGCTCTAAATCTACTTCGCGTCTGGCGAGGAGATCCTTGATTGTTTTTACCTCTTCAGAAGTTGCCGCATTGGGGTCAGAACTATAGCCTGCAAATTTGCCTGATCCTGTCCCCGTCCCGTTTCCTGAACCACCTGAAGTGCTGAATCTGAAAGTATCCAAGCGATTTTTGTTCTGAATATTATTAAGTTCCTGCATTGCCTGTTGATAACGGGAACTTAAATTTGCCTGATCGATTTTCTGAACTTCTTTTTCGGTGGTATCGACATCGGTAAAGTCTTTAGTTTGAAGCAATTGAAGCTGCATGTCAGCTTTTGCCATCTGCACTTCAATTTTTTTCATCGCCGCCTCACGAGCCTGTGAGTGACCGAATCGCTTTTGTGCTTCCTCAAGTTCTTTCAAAGCATCAGCAAGCAACAACCGCTCGCTTCTCAATTGCTCGATAATCACATTTGCGGTTTTGGTATTAACCACAGCACCGTCATCTCCGTAGGGGTTTTCAAGCGTGGAGAGACCGGTGATCATCGAAAGCATCGAGACCACGATAAAGTCACACATTACAACCAGAATAGCTCTATTCAAAAATACACCTGCAAGTTAATGTTAATTATTTTTATGATTTTTTACGGTTGTTCTCCTCAATTTCCTGCATAAGCAACTTCTGCTTAATCGGATAGAGCAAACCCAATTTGGAGCATACGCTGAAAATGATACCGATCAAAGTTGATGAGTATGCCACCAAACGACTGCTCTGGGGAGAGAAGGCAATTAATACAAATGATGAAACCGAACCGAATAGACCGATGTACAAGGGCAAATCAAGGAAAATATCCGCATCTTTGAATGCCGCTTCTTTTTGTGCCAGAGTTGCACCCTGCAAACGTGAAATTTTGCGAACCACTATGGCAATAACTCCGAGTGCAGCAATCTGCATAAGAAGTACAATTGTGAAAATCAAAAGCGAAATTTTGCCGCCGAGATCTGCGGAAATTGTTTCAACTTTAGTCGGGTCATCAGTGGGAATGCGAATACCGCTTTGGATAGTTTTTGCATTGCCGAAGGTGCTTTGCAGGAAGTTAGAGTGGTCGTACCAGTAACTTAAAGCCCAGACCGCTCCTGCTAAAATCGCCAGTGTAATGGCAGTAATCAAAATAAATTTGAAAAATTTCTTCATAATTAACTCCGTTTAGGTTGTGTAAAAAACTTAATTTTCAATATTATAGTACAATATCGGCAATTATTCAAGGCAAAATAAGAATTTTTTTCAAAAAAAACGTAAAAATTCATTGCCGAATTGATTTATTCCTCAATTCTGACCCCTTTTAAGTAGGGTTCAATAAAGTCATTAAGCAATTCTCCGTCCAGCATTGCCGCTGTATTGCTTGTTTCAACCCCGGTACGCAAATCTTTGACCATCTGGTATGGTTGCAGAACGTATGAGCGAATTTGATTACCCCAACCGTTTTCAGTTTTTTCGCCTCGAATTGCATTTGCTTCATTCTGACGCTTCTCCTCTTCATGCTCGTAGAGTCTGGCTTTAAGCATCTTCATGGCAGTTGCACGATTTTTGTGTTGAGATCGTTCATTCTGGCAGGCAACGACGATTCCGGTCGGTAAGTGGGTAATGCGAATTGCACTGTCGGTAGTATTAACGTGCTGTCCGCCTGCACCGCTGGAACGGTAGGTATCAACTTTTAAGTCTTTCTCGTCAATTTCGATTTCAATATCGTCGTCAAGTTCCGGGAAAGCATCAACCGAGCAGAAAGAGGTGTGGCGTCGTGCATTTGAGTCAAAAGGAGAAATTCTAACCAGTCGGTGAATTCCTTTCTCGCACTTCATGTAGCCGTAAGTAAAGTTTCCCTGTACCAGCAAGGTGATGCTTTTGATACCTGCTTCTTCACCCATTTGAATATCAATTACTTCGTCTTTCCAGCCCTGACGCTCAAAATAACGACGGTACATACGAGTTAACATGCTTGCCCAATCGCAGGATTCCGTGCCGCCGGCACCTGCATGAATTGAGAGATAGACACCATTTTTATCAAAGGGCCCTGAGAGGAAACTCAATAACTCAAGCTGGTCGAGTTTTTTAAGGAGTTTCTTTTCTTCAATTTCTGCTTCTCCCAAATACTCCTCATCATCAGAAGCAAATTCATAATGCACTTCCAAGTCTGATAAATCTTTCTGCAGGGCAAAAAGTGGTTCAATAACCTGTTTGCAGCTTGAGAGTTTGGCTACAGTTGCTTGAGCATCTTCTTTATTATCCCAAAAGTTCTCGAGAGACATTTTTGCTTCGATTTCACGGATTTCAGATTCTCTTGACTCAATATCGAGAAAGTCTGATAGGTGTGCAATTCGCTCTCGGATATTATTAATACTGTTTTTTAATTCGTCTAAAGTCATAATTTTTCCTCTGTTTTTAATTAATTTTCTATATATATTACAACATTTTTTAAAAAAATCAACTAAATATTGTAAAAATATCGTTAAAGATTGGAAATTTTATCAAAGTTGTGCTACATTATGCAAGTTATTGATTAATTTTTTTAATTATAGGAGTTTTTTTATGAAAAAGTTATTTTTGATTTTTGTAATTTCAATTGGAATTGCCGCAGTTGCTTCGGCACAGAAAATTGCGGTAGTTGACATGGAGAGAGTTTTCAAGGAATATTACAAAACTCCGCAGATTGAAACTTTGCTTAAACAGCAGCAAAAAGTTTTTCAGGACTATTTGGTAAAGAAAAATGAGAAAGCTATGGAGCTGGATAAAAAATTCCGTACCGCTTTTGACCGCTCACAGAATATCACACTCTCGCAAGAGGAGCGTCAGAAAGCAACCGAAGAGGCAGAGAAAATCACTCAGGATATAAAGGTTATCCGTGCAGAAATGCAGAGTTATGCTAAAGCCAAGCAGGAGGAATTAATGAAACTTGCGACTTTGAAGCGTAATGAATTATTGCAGGAAATTACCGAAAAAATTAAACAAGTTGCAATTAATCAAGGATATGATATGGTGCTTGATAAAAGTGCAAACTCAACTAATGCAGTGCCGATTGTGCTGTATTCCAAAACAAATATTGATTTAACTATGGAGATAATTAATATTTTAAATAAAGGCAATTTAACTCCGAAAGGAACTGAAAAATGAGAAAATTTTTTATTACTATTGCATTAGTGCTTGTCTTGTTCGCAAGCGCTTTTGCTCATGACGGAATCAACAAGGAGTGCAATTTAGCAATTCGTGTTACTCCTGAAAAGGCTGATCCTGAATACGAAAAAGGTGAAACTATTAAACTGAAAATTTTAGTATATCCTGTTGATAAAAACAAAGTTACAGATAAATACACCTTGAGAGTTGTCGAAAGCAAAGACTTTGACAAAAGTATAGAAAAAAATTATCCGATTACGCTTGATAAAGAGTTTGTCTATACAACACGCATGGATAGAGACGGATTTGTCCGTTTTGAGGTTTTTGTTCAAAATAAAGACGGCAAAAATATTGATTTTACTTTTGGCGGATTTAAGCGTCAGAAAGCCTATGACGGCGGAGCAGGGGTAGGTTTGGATAATTTGAAGCAGGCAGTTGAAGAACCGACCGATTTTGATGAATTCTGGGCAAAGCAGAAAAAAATGCTTGCTGATACTCCAATTAAGTACACAATCAAAGATGCTCCAATCAAACACGAAAAACTTGATGTTTATTACGTAGAAGTTGAGTGTCCAAATTCTCGTCCAGCAACCGGAATTTTGACTGTTCCGAAAGATAAAAGCAAAAAATATCCTGCCATGGGACTTTATGATGGATACAGCAATACTTATATTCAGAAAGAACCTGCTAATGTTTTGCCTGATGATAAAATTGTATTCCATTTGAATGCTCATGGTTACAATATGGGTGAAGATGAGAATTATTACAATGAAGTTAAAAAATCATTGAAAGGATATGCCTTCAAAAATGATGAAAATGCAAATCCTGAAACCGCATATTTCTACGGTATGGCACTTCGCTGTATGCGTTCTCTTCAATTTTTGAAACAGCACCCCTTGTATGACGGAGTGAATTTGGAAGTGCAGGGCGGCAGTCAGGGCGGTTTGCAGACAATTTGGTGTGCCGCACTCGACCATGATGTAAAAATTGCCCGTCCCGATATTCCGTGGTGTGCCGATTTGGGCGGTTATACCAAAGGTCGTTTAAGAGGCTGGCGTCCTGATTATCAAAAAGGATTAGACTATTATGACATTGTAAATCATGCAAAAAGAATTCCCGAAACTTGTTTTGTTCACATTACTCGTGCCGGATTAGGGGATTATGTTTGCCCTCCGAGCGGAATTACTATTGTTTATAATAACTTAAAATGCCCGAAAAAAATTACTTATGTCCATGACTCTGACCATGGTTATATAAATCAGGGTTCTTTAAGATTTGAAAAAGAGTCTAAATAATTTAATAAAAAAAGAAAGCAGGTGAATAATGAAAACTGTAAGTGCTAAAGAAATTGCAGAAATGGTAAAAGCAATCCGCATTATCGGTGATGAGAATGTATGCGTTTCAGGCGTATCATCACTTAAAGATGCAACAAATGACAAAATAAGTTTCCTCGGAAATAAAAAATATCAAGATCAGTTAGAGTCAACTCAGGCGGCAATTGTTTTGATTGCAGAGGATAATTCTTATTTGGCAAAAGAGGGCAAAACCTATATCGTTTGCGAAAATGTCGATGTGGCTTTTTCTCGTGTGATTATGATTTTTGCTCCCGAAGCAATTCCTTATGAGAGAAACATTCATCCGACTGCCGCGGTTGATCCGACTGCTAAAATCGGTGTAAATGTTCACGTCGGTGCAAATGCTGTGGTTGATGCAGGTGCGGAAATCGGAGATAATACTTGCATTTGTGCCGGAACTTATATCGGCAGAGAGGCTAAAGTCGGCTGTGACACACTTATTTATCCCAATGCGACAATTTTGGATAGATGTATTGTCGGCAACAAGGTAATTATCCACTCCGGAGTTGTTATCGGTGCAGACGGATTCGGTTTCTATCCCACTCCGAATGGCTTGGCGAAAATTCCGCAAACCGGTATTGTCCGAATTGATGACGATGTGGAAATCGGTGCAAATACCACAATCGACCGTGCGAGATTCGGCGTTACCTGGATCAAAACCAATGTTAAAATTGACGATCAGGTTATGGTCGGTCACAATGTTGTTGTCGGTGAAAGTTCAATTTTGGTTGCTCAAGTCGGTATTGCAGGAAGTGCAACATTGGGACGCGGTGTGATTTTAGGCGGCAAAGCAGGTATCAACGGCCATGTAACTGTCGGTGACGGAGTGCAGTTGGCAGGAACTTCAAACATTGTCAAAGATACTCCTCCGGGGGTAATTTTGCTTGGCAGTCCGGCAGAAAGTCAGCGTGATTTTATGGGCAGAATCGCTTTGCCGAATAAGGTTGCTAAACTTAAGGACAAAATTGCCGAATTGACTGAAAGATTGGAGAAGTTGGAGAATAAATAATTCTCGTGGTAAGCGGAGCGGTTAAAATTAAGAGTTTATTTTGGTTAATTTTAATTTTTTTGACGGCGACAAATTTGGCGTTTGCCGCCGTCAAAGAGGAATCGATTGCAGACAGTTTGCGTCAAAAGGCACAAGCTGGAGACGTCTATTCTCAATTGAAACTCGGAGAGGAGTTTTTGTATGGGGTAAATCGTTCCCGCAATTTGAATTTGGCTTTTTATTACTTTAATATGGCGGCGGAGCAAGGCAGTGATGTCGGTAATTTCTATGTCGGATACTGCCATGAGTACGGCTACGGAGTAACTAAAAATATTTTTAAGGCGTATTCTTATTACGAAAAGGCAATTTCGCTCGATGAAGCCAAGTTCAAAGTTGCTTTGATTCTGGAACGAGGCTTGAGAGGGGCGAAAATTGACGGCAAATATTATGGTTCAATTGACCAAAATAAGGTGCGAGCCAAAGAGTTACAGGATTTTTTAATCAGCAAAAAATATCCGCCTGCAATGGTGAATTTGGCAGAGAAATTATTAAAAAATAGAAATATTACTCCCGAAAGCGGTCAGTATATTTTTGAATTGCTTTCAGAAGCTGCCGAGCAGAATGATGTGCAGGCAAAAAAATATTTGATTGATTGCTATTTAGAGGGGATAGGTACGGCGGTAAATGAGGAACAGGCATTTAAGGAAGCCTATAAACTCTATACTGCTGAAGTTAAAGGAGTTGCAGGCAAGTTAGGGCTTTTTTATGAACGTGGAATCGGGGTTGCTCCTGATATGCTTGAGGCAATTAAATTCTATCAAATTGCTGCCGATGAGGGAGAGGGATTTGCTAAAGTTAAAATTGCCGAGCAGCATTTAAGCGGATTTTATTTAAAAACCGATGTGGAGAAAGCATTAAAACTGCTCCACGAGGAGATGCGGAATAATAATGGTGCAGCGATAAAAATTTTAGCAGATTGCTTTTTGAAGGGAATCGGACTTGAAAAAGACGAGAAGCAAGCGTTTCTTTTTTACTTGCGAAGTGCGGGATTAGGAGATGTCGCTGCACAGTATGAGTTGGCAAATTGTTTTCGCAACGGGGTCGGCACTCAAATAGATGAAAGTGCGGTCTTTTTTTGGGCGAAGCAGGGAAGCAGTGTCGGCGATATTGATTGCATGAGGCTTCTGGCGGAGTGCTATGCTCACGGTATCGGCACTCCGAAAGAGATAAAAACGGCGGAAAGATTGCTTATAGCATGCGTTAAAGCAGGCGATGATAAAGCGGCTTTATTGCTTAAAAGAGGTTTAGAATGAGATTTTTTGATTATTACCAAAAAAATAAAGAAAATATTGACGGCTTGTTAATTGACGTTGACGGGACTCTGGCGGTGGGGACTTGTGCAATCGGCGAAACGGCTGAATTTATTAAAGAGTTGCGTCGAGACAATAAGGCGTTTTATATTCTCACCAATGACGGCAACCACTCAATTAAGCAGAAATGCGGATTTTTGCATCGGGCAGGATTGGATATTGAGGAGGATGAACTTATCTCCTGTGCGAGTGTGCTTAAGTATGTTGCCAAACTCAATAACTGGGTCGGTAAAAAGTTCTTTGTTTTAGGGGAATTAGGAGATCCATGTTTTGCGGAACTTGCAGGATTTGAAGTAACTCGCAATCTTGATGAGATTATGGATTGCTGCGGAGCGATTCAGGGCGAGGGTGTGTATAATTGGCAAGCAAATTTAGAGGCGGCATTCGGACTCTTTCTGCGGCATCCTGAGAAACACTATATCGTACCTAATCCTGACAGTTATTGGCCGATGCCACGCAGTACAGGTTTCGGAATCGGAGCAGGCGGACAGGCAAGAATGATTGTAAATATCGTCAAGGAAGTTCATCCCGATTTTGAACCGATTTATTTAGGTAAGCCATTCAGGGGAATTTACGATTACGCTTTGGACAAAATTGCCGAAAAAATGAATAGAGATGTTGCTTCATTGGATTTGAAAAAAATTTACGGAATCGGCGATTATCTTAATTCCGATATTCAGGGGGCCAATTCAGCAGGATTGACCTCGGTTTTGGTTTGTACGGGGGTAAGCAGACGGGAGCAGTTGCAATATGAGAGTGAGGGGAGCAGAAAAGTTCCTGATTTGATTTTTGATGCTTTAGCATAGAAGGGATTGGTGAAAATTATGTTGGACAAAGTCAGAGTATATTTTATGGGGGCAGGGGAAGTTGCGGTACCGATTCTCCTGCGATTGGCAAATTCAGACATTATTGAACTCTGCGGAATTGCTACTCAAGTAGATAAGGAAGCCGGACGTAAAAAAGTTTTAACTGCGACTCCGGTGGCGAAAATTGCTGATTTAATGGGTATGAGTATTGAAAAAGTACCGTCAGTGAATGATCCTGAATTTGTAGCAAAATTGGCGGCAATGGATTTAGATTTTATCGTGGTGGTTTCATTCGGGCAGTTTTTGAAAAAAGAGATTTTGGAATTGCCGAGATACCGCTGTATAAATATTCACACTTCGATTTTGCCGAAATACCGAGGGGCATCTCCGATTATATCGACCTTGCTTAATCGTGACCACTATGCAGGGGTTAGTTTTATGGAGATGGATTTAAGCATGGATACGGGAGCAATCTATCAATGTATTGAAATTCCGGTTGAAGCAGATGATACGGCGTTGTCGCTTGAAAATCGTCTGGGACAAATGGCGGCAAACCATGTGGATAGAGTTTTGCTGGATATTAAAACAGGACACTTAACACCGACTTTGCAGGATAACAGCAAAGCAACTTATTGCTCAAAAATCAAAAAGCAGATGGGGTTAATTGATTGGGCAAAGCATGAGAGTAAAGATATTGAAGCAATGGTCAGAGCCTTTACTCCGTGGCCGAATGCAAGTGTAATTTTGCCAATGAAAAACGGTAAAATGTTGCAAGTTACGGTAAATAGGTGTCGGATTGACAAAGAGAAAAGCGGAATTAAAGGAAATCCGCAAGTTTTGGGGGCTGATAAAAACGGAATTTTTATCAGTTGTCTTGACGGAGGAGTAATTGAAATTCTGGAATTGACTATTCCGGGGAAAAAGATGATGAAAGCCAATGAGTTTGTAAATGGTTATCATTTGGCTGTCGGTAAAGGATTAATTGATAATGAGTGATGATAATAGTATTAATAAACAGATTATTTTAAGTTGCGAAAAAATGGAGACCCGGGTTGCGGTACTGGAAAACAGCCGCCTCGAGGAGTATGTAATTGAACGTTATACCGACGATGTGAAAGTAGGTTCAATTTATTTAGGAAAAATTGTTAATTTGCAACCGTCTTTGCAGGCGGCTTTTGTAGATATCGGTACGGAGAAAAATGCTTTTTTGCATTACGGTGATTTAATGGACGGACTAAAAAATCTTTTTGAAACCCAAATTGCAATTGTTGAACATAAGTCACACTTGTCCGAGGATGAAAAAAATCGGCAAATTGCCTATTGGCAGGATGCTATTTACCGCAGAAAACATCGTAAATTGACGATTGATAATCTATTGGAGTATTTTTCTGTCGGTACGGAATTGATTGTGCAAGTTATCAAGGGCCCGATCGGGACTAAAGGACCGAGAGTATCTGTTGATATAAGTATCGCAGGTCGTTTTTTGGTTTTAATGCCATTTAATAATACAATCGGGGTTTCAAGTAAAATTGAGAGTAAAGTCGAGCGTAAAAGATTGAAAGAAATTTTAAATTCCTTGAAAATTTCCGAGGGAATCGGTCTTATCTGCCGAACCGTCGGAGAGGGCAAAAAAGATGTCTATTTTAAACGTGATGCCGAACTTCTTTTGGATGCTTGGCGAAGTGCCGAGGATAAGCTAAAACGTTGTGAGGGTACATTTGAATTGTATCGTGAACCTGATTTATCTTCCCGAACTGCCAGAGATTTTATGACCGAAGAAATTTCAGGAATTATGGTCGATGACAAAAAGGCCTATCGGATAATTCATTCGCAGTTAAAAAAATACGGCGGAATCAAAATGGCTTGCAAGGTCAAAGAATACAAGGGGAAAGAGTCGATTTTTGATTATTTTAATATCAACAGCCAGCTTTATCAGTTGCTGGGGAGAACTGTTTCACTCCCAAGCGGAGGTTATATTTGCATTGATGAGACAGAGGCTTTGATCGCTATTGATGTTAATAGCGGACGCCCCGGCCGAAGCAGAATTGAGCAGCCGGAACTTATTTTAAGGACTAATATGGAGGCAGCAGAGGAGATTGCCAGACAGTTGCGTTTAAGAAATGTCGGTGGTTTGGTGGTTATTGACTTTATTGATATGAAAACTGAAGCCGATAGAGATACCATCTATAATTTGATGAAAAATTTAACCCGCCATGACAAAGCCCGTACCAAAGTTCTGCCGATAAGTCAAATGGGTTTAATGGAGATGACCCGTCAGCGGGAGCAGGAGAGTTTGCAGAGTGTGATTTTTGATATGTGTCCCTACTGTAAAGGAACCGGGCATATAAAATCAACCGAAAGTATGAGCGTGGAAATTCAAAGAGAATTAAATACCATTACTCGAGATAAAAAGTATAAAAATTCCTTCTTGCGGATTTTTGTTCATCCGTTGGTGCTTCAGCGATTGAAGGAGGAAGATGCTGAATTGCTGGAGGATATCGAAAATAATTCATCATTGCAATTGAGTTTCCGTGCAGACGAGACATTGCATTTTGAGAAATTCCGCATTATCGATGAGGAGACGGAAGAGCAGCTTTTCCCTGTGGAAACAGAAAAAACGGAGTAAATTTGAGTTGTTATGCAGTTAGGGAAGTACATAAATCGAGATAGTTTTTATCGGAACGGCGGTTATTGTGAAATTTGGAAAATTGCCTATCCATTGATTATCATGGGGGCAAGTTATATTATTCTGACCTTGACCGACCGCATGCTGCTTGCTTGGCACAGCACGCTTGAAATGGCGGCATCGGTACCGGCAGGGGGATTAAATTTCTCGCTTTTCAGTTTTTACAGCGTAACAATCGGATTTACCTCGGCTTTGGTTGCCCAGTATTTCGGGGCTGAAGACAAACTTAATTGCGTCCACAGTGCGTGGGGAGCGATATATTTGTCGTGGATTTTTTCGGCAATAATTTTGCTGGTAAATATTCCGCTTGGACGTTGGATTATCCTCAATAGCGGACATGATGCGGCATTGGCTGAATTGGAATTAAAGTTTTTTTACAGTTTGCAGCCGAGTTCCTGTTTTGCTTGTATGAGTGCGGCACTTTTCGGCTTTTTTTCGGGTACGGGCAGAACGAAAATCATTGCCAAAGTCAATACAACTATGTGTTTATTAAATATCGGCATAGACTATATTCTTATCTACGGTATTCAGGGTATAATTCCGTCATTGGGTATTGTCGGGGCGGGATTGGCAACAAGTTTGTGTTCAACTTTCGGCTGTATGTGGGCGTGGCTTGAATTTCTCAAGGAGAATCAGCAGGAGTTTCCGACTCGGCATGAGAAAAATTTTGATTTGGAAAAGATCAAAAAAATCATTGTATTCGGTTCTCCGAGTGGATTGCAGGTGCTATTGGGCAGCGGAGGATTTACCGTATTTCAGTTTATGATTGGTTACATCGGTAATGAAGCAATTACTGCTTCAAGCATTTTGATTACCTTAAATAATCTCGCATTTGCCCCGATTTTAGGGTTTTGTGATGCAACAACTATTTTGAGCGGTCAGTATATCGGACGTGATGAGAAAAATGTTGCAGAGGGGGTAGTTTACAGTTCCATGAGAATGTTGATTCCATATATCACCATTTTAGGAATACTTTATATATTCTTCGGTGATTTCCTAATCGGAGTATTTAATGCAATTAATCCTGCAACTGATGCGGTAATTAAAGTAAACTTTGATGACGCGGCGAAAATTGCAAAAACTCTAATGGTAATGGCGGCATTTACCAATATTCTTGATGCTGTAAGATTTATCTTTATGGGCGGTCTGCGAGGGGCAGGGGATACTAAAGCGATTTTATATATCATCGGATTATCTTCGTGCCTGGTAATGATTCCCGGAGTAACGATTCTGGCAAGGGTTTATCATCAGGGAATTCTCGTTTTGTGGGGATTTTGCGTATTTTATTTGTTGTTGCTTTCTGCTTTGATGTTCTGGCGTTATCGCAGCGGAGCTTGGAAAAAAATCGATATGATCAAGAAACGAGGGGTGTAAGCAATAATGAAGAACTTAAAATTTTTAGGAATAATTTATCTATTTTTTATCTTAATAGGGGTGTTTGCATTTGATTATCGTAATTACCTGCAAATTGATGCAAAAAAATATCCTGATGCCAATGCGGTATTATTGCACGATGAGGATAGAATTGTCTATCAGAAAGACGGCAGTTCACTGGAGGTAGATGATTATTATATAAAAGTAATCACCCAAAAGGGTGTAGTTGATAATCGCACTATCCCGATATACTTCAATGAGTTTTACAGTGAGGTTGCAGTTTTAAGTTTTGAACTCATAAAAAGCGATGGGAAAGTTAAAAAAATCAATCTTGCTGAAAATAGTGAAGTAGTAATTGATTCAAGTCAGATTTCGCAGAATATCTATGATGCTGCTAATAAAATTATGAAATTGTCAGTTCCTGATTTGGAAGTAAATGATATTATCCACTTGTGTGTAAAGGAGAATAATCGAATTTCGAGGATAAAAAATGTCTATTCTTTTATCAAGGTACTGCAATCTGATATGCCGATTATCTATTATGAATTAATTGTAGCAGGGCCGAAAGATTGTCCTTTGAAAAAAACTTTGATCAAAGACGAGGTGAAATCATCGATAGAATTTACTGAAACAGCTTCACAAAATATGATTTTTTATAAATGGGTCGCCCGCAATGTGCCGATGCAGATTCCTGAAGCGGATTCACCGCCATTGTATCTATTCAGTCAGCGAGTTTTAGGCTCAACTGCGGAAAATTGGGAGGAGATTTCCCGTTGGTATTATAATTTGTCTTTGCCGCATTTGGAAAAAGTTACGCCGCAAATGCAGGAAAAAGTTGCGGAGTTAATCAGTAATTGCAATAGCGATATGGAAAAAATTCAGGCGATTTTTCAGTTTGTCTCACAGCAGATTCGTTATATGGGAATTACTGCCGAAACCGAAGCGCCGGGATATGAACCGCATGACGTCGATATAACTTTCAATAATCGTTACGGAGTATGCCGTGACAAGGCGGCGCTTTTGGTCGCTATGCTCAAAATGGCAGGATTCGAGAGTTACCCGGTGCTTTTCTATGCAGGTTATCCGAAAGACGAAGAGGTGGCAAATAATTACTTTAACCATGCAATTACTGCGGTGAAGTTAAATGGAGAATATATTCTCATGGACTCAACTGATGAGACGACCAAAGAACTTTTGCCTGCTTATTTGGCAAATAATAGTTATTTAGTAGCTCACCCGGAGGGGGAAAGTTTGAAAATAAGCAACAGTATTCCATGCAGTGATAATCGCTTGGAAATTATTAATAGCGGAGTGTATGATTCAAAAAATAATGAACTTATCATGCAGTCCGAGCTGGAATTTAATGGTATTAATGATATAATTTACCGCAATGCCCTTTCCCGTTGGCAGAAAGGCTATGAGGAGCAGTATTTCGGAATGATTTTACGCCGAATTAATCCTGCAATAGTGCTTGAAAGTATCTCGATAACTCCTGAAAATATTCGAGATATGAGTCAAAAATTGAAGGTGATTTTGCGATATAAAGTCCGAGATTATTTATCACAAAAATCAAACAGCGTAAATGTGATAGATGAGTTGCGATTAGGTGATTATTTGGGCGCTGCTTGTATGATTTTAGGTAATATGTCGCTTGATAAACGTAAATTCCCGATGGAGTTATTTTCTACTGCCGAAACAGTGGAAAAAACTTCTATTGACTTCGGCAAAACTGAAATAGGCGAATTGCAAATTCCCGAATATGAAGCGATTGATAATGAGTTGCTTAAGCATGTAAAAAATGTAAAATTTTCAGAGAATAAGTTAGAGATAATTTCTGAATTTGCTTTGAAGAAAAATTTGATATATCCTGCTCAATATAAAGCAATTAAAGAGGATATGAAAAAAGTTGACTCCGATAATAAAAAATTGATTTTTTATTTATTGACAAACAGCAATAAAAACTTCGATACTAAAATTATTCGGGATCTTACCGAGTATAATTTTATCAATAATTTCAATTGGGAGAAAATTACTACCAAAGAATTTGAAGTGCTTAATTATGCCTCAATGAAGGATAATTCCGAGTTGCAAATTTACTTTAATCCTGCGTGGGAAAAAGTTGAGTTGCTTTCGGCTTATGTTGTAAACGGTGACAAAACTCAGCAAATTTCGCCGTCAGAAATAAATGTCATGGATCAAAATATCAATGCACCAACTTATTCAAACGGCAAAATTTTTACCGTAAATTTCCCGAATGTCCAAGTAGGAAGCAAAGTATTTTATCAAGTCAAAGTTACCGCTTTTAATCACCCGTATTTTGCGACAGTTATCAGTTTCGGTTCTTTGGATTATATCATCAAAAAAGAGGTGGTTTTTAGAAATGTAAGCAATGATTTTACCTTTTTAATCGATGATTTGCCGAAAAATATTAAAGTAAAGCAAGATGGCAAAACTATCAGTTTCAGTGCGGATAATTTATCGCCTGTTATACCTGAAATCGGTATGACGCCTGCTTATGTGCTTTTTCCAAGCATTTGGGTAAGCAATAAAACAATTAAAGATTTTGCCGAAGAACTTAAAACGACAATAAACTCTCACGCTCGAGTAACGGAAAAAATTAAAAAATTAACTTCCGAATTAACCAATCAAAGTCAAACTGAACTTGAAAAAGTGCGGATTATTCGTGATTATGTGGCAAAAAATATTCGCAAAATTGATTTGAAATTCAGTCGTTACCCGATGATTTTTTCAAATCCTGATGAAGTTTTAGAGCGAGGGTATGCCTCATCGGCGGATAGTGCAGTGCTTTTGTTATCCATGCTTAAAGCACTTAATTTAGCTGATAATTGTCAAATTTTGCTCCTTTCAGAATTTGGACGTATCAATAATTGCCAAAACTATTGGAGCAAAATTTTGACTGACAGATTTACCGATATTTTAATCTATCGCCCTGAAAAATATGACGGCACTAAACTCGTGCAATCAGGATTTATGCTCAATGGGAGCAGTCAATATGGCGATATATCGGAGTTTCCCAAAAATAATTGTGATTACTTGAATACGGCGGGAGCTGAAATTGAGAACTTCGGAAATAACATACACAATGAACGGCAGAAAGAATTTGAAATAACTATTAATAATGATAATTCTGCTGATGTTGAGGCAATTTACAGTTACTCTGGAGCTTATTTCGGAGAGATTAATAAATTCTATCAAAGTGCCACCAATGAGGAGCGTATCAGATTTATGAAAAGTTTGGAATCTGAAATTGCTATGCAAGCGGAGAGTGTGAGTCGCTCATACGATGCTGATTATGATAAAGGCATTGCTGAAATTAAACTAAAAGTTCACATTGATAATTTCGTCAGGAAATCGGGGAATTTTTACTATTTTGAATTGCCTGAATTTATTGAATTGGCTGATTTTATCCGCTTGGGAAGCGAAAAGAGAAGCGAGAATTATCTGCTTAAACAACTTAATTACAATAGAAGTAATTACCGGATTAAGTTCCCGACGGATTGTAAATATATTGATTGCAATGAAAATATTGATTTTAATAATTATTCTTTACACTATGTGTGTAATTATGCTTCAGCAAGAGGCGGTAACGGTTTGGAAGTTGAGAATTTTATCAATGCTTCAGAGACGCTTTTAAGCCCTGATGAATATTATAATTTATTGAATTTGAATAAACAATGCGGTAAAAAAATACAAAAAACAGTAATTTTTACAAAAAATTCAGGAAAAAATTTGCAATAATCTAAATATAATGCTATTTTATGGAGATTTAGTATTACAGTATAATTTTGTAGAGGTAAAAAATGAAAAAACGTATTTTCGTTGATGGTATGGAGAATATCAGTTTGAATAGCGGGTTGGTTCGTATGAATTTTTTCAATACGGATACCCAAAAAAACGAATCTGAAGTTACTAATGAACTCATTATGACTCCCGGCGGATTTTTAAAAGCTTTCGGAGCAATGGAGGATTTGGTAAATAAACTCATTGCTGATGGTGTCATTACCAGAAACGTAAAGAATAATAGTGAGAATAATTCTGAATCAAGTGAAGTCAAAAATGACAGCACTTCACCGAATTTCGGATAAATCTTGATTATAAGGAATATACAATATAATGAGTAGTGAGAATAATTTGGAGCAGCCACGCTTAACTGCGATTGAGTGTCTCAATGAGATAATCAAGCTGCTGCCGTCAGGAATCAATCTCGAAGCTTTTTTGCAGAGCAGCAAAGCCGAGAATAATTACGATTTAATTTTTGAGGTTTCTGAAAAATTGAAGTTATCTCCGGAAAAAAGATTGGAATCATCAATCGATGAATTACTTGCTTACTTCGGAGCCCCGGTTTTTCTGGAACTTAACAATGGTAATTTCGTGCTTTTTTTAGGAACCAGAAAAGCACAATTAGCAAATCAGAGCAACATGTTTGCAGTTTTTGATCCTTTGAGCAAAAGTTCAGGCAAAGTAATTTTCCTTGAAACTGAAAAGGTTGAGAAAGCTTGGACAAAAAAGGCGATTTTTTTGCGTAATTTAAATAATCCGTCATACTCCGCTGACGGCAGACACACGGCACTCTATACTTTGACGGCGATTGCCCGTCATCACGGTATTATTACCGATGTGAATGTGCTTTTGCACGAGAATGCGATTAATGAGGATGAAGTCGAGGTGCATTTACTGCGTAATATTGCAGGAAATTTGGGACTAAATTCCAAAGAGAGCAAAGTTACTTGGGATAAACTTCCGACACTGAAAAACGTTTTCCCGTTTATGGGATTTACCAAAGAGGGCAAATCTGTGATTTTCTGCGGTATCCGCCCGTTGGATAAAAATGCTCCCGTCCCTGAAAACTCCGTAAGTGTTGTTGAAAAAAACGATAAAGAGAGTGAAAAAGAGGAGAACAAGGAAGAACTCCTTACTCCTGAAGTAGTTACTGCCGAGGATTTGGCAAAAGAAAAGGCAGCCGAAAAGCAAAAAGCAGAATATGAACTCGTTCTTTGGGATCCATTGGTAAATGGTCAGAATTCTTCAAGAATGCGTTATGTTGATGAAAAAAGTTTCAAAGAAACCATCTCTGAAAAGGTGATTTTTTTCAAACGCCATTATTCGCTTTTGGATGACAATCAACCTTTCCGTTTACGTTGGTTTATTCCTGAATTTATGCGGCAGAAAGCCTTGTTGACTCAGGTGGCAATTGCAATTTTGGCAATTAGTTTGATCGGACTTGCGATTCCGCTTTTCTTCCAAATTGTGGTTGATAAAGTTTTGGTACATCAAAGTTACAACACTTTGACTGTTTTAGGAATCGGGGTGTCGATACTTTTGGTATTCAATGCGATGCTTGAGTATCTGCAAAATTATTTTCTCTTATTCGCAACCAATCGAATAGATATTCGTTTGGCAACGAGAACTTTTGCAAAATTATTGAGTTTACCTGTTGATTTTTATGAGAGAATTTCATCAGGTGTATTGATTAAGCACATGCAGCAGACCGAGAAAATCAGAAGCTTTTTATCCGGCAGTTTATTCCATTCGGCGTTGGAATTATTTTCGCTGGTGGTATTTTTGCCTTTCCTGCTTTTTTACAGTGTGAAATTGACTTTGGTTGTGCTGTTTTTTACCTTCCTTATGGCATTAGTTATTGCGGTTCTGATTAAGCCGTTTCAGGCGAGATTGGAGGAACTCTACATGGCAGAGGGTAAGCGGCAGGGCATGCTCGTTGAGACTATTAATGGTATTAGAACTGTCAAATCTCTGGCATTAGAGCCTACTCAACAGCGCAAGTGGAATGACACCGCGGCATTTGCAATTACCCGTTATTTCCGAGTTGCTAAAATCTCCTTAACTGCGAGAACTATAAGCCAGTTGCTTGAGAAGTTCATGTTTATTGCCGTTATTTGGATCGGAGCAAATTCGGTTTTTGACGGCGAGATGTCAGTCGGTGCGTTGATTGCGTTCCAAATGCTTTCAGGCAGAGTGACTGCACCTTTGGTTAGAATTGTCGGTTTGGTGCATGAGTATCAGCAAACTGCCCTCTCTGTCCGCATGCTCGGAGTGGTTATGAATAGTCCGAAAGAGCAGGTCGGCGGAACATTGCAGCACAAACTTCGCGGAGAGTTGTCGCTTGAGAATTTGAAATTCCAGTACACTGCTGACGGTCCGGTGGTAATTAAGGACTTTAATTTACACATTGCTCCCGGCATGACAGTCGGTTTGGTCGGACGTTCAGGTTCAGGCAAAACAACTGTAACCAAATTGATACAGGGTTTGTATCCGTTGCAGGGCGGTATAATTAAATTTGACGGAATTGATATTCGTGAAATTGATTCATCATGCTTGCGTTCAAATATCGGTGTGGTTTTGCAGGACAATTATTTCTTCCACGGAACTATCAAGGAAAATTTGTCTGTTACCAAAAAAGATGCAACTATGGAGGAAATTATCTATGTTGCCCGCATGGCAGGTGCCGATGAATTTATTCAACGCATGAGCAAGGGTTACGAATCGTTGCTGGAGGAGAATGCTTCTAACCTCTCAGGTGGTCAACGTCAGCGATTGGCGATTGCCAGAGCATTGCTGCCGAATCCGAGAATTTTGATTTTTGACGAAGCAACCAGTGCTTTGGACCCCGAGAGTGAAACAATGATTCGCCGTAATTTGAAGATGATTGCGAGAAATCGAACTGTATTTATTATTTCACACCGCCTCTCAATCCTGTGCCGTGCCGATAATATCGTGGTCATGGACAAAGGCGAGATTGTAGAGCAGGGCAATCACAAGAACTTGATTGCTAAAAACGGTCTCTATGCAAGCTTCTGGAATCAACAAATGGGAACAGAGGATGATGAGTAAAATGTTTAAGAAAATAGGTAATTTTATAGTAGTTTCTGTTAAAAAGTTTCTGGGGTTTTTGAGAAAACTTTTTAAGCTTGACACCACCGAAGCTGATGCGGCAGAATTTCAACCCGATGCAATTTATCTGGAAAATCAAAAGCCCGGAATCCCCTTGCAGGCAGTTTGGTATTTAATACTTTTGCTTTTTGCGTTGGGAATTATCTGGGCATGTGTAACCGAAGTTGACAAGGTTGTGGTTGCCGAGGGCAAAATCATTACAACCAGAGCTCCGTTGACAATTAAGCCATTGGAGCGAACCATTATTGAAAAGGTTCATGTGGTTGCAGGAGAGAGGGTAAAAAAAGGCGAATTACTTTTTACTCTGGATCAGACAGTTAATCGTACTGAATTATCAAAATTGAAAGAGCGTTATTCGAGTTTGAAAGCCGAGCGTTTGCGTTTGATTGCCGAGAATGAGAATAAGCCGTTTGTATTCGATGCGGCGAATGACCCGTTGGGAGATTTTAAACTCCAGTCAATGATCTATGAGGCAAGAAAAAACTATTACAATGAAAAAGTTACTGCCTACGATGAAAATATTGAAAAAACTGAAAAAACCATTAAGTCATTGACCGAGAGCCGAGTTAAATATATCGACAGACGCAATAAAGTTAATCAGATTGCAGAAATGTATGAGTCATTGCATGCTAAAAAGGTCAGTTCTACCAAAGAATTGCTGGAGGCACAAGCAACGGTTTTGGCTTCAGATGTGCAGATTGATGAACTTGATATTCAGTTGATGTCATACTCTCACCAGTTGATGATTACCAAAGCGGAAAAAAATAGTTTCGTAACTGATTGGAAGAAAAATTTGGTAGAGGAATTAGTTTCAGTTGACCGTGATTACTTGGTTACCGAGCGTGAAATTGCTAAATATGAAAAATTAGTAACTTTCCTTTTTATCGAAGCTCCGTGTGATGCGGTCGTCCATGAGATTGTACCGTTTCAGGAGGGGTCAGCAGTCAGAGAAGCAGAGTCGCTTATTACTTTGATTCCGCTTGATGTGCCGCTTGAAGCAGAGGTGAATGTGATGGCAAAAGATATCGGTAAAGTTTTACTCGGTGATAGTGCCAGAGTTAAATTTGATACTTACCCATTCCAACAGCACGGCACGCTCGACGGCGAAGTGCGTTACATCTCGCAGGATGCGTTTGAAAAAGGTCAGAATGCCGCCGCAAATAATCCGCGTGCCGCCGCAGAGCAAAAAGGTTCATTCTATCAGGTATTTTTGAGTTTGAAAAGCGAATTTGCCAATCCCAAAAATAAAATTTTGCCCGGCATGAGAGTTGTTGCAGAGATAAAAGTTGGCAAAAGACGGGTCATTAGTTACCTCATTAACCCTTTTATCAAGGCGATGGACGAGGCAATTCGTGAACCCTAAAAAAGGAAATTACTAATAACTACAGACAAAATATCGCTGATATTTTCAAAAAACGTTGTTTTTTGTTGGGATAAAAACTTGATTTGTTGAAAAAATGCGGTATATTGTTTTTGAATTAAAATATTTTACAAAATTAAATTATACAGGAGTTAAAAATGGCAGAAAAAGCAAAAAGTGATTTATACAAGGCAGCCGGTGTGGATATTGATTTCGCAATCAGTTTGCTTGACAAAGTAAAAGGTAAGTTTGCTCAATCCAGACGCCCGGAGATGCTCTCTCCGATCGGAGGTTTCGGCGGATTATTCCAGATTGACTTGTCAAAGTACAAAAATCCGGTAATGGTTTCAAGTATTGACGGTGTGGGTACTAAACTTATGATCGCTATGATGATGGAGAAGTTTGATACCGTCGGACATGACATCGTAAACCATTGTATCGATGATATTGCAGTACAGGGTGCTGAACCGGTGTATTTTATGGATTATATCGGAATCGGCAAATTGAGAAGTCCCTTGTACGAGCAGGTATTAAATGGTATTGCAGATGCTTGTATCGCCGCAAATTGTGCTGTTTTGGGCGGTGAAACTGCTGAAATGCCCGGTATGTACGGCAATGATTTTGACTTGGTAGGTGTAATTACCGGTATCGTTGAAAAAGATAAAATCATCACCGGCGAAAAAATTCGTCCCGGTCATGTAGCAATCGGTTTAGGTTCAAGCGGTCTCCATACCAATGGTTTCAGCTTGGCAAGAAAAATCGTTTTTGAAGAGTGCAAATATACCGTAAATACCTACTTGGATGAGTTGGGCGAAACTGTCGGTGAAGCATTACTTAAGCCTCATACTTGTTACTGGAGTGCTATTAAACGTGCGATGAACGAGGGAGTAAGTTTGGATGGTATCGCTCACATTACCGGTGGTGGATTGTACGACAATGTACCTCGTATTTTGCCGGCTGATGTCGATGTGTACTTTGATGTAAAAGATATGCCGATTCCGCCGATTTTCAAAGTTTTGGTAGAAAAAGGCAAAGTTGATGCTGTCGAAGCATACCGAGTTTTCAACATGGGTATCGGTATGGTTTGGTTTGTTCCGAAACAGGAAGCAGAAAAAGCACTTGCAATTTGCCGTGAATGCGGCTTTACCGCCAATGTAGTCGGTGAAATTGCACAGGGATCTAAACAAGTTCATGTAAAATAAGTTTATTAAAAGGACTGTAAAAAGATTGTGAGAGAGTAATTTTGTATCACATTGCTTACAGTCCTTTTTTTCTTTTTCAGTCGATGAGGGATTGAGGAGATTTTAGGAATGAAACGAAAATTAAAGACAATTATTGATGATTCCGTCGGCTTGGCAAAAGGCAAAATTGCCGGATTTTTAGACGAAGTATCTAATGATAAACAAAATGCGGTAGAGCATACGGTTGCGGCTTTGGTAAAAACTTTAATGGCACCGGAGCAGGAGATGTCTGCCAATGATGTTGAGTCATTCAGAGTTATCTGGAGTCGTTATTTCACAGTGAAAGATACTGATAGAATTATCGGCTTGCTCTATTCTGCAGAAAAAATTACCATTGATGAATTGCATGAGAATTTTAACGACATCCCTGAAAATAGTTACTTGCAGATTTTTGCTGCCTTTATGGAACTTGGGGCAAACAGTCAAAATCCTGATTACGCATTTGATTTCCTCTATGAATTATCAGAGAAAATTTCGATAGACAAAGATATTTATGAGGAGTTAAAAAATAAAGCTGTTGCCAATGCAAATAAACGCAAAAAACTTATCCGTTCAGGAGCGGGGATATTAGTTGCATTGGTGATAATTGCAATTTTTATTCTGACCGCTACTTTGCTTAAATCAGTAATATTCGGATTGCTTTTAGCGGCGATTATGTTACCGATTGAGCGATTTTTTGAGCGTAAATTGGATAATCCCAAAAGTATTTTAAGCAGATTTTTTGCCATTACGGAAAGCATCACAGGAATTTTCGGCAAAATGAAAAATAAAATTCATAAGCCGAAAACTCGTTTGACCAGTGCGGAAAAAAAGAAGCGAGAGAGATTGCAGAAAATTCGTCGTGCGGTATCTTTGAGCAGTTTTACGTTATTGATTTTTGTTACTGTGTTGGTAGTTTTTTTCGGGGCAATTGCATTCGGTTACTTGAGTAACTTAAAAGCTACTGCCAATGAGTGGGCAAAAAATTACTTTGATACTACCCAAGTTGCGTCAAATGAAGAAGTTGTAAATAATAGCGAAAATACTGAAGCAATCACCGCTAACCGTCCCTTTGTGAGTGGTTTACAGAATACTCTTGATAACCTAAAAACTAAATTTGCTAATAATCCATTGATCAAAACTTTGATAAATGAATTATCAATCTATCTCAATAACCCTGAATCTCAAAGAGAGATTTTTGAACTTTTATCGTCAAAAACAGGAGGAATTTTCGGATTTGCGGGTAAAGTTTTTTCAACTATCGGCTCGATTCTGCTTGATATTTTATTGACCATATTTTTCTTCCTCCTCTTTTTGAGCAAAATTGCCGAGTTCTCCTCAAATGGTAAGAGTAAAGACCAGAATTATATCGTCAGAACTATTTTTAACGGTAATTGGCTGCCGAAAGCAACCGAAGATGATTTGAAGGAATCAGAGAGAATCGTCGGAGAATTGGGACATAAATTAAAGGTTTGGTGCCGAGGATATTTGTTGCTTATGACGATAGATTTTACCGTCTATTCAATTGCATTTTATTTCCTGAATGTGCCGTATTTTATAATTCTGGCGGCATTGGCAGGTTTGGCATTGCTGCTGCCATTTATCGGACCAATCAGCAGTTGTGTGCTGACGGTTTTAGTGACTTTGGCAGTCGGCGGAGATAGTGTCAGCGGTTTGCAGATTGCAGGAATTATCGGAATTTATCTCTTGCATAACGGAGTAACGGAGCAGTTTATCCTCTATCCGATGGTAATCGGTGAATCTTTGGGTTTGACAACGCTTGAAACAATTATTGTGGTGCTTCTGGGAGGAATTTTTGCCGGTATTACGGGAATGATTTTTGCCTTGCCTGCGGCATCGGTTATTAAGTATCTTATCCCGCAAATTTACAATGCAGGGAAAGTGATAAATTTTAAGAAATAGTCTTATTATCAAATATTTTTTTAGAAAGGTTTTTTATTATGACAGAATGCAAGGAAGTTATGTACAAAGGCTACAAAGCAATCGCTTTAAGCAGTTCAGAAGTTGAATTGATTATCTCTATTGATTTCGGTCCGAGAATTTTATCTTTCAAAAGTTTGAAAAATGGTGTGAATTTTATGAAGAACTTTGATGATCAGCTTGCCAATTTCAAAAAAGATGAGTGGCAGAGTTACGGCGGTCATCGTTTATGGATGGCACCGGAAGTCTATCCTGACACCTATTACCCGGATGTGGACAAAGTTGAGTATGCTTTTGATGAAAATGAGGAACTGCATTTGTTATGTGAAAAAGAAAAAACTTCAGAATTGCAGAAAGAGTTTGTAATTTCTATTGAATCAGAACGTTTGGTTAAAATAATTCAATATGTCTATAATCGTAAAGAAAATGAGACAGCATATTTTGCTCCATGGTCATTAACTGTCATGGCAGAGGGTGGCAGAATGGTTGTTCCGCAGGAACCTTTTGTGCCGCATGGAGAAAAAGAGGGAGAGTCTTTTCTGCCGGCACGTCCTTTGGTTTTGTGGAAATTTACCGATATGAGTGATCCGCGTTTTACATTCGGCAAAAAATATATCCAGATGCGTCAGGATGATAAATACCCGACCAAGCAGAAAATCGGCATGTGCAATACTTTGGGATATTCGATGTATACTTTGGGAAATGAAACAATGGTTAAGTGGTTTGATTATAAGGAAGGTTCAGAGTATCCCGATATGGGCTGTAATTGTGAATTTTTTACCATGCCGGGATTTTTGGAAATGGAAGCTCTTGGTCCAATGAAAGTTGTTGCTCCGGGAAGCTGTGTGGAATTGATTGAATATTGGGAAATTCTGGACTTCGCATTGCCTGAAAAAGATGAAGAAATTGCGGAAGCTTTGAGTGGAGTAATTATTTAAAAAATAGAGATTTGAAAATGTTTCCTCTGACTTCCAAAGAATTAACGAATTTGAAAAAAAATGATTTTGAGTTACTGCAGAAACTCGATGATAATGGCTGTTTTGCCGGGGTTAATGAGAGTTTTGCAGAGTTCAAAAGTCGTTTAATTCTCGAAAAAAGAGAACTTGATAAATTTGATAAAAAAATTACAAGCGGTGAAGCAACGGAGATTATTGATGATATTAAAGTTGTCAAAGATGATTTGATCCCGCTTGAGATTATTAATGAGGCAGGGGAGACTACTCAAAAATTCTATGATTTCAGAATTGATTATTTGCCGGGATTTTTTCTCAATAAAGATATTGGGTTATTGTGGGGCGGGTGTTCGATTTATGATGAGAAAAGTGGACAGCGAATTTTTTTGATCAGGAAAAATTTTAAAAACTCCCATAATTGGTTCATCTATGACCGTAACGAATTATTATCTCACGAACTCTGCCACGGTGCAAGACAGATACTTAATGACCGTAAACTTGAGGAATTTTTTGCCTATCAAACAAGCAAAAGTGCATTAAGACGGTATATCGGGAATTGTTTTATCTCCGAAGCGGATGCACTTTTATTTGTTTTGCCGCCGATTCTTTTGCTGCTTGCCCAGCTATCCCAAATCTATATTTTTCCGAATTTAAGCATTGTGCCTTTTTGGGCATTTACAATCGGCATGATAATTTTTTTCTTCTTAAGAAATCATTTGGCACGAAAAATATTTTTTAATGCTTCAGCAAAAATCGAAAAATTTAAAATCGAAAAAAGTTCAGCATTCCTTTTTCGCTGTACTTCATCTGAAATGGCGGAAATTGCCAAACTCAATAGTCGGGAAGAATTTCTCCTTTGGGTAAATAACAAGGCAAAAAACGAACTCCGTTTTCAAATTATCAGTAGAAAATGGAAGTTGAATGAATAGTTTTTTTGAGAAAATAAAAAATCTCCCGATTTGCTCCAAACTTGATGAACTGCAAACCAAAATAGAGTCATCAAATATTGCGATTTTGAACTCTGCTCCGGGTTCGGGCAAAAGTACAGTCGTTCCAATTTTTTTGTTGAAAAAAATCCTTGAAAATAATGAAAAAATCATCATGCTTGAACCGCGTAAGTTAGCGGCAAAAATGGCGGCTTGCCGAATGGCGGATTTGCTCGGAGAGAGCGTCGGAGAGAGCGTCGGACATATTTTTAAGGGAGAAAAAGCCGTTTCTGCTCAAACTCGTATAGAAGTTGTAACCGAGGGGGTTTTTACTAAAATAATTCAAAGTGATCCATTTTTAACTAATTACCGCATGGTGATATTTGATGAATTTCACGAGCGGAATATCAATTCAGATTTGGGACTTGCTTTTTCTTTGGATGTGCAGAAAAATTTGCGGTCGGATTTGAAAATTCTTTTGATGTCAGGGTCGCTTAATTCCGCTGATTTAGCCGATAAACTCGAAGCGGAAACGATTTTTTCGGAAGAGCGGCGATATGAATTGGAAATTAATTACTTAAATGCCCAGATGCGAGAGATTGATTTAGAAGTTGAAGTTTGCCGACGGGTTTTAGAAATTTGTCGGCAAAATGAACTTGAGGGAGATATTTTAGTTTTTTTATCCGGGGCTTACGAGATAAATAAAATTGCCGATAGATTAAATACTTTAGTCGATACTGAAAAAATCGTTATTCATCGACTTTATGGAGCAATGGACAAAAAAAGTCAGGATCAAGCGGTAAATAAAGACCCTTTCGACAGGCGAAAAATTATCCTCAGTACCAACATCAGTGAGAGCAGTGTGACAATTTTGAATGTCAATTTTGTTATTGACAGCGGCAGAGAAAAACGGCTTATTTATGACACCTCAAGTGCCTTGAATCGTTTAACGGAGCTGCCGATTTCGCAGAGTTCGGCAATCCAGCGTGCAAATCGTGCAGGCCGAATGGGCAGGGGAGTAGTTTATCGACTTTACAGTGAGCGGGATTACCGTAATTTCTCAAGTGACATTGTACCTGAAATTGAAGAAATTGAGTTATCGGATTTTGCTTTGGAGTTGGCAATTTGGGGAAGTTCATTTGATAAACTATTTTTTTTAGTGAAAAATTCGATAATCGGCAAATTGGAGCAAGCCTATGAGTTTTTACAAGAATCTGGGATTTTGGATGAAAAATTAATTGTAACTCCTTTTGGGCGAAAGGTTTATGCTAATTCCACGCAATTGCGGTACGGAATTATGATAGA
Source organism: Lentisphaeria bacterium (assembly GCA_017456285.1). Classification (GTDB taxonomy): domain Bacteria; phylum Verrucomicrobiota; class Lentisphaeria; order Victivallales; family Victivallaceae; genus RGIG5270. The sequence goes on from JAFTJQ010000010.1 coordinate 34,886, forward strand.
AAAAGCGAAACTCTTTGATTTAGAAGTACTTGCATGTGAAGTTGCTGCACTTTTAAGTGAAAATATTATTGACGATTCAAACTTGATTGATTGTGAAATTATTTTAGAAAACATGCGACGACACCCGCGAGAGAGTTACACCAAAGAGTTAAAACAGCTTTTGAACTTGAATCACTTAACCTATAAAAAAATCAGTTCTGAATATGTCGGATTGGTAATTGCTTTTGCCTATTTTGAATTTATCGGCAAAAAACGCTCTAACGGCACTTATTTGCTTGCTAATGGATTTGGTTGCCGACTCAAAAAGCAAATTGATTCGCTTGAAAATGCCGATTTTCTGGCAGTTGCCAAGTTGGATAGAAGCAATCAGGCTAATGGAGTAATACATTTAGCATCTGAAATCAAATTAAGTGATTTAGAGCGAGTATTTTCCGATAAATTCACAACTGAAAAAGTTTTGGAATATTCCGAAACAGAAAATCGCTTTTTCTGCCTGAATCGACGTTGTTTCCAAAAAATCGTTTTAAGTGAAAAAATAAGTAATGATGTTGACGAGAGTTTGCTTCAGCAGAAAATCGGTCAATTGCTTGATGAGGATTTACTGAGTTATTTTAACTTGACAAATAAAGATTGGGGGTATTATCGGAGAATAAGTTTCGCCTACCAAAATGATAGCGATAATTTCCCCGATTTCTCCTTTGAAAACTTGAAAAATAAGATAAAAGAGTACATTTTTTCAAGTAATATCAATTTAATGACACTTAATAGCTTGAAAAAACTTGATTTTTCTGCAATTTTGAGTTATAGTATAAGCATGACGGATAAAAAATTGCTTGATAAACTCTATCCGGAATATTATCTGACACCTTGCGGCAGCAAAATTATGCTGGAATATGGCAGTGATGAGATTATTTTGCGGGTGAAAATGACGGAAATGTACGGAGTTAAAATTCATCCGACAGTGGGAATAAAGAAAATTCCACTCAAAATTGAGTTATTATCGCCGGCAAATAGAGTGATTCAAATCACCGGAGATTTACCTGATTTTTGGCAGAATAATTATGAATATGTCAGAAAAGAGATGAGAAGCAAGTATATTAAACACTTTTGGCCGGATGATCCGATGGAGGCGGTGCCGACTAAAAAAATAAAAAATAAGATGTAAAAAAAAGAAAGAGTATGTTATGAGTGAAGAAGTAAAAAGAGAGACATTATCAAGTCGTCTGGGATTTATTTTTTTGGCGGCAGGTTGTGCAATCGGACTTGGAAATATTTGGCGATTTCCTGCAATGGTCGGAATGTACGGCGGAGGATATTTCGTACTTCTGTATGTGATCTTTTTAATTATTTTCGGACTTCCTGCCTTGCTTATGGAGTTGGCAATGGGACGTGCTTCCAGACGAAATTTGGTCGGAGCGTATGATTGTTTGGCTCATAGCAACAAAAAAGTGTGGCGGAATTTCGGCAAATTATTTTTCAGCGGTAATTGGATTTTGTTAATGTTCTATACAACTGTTTCCGGATGGATGATTGCCTATACATTTTTTGCATTTCGAGGTGACTTTGCAAATTTATCAAGTGAAACAATCAGTCAAAAATTCGGTAATTTTCTTGCTGATCCTTACGCTGTAATTTTTTACATGCTCTTAACTGTCGTAATCGGTGCAATAATTTGCAGTTTCGGACTTAAAAATGGGGTTGAAAGAATTGTTAAGTATATGATGAGTTTGCTGTTGCTGCTTATTTCAATTCTGGCAATTTATGCAATTACGTTGCCGAATGCGATTGAGGGAGTTAAGTTTTATCTCTGTCCGAGTTGGGAAAATTTAAGAAACGCAGGAATTTTGCGAGTAGTTGCAGAGGCGATGGGACAGGCATTTTTTACTTTGAGTATTGGTATCGGGTCAATGGAAATTTATGGGAGTTATGTGAATAAAAAACATACTCTCCTCCAAGAAAGTACCTTTATCATCGCTCTTGATACCTTTGTGGCATTTGTTGCAGGATTAATTATTTTCCCTGCCTGCTTTGCTTATAATGTTAATACTGCGGCAGGCCCGACTTTGATTTTTGAGGTTCTGCCTAATGTTTTCAGCAAAATGACTTCAGGTCGTTTAGTTGGAACGGCATTTTTCGGACTTATGAGTTTAGCGGCATTGACTACGGTTATTGCGGTTATGGAGAATTTGATTGCATACTATATTGATGAAAAGAGATACAGCCGTATAAAGGCATCTATTTTCGTCGGTAGTCTGCTTGCGGTACTTTCATTGCCCTGTGCTTTGGGATTTAATCTCTGGAAAAATTTTCAGCCATTCGGCAAAGGTTCAACCATTTTGGACTTGGAAGATTTTATTTTGAGTAATAATTTATTGCCGTTGGGCGGAGTGGTAATTATTATTTTCTGCATTATCAAAAAAGGTTGGGGCTACTCTGAATTTATGAAAGAGGTTAATGAGGGGGCAGGGATGAGATTTCCGAGTTGCTTCAAGTATTATATGCTGATTGTAATACCTGCATTAATTATCTTTTTGGCAATTTCAAATATTCTCTCCAGATTGGGAGTAAATATCTGGTAAAAAAATAATAACCGTTGCGAGATAGGTTGAATAAATCAATCTATCTCTTTTTTTTATCTTGTTAAAATTGATAATTAAACTTGATTTTTGGGGGAAATGTGATATATTACTAAAGTTTTTTGTATTGTTTAATAAATTAATTTCATTCGGAGGTATTGCAAATGAAAGTTCCTGAACTTGCGGCGTTGTTATTATATTTTTTATTGGTTTTGAATATCGGAATTTACTTTTTCTTTAAGGATAAAAAATCAGGCGGAACCGAGAAGTCTTATTTTTTAGGCGGCAGAAACATGAATGGCTGGGTGTCCGCTCTCTCTGCCGGAGCTTCAGATATGAGTGCTTGGGTGCTTATGGGCTTACCGGGGTCAATTTACTTCTATGGGGTAGGGCAAATCTGGATTGCTGTCGGATTGCTTATCGGAACTTTCTGTGCATGGTGGGGCGTAGCACCAACCTTGCGACGCTATTCAATTGCGGCAAATGATGCAATTACCATTCCGCAATTTCTGACCAATCGCTTCTGCTCAAACCGTAAAGAAATTATGGTTATTTCCGCAGTGGTTTTTGTAATTACCTATTGTATTTATACCGCCTCCAGCCTCTATGCCTGCGGAACGCTTTTTAATACCGTACTCGGCATGGATCCCAAAATAGCGATGGTCATTGCAAGTATCGTGATTGTTGTTTATACTTTTTTAGGCGGATATAATGCGGTTTGCTGGACGGACTTTTTTCAGGGAGTATTGATGCTCGGGGCATTGATGTTTGTGCCGATTTTTGCAGTAATTATGATGAATGGAGCGAATTTTGCTGCCCCGGAGGTTAATTTATCAGCTAATTACTATAATATACTCTCTGACGGCAGTGCTAATTGGAAGAGTTTCTCTGATATAATCAGCGGTCTCGGCTGGGGATTGGGATACTTCGGAATGCCGCATATTTTGATTCGTTACTTCTCAATTAAAAACGAGAAAGAGATGCGTAAGTCTCAAATCATCGGCTGGACTTGGTTTGTTTTGATTATCGGAGCGGCTTCGGCAGTAGGTTTAATCGGACGCAGATTTTTAGGCGATGAATTAATGAATAGCAAGGACGGTAATACTTTGGTTTTTATTAATATGGTCAGAGAGGTTTTTAATTGGATCGGAAGTTCAATCGGTATGATCAGTGTGGCAATTTTCTGTGCAGGGATTTTGCTTTCTGCGATTTTGGCTGCTTCGATGAGTACAGCGGATTCACAGCTGCTGGCATCATCATCTGCATTTGCTTCAGACTTGTACAAACCCTTGTTCCGCAAAAATGCTTCAGATAGAGAAATGTTGTGGGCAGGTAGAATTATTGTACTTATAATTGCCGCAGTTGCCTTTATCATTGCCAGCCGTCCTGAGTGCAAGGGAATTATGGGGCTTGTATCATGTGCTTGGGCGGCATTCGGTTCTGCATTCGGCCCGGTAATTTTATTGGCACTTTTCTGGAAACGCTTCACCTATGCAGGGGCGTTAGCAGGTATTATTGTCGGATTTATGGTTGATGCGGTATGGTATATTTTCGCTCTCAATGCGACTAATATCTATGAAATCGTGCCGGGGTTCATTGCAGGTTTAATTGCGAGTGTAGTTGTTTCACTTTGTACTAAAAAACCTGACGAAAAAGTTATTGAACTTTTCAATCAGGCTCGCAACGTTAAATAATTTTAATTTCAATTGCCAACTTTTTGCAAATTGATATAATCTAAATTTAAGGAAACTCCGTTGACATTTTCGAATGTTAAACGGTTTTTTCCTTTCGGCAATTCGAATTGCATTATTTTACCGTTTTGGCTAATCGGGACTAAAACCCAGTCATCGCTTTTGTTGCACATACCGCGATTCGGAGCAAAATTGAAAATGCCGATTTCTTTACCGTTAAGTGTAAATTTTCTTTGAGCAGTTTCATTAGAAGCACAACGTAAAAAGATGATATATTTGCCGCTTTCAGGAATATCCGCTTCATAAGTTAAGCTGTGACCTTTATGATCCCAGCAGTAGATACAAACCTTGCTTGCATTGACTTTATTTGTATGAAATTGTACTGCGCCTCCAAACTCATCAGCAAAAAATTCGCCCTCAATAATAATTCCGTCAGGAAGTTTGATTTGCGGTGTATTTTTCGCTAAAATCGGCCCGTTGTTTTTTATGTTATTTATATTTTGCTTGCGGAGGAAATAAAACAGATAGGGCAAGGCTCTGAATTCCTGCGCAAATTCCTTACCGACATTGCCGTAATCTTTACCAAGGACTCTGCCGATATGGGCAACTAAAAATTCACAGTATTTGCTGTTTTTAGAGAGATACCCTGCATAGGCAATACCTTCGGTAATAATCTTCGGAAACCAAGTGCCTTTACTGTATTGCGGACAACCTGTTTTGTATCTGAAATTGCCATTTTCGCTATCATAAGCATAATTAAGAAGCCAGTCTGCCATAAGGATAAGTGATTTTTTTGCCTCTTTATCGCCTGAAATTTCATAGTATTTGCCGATACTGTGCATAAGGACTCCAACTGCAAAAGGTTTGCCGCCGATATGTTCTTTGCGATCCCTACAGGTACATTCAGAAGCATCCTGTTCTAAATCAAGCCCGCCGGTTTTAGGGTTCTGCTGAAGTTTTATCTCTTCAAAATAAATTTTTGCTGCATTGAGAAAAATTGGGTTATTGGTAAATTCATAGGCATAAACTGCATTTGCCAAAGCCCAGCCTGCTGATCTTTCAATTAAAATAAAGAAATCAGGTGTCATAAAAAATGCTTGTGCCGCTGCCGCTTGCTCGGCAACTTCAAAATATCGCTTATTTCCCATCAAACAGGCAGTTAAAAATGTTCCTTGCTGGTGGTCGTGGCCGCCGTAAAAGTCTAAACAGCCGTCAAAAAACAGAGGAATTATTCCTAAATTATTAAATTTTTTATTCTGTTTATCAATAAAACTTCCGGTATGACCGATTGAGTGACAGAAAATTAATTCTTTTTGCGGCTTTAATTGACCGTAATCGACAAAATCTGTAGAAGTGTAGTGATTTGTCATCTCGTCACTGCGTTTGAGATAAGTTAATTCTCCGGTTCTGGCAAATTGGGTGGCACACAGTGCAGTAACATCATATTCGTTATTCCCCCAATTGTATTTACGTTCCCCAAACCAATCTCCGAAACTCATCCAGCCGTACTCATGGTGGCGATCACGCATAGCAAGAAAACGTTTGAAATTACGGTCGATTGCCTCTTCATAATTATCAAAAAATCCTTTTTCGCGAGCCATTACATTGCCGAATGCTCCGCTGCTGCAATAATATTCCGGAGAGGCAGCGGCAAAAAGCGGATTTTCCAAGTGCCCTAAATAAAAATCATCAATATTTTCTGTGGTATAGAAAAATTCGCCGCATAAATTCATGTTGTTTTTGAATTTGTACAAACCTTTTTCATACCAGAAATAATCGCGTAAAAGTTCGAGATTGCTCTCTTTACCGGAAAGATAATTTCCGGGCAATTTCGGTAAAATGCCGATAGAAATTCCATTTTTACTTGCGGCATCAAGAGATTTTGGATAAAGTTGTCTAAAGTTTTTCACGAAAACAGCGGAGTTTTCTCCCTTGATGATACCGTCAACAAATTCAAGACTTGTTCCGTTTGCAACAGCTTTTTTCTCATGCAGTTGGGTTAAATTAATTTTTTCACCCTTATATGGGAGACCCTGCCAATAAAAACTCTCTATCAAACTTATCGGATTAGATGAGTGATTGATTATGCGCCATTTAATTTCAAAAAATTTATTCGGATAGCGATAAATTTCTAAATTATAAGCAAATGTACTATTAGAGAATTTGCCATTTATTACCATTAAATCAAAAACAGAAGTATGCAGTTTTTTTAGAATATCAGCATTAGAACAATCTGCAATAATTTTTTTGCCGTTTGCAAGAGTAATAACTCCTTTCAAATGAGACAAAATAGTATTGAAATCCGCAGCAATTTCTTCATTTTCAGTGAGTTGAGATATTTCAGAGTTGGAGTTGCTCAAGTAATAACAGCAACTGTCATTTTTTATAGTATCGGCTTGGAAATTGACAATCAACCATTTAATACTGCCGTCCTGATGACGAGAAAAAACTTCGAAATAAGCAGGAATTATATCTCCATCGGAGTTTTCAATTTGACAATCTTTAGTGTTTGCCAAAACTCCTTTATTGAAAGGAATTCCGGAACGCACAAAAAAATTGCGTCTGGATAAAGATGATTTTTCGTGAATTTTCAGTTTAATTCGAAATGCTTTAGATTTTTCGATTTGAGGTACTTTACCTGCTTCAAAAGCAAGTTTCTCTGATTTTAATTGAGGGTAAATTACCTGACAAATCGCTTTTTCTCCAATGGAAATTTTATCAGGAGGCAAAATAATTGCATGATTTCGTAAATTATCAAAATTTTCGATAATTTCAAAAGTTTCTCCATTCTCTTTTTCGACAATAATTTTTGCTTTTTTTACAGGAATTGAGGTTAAATAAGAAATTTGAGTGCGACCGTCAGGTAAAGTAAAACTTTGTAAATCAGAAATTTTCAGTTTTTTTTTAACTTTGGCAGGAGTAATTGTGAAGTAATCGACATAGCAGCTGCCGGGATTGCCCTCATTTACGAAACATCCCGCAATCCAGAGCTGCACATAACCATTAAGTGCTTTAACATTTGAAGCTAATTTGCCATCACTGCTTTTGCTCCAAGTTTTACCGTTATCAAGCGAAACTCCGATTGTTCGATGAGCTAAACCCTTGATATTATATTCTCCGTTATCGGGCAGGGGGATCGCAAATTTTAAAATCGGCAGGATTTCGCCTGCCTGTGAATCACGCATAATCGGCGGAGATTGAATTACAACCCCTTTTGACCATTTTTTCATTGCATCGGTATCATTAGTTAATAAAGCCCAGCGATTTGACTGGTATTTATCATAGACCAAAGCATCAGGATTTTGCAATACATCTTCAGCTTCGATAGAATATTTTTTTATCTCTCCTGCTTGAATTTCAGCAATTAATTTTTTCATCTCTTCAGAATAAGTAATTTCAACTTTGCCGAGTTTGGGGGCTTTGGTTACAATAAAATAATCAACGTAGCAGCTGCCGGGATTACCGTCATTTACGAAACATCCTGCAATCCAAAGCTGCACACCGCCATTGACAGCTTTAACTCGAGTTGCCAAGTTGCCGTCTTTGCTTTTTTTCCAGGTTTTGCCGCCATCAAGCGAAACTCCGATTGCTCGATGAGCTAAACCCTTGATATTATATTCTCCGTTATCGGGCAGGGGGATAGTAAATTTTAAAATCGGCAGGACTTCGCCTGCCTGTGAATCACGTATAATCGGCGGAGATTGAATTACAACCCCTTTTGACCATTTTTTCATTGCATCGGTATCATTGCTCATCAAATTCCATTTATTAGGAGCAATGCGATTTTCAAGCAAAACATCTTTATTAATCAAGAGGTCTTCAGCTTCGTATTTTATATCAGCAAAGGCTGAAAAAAGTGGAATCAAAAGGACAAAAAGAAATTTCCCAAATCTTTTTAACATAATAATTCAATCTCCTGAATGTTAATTATTTACCATTAACTAAAACATAACTGATTTTCATAATGCTGTTTTTCAGGGCATTTTTGTCCATCGGTTTAGCTGAACCGTCAGCATTGCAAGTATTAGCACGTTCTTCATGATTCAAGTCGATACCGGCATTGTTTAATGCGACTGAAGTATGCCACTGCCAATATTGTGAATTTCTGTCGGTACGGAAGCTGTCTGCCAAAATAATTAAATCAGAAGCACTCTTAGCTCTGGTAATTGAGATTGCAGCAGCGGTATTATTGCCAACTGAAACATCGCCGGTATCAGCTTTAATGGTGGCATATTGAGTATCGCTATCAGGACGCCAGATGCCATAAGTTGCCATTCTTCCTTGTGCAAGGTCGGCACCACGGGAATTAGGACAACGGAACGGTCCGCTCGGTTTCTCATTTGCTTCCCAGTTATTGACGTAACCTGACTTGATAAGTCCGTCAATCCACACATCGGCTTGCCCTGCAATATAGGTTGCAATCATGTCGTTATTGTCATTTGCATACATTTGCATGGTTAATCCGCACTGTTTGAGATTACTCATACACGAAGTTGCACGAGCTTTAGCGCGGGCTTTGTTGAGTGCCGGAAGCAACATTCCTGCGAGAATCGCAATGATTGCAATGACGACTATCACCTGAATGAAGAAAAAAAAGATATAAAACAACAAAAAAAACAAAAGAAAGGTAAAAATTATGAAAATTTTACTGAAATTCACCCTCATTGAACTGTTGGTGGTTACTTCTATGAACTTCTTTTCCCCTGAAACATTATTTTGTGCAATGAAGCACAATAATATTATACCACATAAATTTGATTTGTCAAGAGTTTATATTTTAGTTCAGCTGCATCATAACAAGTAAATATTTCTTTAAGTAGATATTGTTCTTAACGTATTTATTGCAAATAAACTATTATTTTCTACAATAAAAATAGATAATAGAAAAAATCTGATAATAATAAAATTTTCTTTGAATATATATTCAAACAATATTAAAATAGTTTGAATATAACATAAAAATACCTAATTATTACACTTTTAAGCGATTTAAGAGGGTGTAAAACAACTAAATACTACAAATTTTTCTAAAAAATCATCCGTTTTTTATAATTATCGGCATGGGATTGCACGTAAAAGTTCATCAGCAGATACACTGGATGTACCTGATTTGCTGACGGCAATAGTTGCAGAGATATTGGCAAGAGAAGTGCTTTCCAGAATTGTCCCACCTGCCGCCAAAGCTCCGACTAATGTGCTTAAAAGGGTGTCACCTGCACCTGATACATCGAAAACTTCTTTCGCCGCGGTCGGGGTGATTGATAACTTGCCATCTTGATAAATTGCAATGCCATCTGCGGAAAGTGAGATAATCAGATATTCAGGCTGATAACGGTCATAAATGATTTTTGCCGCTTTTTCAAGCAATCCCAGACGCTCCTCTTTTGTCCCGAAAAGATTATCACTCATATTTGCCAAATTAAAGGCTTCATGTCTATTTGGTTTGAGAATTGTTAAGTTTTTTGGAATTTCAATACTGTTGGGCTTGGGGTCCAAAGCAGTGATGATATTTTGATTGGCAGCTAATTCCATAATATCGGCGACCAATTTATTGCTTAAAGTGCCTTTATTGTAATCAGAAAAAATAATTGCATCAATTTTCTTCTCATTCAAAAGTGTTTTCAAATTCTCTAAAATAGTTGTCTCCAAATCAGCAGAGATTTTTTCCGTCGATTCATGGTCAACTCGTAATAATTGCTGGGTGCCGGCAATGAAACGATCTTTGGTGGTAGTCGGGCGATTCGGTGTACTGCATAGACAATTATCAATCGCTGAAACGGAAAGAATTTCAGTTAGTTGTTGAGCCGCAGAGTCATCGCCGATAACACCGAAAAGATAATTTTTAATTCCTAATGCTTGCAAGTTATTACTGACATTGCCTGCACCGCCGGCACAGAACTTTCGCTGGTCAATTCTGATGATCGGAACGGGTGCTTCGGGCGAAAGACGCTCACTTATGCCGTATGTAAAAATATCCAGCATCACATCACCGATAACGACAATATTCAATGAATTGAATTTTTCAATAATTTTTTTCATGGCTCTAAATTCTTTCTGCAACTTAAATAATTTATAACATAATCGGCAACTGCTTCCTCAAGAGAGGTCAATTTTTCTGAATATCCGCAGTTGCGGATTTTGTCGATTGATGCCAGCGTGTAATATTGGTACTTGTCACGCAAGGTTTCAGGCATATCGATATATTGAATTTTGACCTCTTTATTCATAGCATTAAAGACTGCTTTGACCAAATTATTCCAACTTGAAGCAACTCCGCTGCCGATATTGAAAATACCATTAAATTCTGGGTGATTAAATAGATAAATTACCATTTTTGCGGCATCTTTGACATACAGAAAATCTCTCAATTGTTCGCCGTCAGCGTATTCAGCTCGATAGGACTTAAATAATTTCATCACCCCGTTTTCGGAAATTTGCTCAAATGCACGCATAACCACGCTTCGCATTTCATTTTTGTGATATTCATTAGGCCCGAAAACATTAGAGAATTTGCAAGCGGCAATATGCTCAAGCAGACCATGACTTTCTGCATACAGGTCAAACATCTGCTTGCTGTAACCGTACATATTTAACGGTCGAAGTTTCGTAATATCACCATTATCATCATAGCCGTTTGACCCGTCGCCGTAGGTGGCACAGCTTGAAGCATAGACGAAGCGGATATTCTGCTTAACTGCCCAATGTGCTAAAATTTTGGTATATTGAAAATTATTTTCAACTAAATAACTGCAATCTTGTTCCGTGGTGCTTGAGCATGCTCCGAGATGGATAATTCCCTCGATATTCATATTGTCAAATCCGCCTTGCAGGAGTTTTTCCATAAAGGTATCTTTTTCAAAGTAATCACGATATTTCAGCGGCACTAAATTACGATATTTATCGCCGACTCCCAAATGGTCAACTACGATTATGTCGCTGAAATTCTGCCTATTAAGCTCGTAAATTACCGCACTTCCGATAAGTCCTGCACCACCTGTAACAATTATACTCATAATTTAATACCAAATTCCTCGCTTATTTTTTCTTGAATCCACGCTGGCGAGCCGCCTCGTACAACAAAATTGTAGTCGCCGTAGCAACATTGAGTGAATCGATTTTGCCGAGCATCGGAATGACTACTTTTAAATCCGCATCATTCATCCACAAATCAGACAACCCGCATTGCTCTCTCCCCACCACAATCGCAACCGCTTGGGTCATATCCACATCAGTGTAGTTATATTCCGTATGCGGAGTTGCCGCCAAAGTTTTGATATTATTCTTTCTTAACCAATCAAGTGCTTCCTCACTGCTTGCTTCAGCTAAAGGTACGGAAAAAAGCGCTCCGGTACTTGCCCTGATTACATTTGGGTTATAGATGTCAGTACACTTGTCGCAGATAATTAACCCGTCGACCCCTGCCGCATCTGCACTGCGGAGAATTGACCCTAAATTGCCGGGTTTCTCCACAGATTCCGCCACCAAGTACAAGCCGTTAGGTACAATCGGCATATCTTCAAGGGTATGACGACGCATTTTCGCAACGGCAATTAATCCCTCCGGGCGGTCGCGATAGGCGATTTTGGTAAGAATCTGCGGTGTAACTTCGCAAACTTTTATTCCTTTAGCGGCAAAAGATTCGAGCAAAGGGTATTCATTCTCACCTAAAAACTGATCGGGTGAGAAGTAACACTCAATAATCTCTAATCCATACTCATCGGCACGAGTTAATTCTCTGTACCCCTCAAGGATAGTTAATTGCTCTTTGTCTCGGGTGCGGTGTTCCCGAAGTTTAACCACATGTTTGATTGAACTATTTTGTAAACTGGTAATTTTAAGAAATTCCATTTCAGCTCCTGGGTTTAATTTTTAATATTTTACATAATATACCATTAATTTTAAATATTTACAACAAAAAAACTGGTATTTTTTCAAAAACAGAGTATTTTATTGTATAATTCGGAGATTTTATATGAAAAAAATTGCAATTTTACTGTGCGGTGGGGCAGGGAGCAGAATGCAAAGTGCCGTGCCGAAACAATTTTTGAAACTTGATAATGGTTATTCAGTGCTGCAAAATTCGGTTTTGAAATTTGCAGAGAATGGGAATATTGACGCAATAATCATTGTCGCAAATGAGGCATATCGAGCAGAAACGGAGCAAGAAGTAAATTATTTGAATTTAAGCAAACCATGCAAAATTGTTAATGGCGGAGAGAGCAGATCTGCAAGTTCGGCAGCAGGAGTAAAAGCGATTGAAAATCCCGACCCAAGCGATATTGTCCTTATTCACGATGTTGCCAGACCTTTTGTAAGTAATGAGATTATTGACCAATCATGCTCGGCAATGACCCATTATCAAGCAGTAAGTACCGTTATTCCAAGCAGTGATACAATTTATATTCTTAATGAACACGGAGAAATTGAGAGTATCCCCGATCGTAAAAATTTGTGCAATGTGCAAACTCCGCAGACTTTTCGTTATAGAATAATCGCTCAAGCCCACGCAATGGCAGCGGCAATCGGCAAAAATGATTTTACTGACGATTCAAGTATGATTCACTACTTCAATCTTGCCGAAGTCGGAACGGTAACAGGTTCAGTTGAGAATAAAAAAATCACCTATCTAACTGATTTGTAAAAAAAAGTCGTAAATACTGCCACAAAAAAATATCAAGCAAGATAACTGAAAATTTTATAATTGCTGATAAAATATCTCGATATTTTATGCAGAAAACCTTGAATTTGAAAATTAATGAGGTATATTACCTTATTATCTTTTTTTGTAATAAATTAAAAATCGAAAGGAATAAAAAAATGAGCAGTAACTATGTGGCACGTTCACAGGAATTTACCTTCAATGATGCAGAAAATAATTTCGCTATCAATTTCGCAGGAATGAAATTCTGTCAGAAATCTTTGGATGAAATGGCGGCTAAAGGACTTTTCGCTAAAGCTATCAAAGGTATCAAGGATATTGAAGCAGGTGCGATCAAAAACCCCGATGAAAATCGTAAGGTAACTCACTTCTCCGATCGTGTAGAATATGCTCAAAGTCAACTTTTTAAGGATGTTGAAGCTTTTGTAGAAGATGTCCGTTCAGGCAAAATTACTTCATCAACCGGTAAAAAATTTGAAGCCGTTGTCGTTAATGGTATCGGCGGTTCAGCTTTAGGTCCTCAACTTATGCAGTTTGCAATTAACGGTCCTTACTACAATGAATTAAGTGCTGACAAGCGTGGCGGATACTTAAAAATTTACTTCCTTGACAATACCGACCCCGCAGGTGTAGTCGATGTCGCTGCCGTAATGGATTGCGAAACTACTCTCCACCTCTGTATTTCAAAATCAGGCGGTACTCAGGAGACCAAAAATAACCTCACCGCTTTGGAAAATATTTACAAAGCCAAAGGTTTGGACTTCAGTAAACACGCTGTCGCAATCACTATGCTTAACAGCAACTTGGATAAATACGCTAAATCAAACGGCTATTTGAGAGTTTTTGAAATGGCTGAATCAATCGGCGGACGTACCAGCGAAACCAGTATTGTCGGTCATGTGCCTGCCGCTTTGTGCGGAATTGATTTTGCTGATTTCCTCAAGGGTGCTTGTGCTATGGATAAACTTACCCGTCGTGAAGATATTATGAGCAACCCTGCTATGATGCTTGCTTCGATGTGGTACATTGCAGGTGAGGGCAAAGGCAACCGCAATATGGTAATTGTACCTTATTCTGACCGTTTGGTATTGCTTTCACGTTATTTGCAGCAGCTCGTTATGGAGAGTTTGGGCAAGGAATTTGACCTCGAAGGCAATGCTGTTTACCAGGGATTGAATGTTTTCGGTAATAAGGGCGGTACTGATGCTCACGCTTTTATCCAGCAACTTAATGACGGCCGTGATGATTTCTTTGCGACTTTTATTGAAATTATGAGCGATGCATGCAAGTTCCAGATTGCTGACGGTATCAATATGGGTGATTATTTGCATGGCTTCCTTGAGGGCTTGAGTTTGGCACTTCGCAACAAGGGTCGTCAGGTAATTACTATTAAAGTTCCGTCAATTAATACCTACACTCTCGGTATGTTGATTGCTCTCTATGAGCGTGCGGTGGCGATTTATGCTGAATTTATTAATATCAATGCTTTCCACCAGCCGGGAGTTCAGGCTTACAAGTTGGCGGCTAAAGGCGTGCTTGAGTTGCGTGCAAAGGTTTTGGCTGCGGTTGAAGCAGAAAAAGCATTTGAAATGACTGCCGCTCAATTGGCTGACAAAATCGGCATGAGTGATAGTGCAGTGGAGATTGCAAACTTGCTTGACAAAGAAGTTTTCAATTCAGGAATCATCACTCGCTCTTTCGATACTGCAAAAAATCAATGGGTTTACAAGAAGTAATCACTAAATTATGACTGCAAAATTTTATCTGAAAATTGTTGCGATATTTATGCTTGGGTGTTTTGTTCTGCAAAATGCCCGAGCAAATTTGCTTTTTATGCAGGAGTGGAATTTTGACGGAAGCAGGAAATTTTACGGCAATGTAAAAAAGATTGAAGAGTATTTTCAAAACAAGTTAATGCTGACATTTCTTTTTGACAATGACGGAAAATTGAGAGAAACGCTTTTTGTCAGGGATAAAACTCCCTATTCTTTTCGTTACTACTACAATGAAATTAATGGCAAAATGGAGAGAATTGAACTTTTTAACCGCTCGACTGAAAAAATTGAATCAGAGGAGCGTGCCTTATTCAATGGGGCAGGGGACGTTGTTGCTTTCCACAGTTTCGCAAATGGGAAACTTATTCAAAAAAGTTCGGCAGTAATTTCAGATGATAAACATCGAATCAGCATGATTGTTCTGCAGGATGGTGACAGCAAGGTAAGTGAAATATTTTTTGAATACTATCCCGATGACAGAGTAAAGCAGATAAGATA